>JANXSP010000137.1 GCA_025356575.1 Novosphingobium sp.
TCACCCTGCGCACCGATCGCGGCGAGCCAGTTTTCGGGCTTCTTGTGGCGCAGCGTGGCCATACCGCCGCGCCGGCCATGCGCGCCCGGTCCGACCCCCGCATAATCGAGATAGCGCCAATAAGTGAGATTGTGGCGGCTCTCCTCACCGGCGCGGGCGTGGTTGCTGACCTCGTAGGCGGGCAGTCCCGCGGCATCGGTCAGATTGCGGGTAACTTCGAACAAGTCGGCAGCAGCATCCTCATCGAGCGGGACGAAGGCACCGCGGCGGACGTCCGTGGCGAAGCGCGTGCCCGGCTCGATCGTCAGCTGATAGAGCGAAATGTGCCCCGTGCCGAACGACAGCGCCTGGGTGAGTTCGCCCGCCCATTGCGCCGCTGTCTGCCCGGGGCGCGCGTAGATCAGGTCGAAGCTGGCGCGGGCGAAGTGCTGCTGGGCGATTTCCAGCGCCGACAAGCCTTCGCGCGCGTTGTGCAAGCGCCCGAGAAACCGCAGCGTTTCGTCGTCGAGCGCCTGGAGCCCGAGCGATACGCGGTTGACCCCCGCGCTCGCCAGATCGGCGAACCGCGCGGCCTCGACCGACGAGGGGTTGGCCTCTAGCGTAATTTCGATTTCCGGCGCGAAACCCCACAGCGCCTCGGCTTCGGCCAGCAGCGCAGCGACAGTCGCGGGCGGCATCAGCGACGGTGTGCCGCCGCCGAAGAAGATCGAATCGAGCGGCTCTCCGCCCGCCAGCCCGGCCTCGCGGCGCAGGTCGGCGATCAGTGCGCCGCGCCAGCGATCCTGATCGACACCATCGCGGACATGACTGTTGAAGTCGCAATAGGGGCACTTGGCGAGGCAGAATGGCCAGTGGATATAAAGCGCGCGGGCCACTGCGCGCTTAGGTGAACTGCGCCGCGACGAGCTTCGCAAACGCGTCCGCACGGTGGCTGATGGCGTGCTTTTCCGCCGGGTCGAGCTCGGCAAACGTCGCGCTGCGCCCCGCAGGCACGAATACCGGATCGTACCCGAAACCCAGCGTCCCGCGCGGCGGCCAGGTCAGCGTGCCATCGGCGCGGCCCTCGTAAACCGCATGCTCGCCATCGGGCCAGGCAACCGCGAGCACGCAGGCGAACCAGCAATCGCGGCGCGCGTCCACGCCCTGTTCGGCGAGCAGCCCCTCGACCTTGCCCATCGCCAGGTACCAGTCGCGTCCAGGCGGGCCTTCGAACCGCTGCCGCTCGGCCCAATCGGCAGTATAGACCCCGGGCCTGCCGCCCAGCGCGGCCACGCACAGACCACTGTCGTCGGCCAGCGCCGGGAGGCCCGAGGCTTGCGCGGCGGCATGCGCCTTGATCAGCGCGTTGGCGACAAAGGTTTCGCCGGTTTCCGCAGGTTCCGGCAGCCCGAGTGAACCGGCGGAAATGCACTGGACCCCGTGCGGCGCAAGCAGCGCGGAGATTTCCTTGAGCTTGCCCGCGTTGTGCGTGGCGATGACCAGCGTTTCGGAGCCGATTCGCTTCACTTCACGGCTTCGCCCTGTGCCGCAAAGATCCGGTCGCAGCCCATCCGGGCGAGGCGAAGGAGGCGGAGCAAAGCTTCCTCATCGTAAGTTGCGCCCTCGGCGGTGGCCTGGACTTCGGCGATCTGACCGCCCTCGATCAGCACGAAATTGGCATCGGCATCGGCGGAGGAATCCTCGATGTAGTCGAGGTCGAGCACCGGGTTGCCGTTGTGGATTCCGCAGCTCACCGCGGCGACCTTGCGGGTCAACGGATCGGCGGTGATCGCGCCGCTGTCGAGCAATCCCTGGACCGCCAGCCGCAGCGCCACCCATGCGCCCGAGATTGCCGCGGTGCGCGTTCCGCCGTCAGCCTGGATGACGTCGCAATCGAGCGTGATCTGGCGCTCGCCAAGCTTCTTCATATCGGTCACCGCGCGCAAACTACGCCCGATAAGCCGCTGTATTTCCTGGGTTCTCCCGGATTGCTTGCCCTTGGCCGCCTCGCGCTGGCCGCGGGTATGAGTGGCGCGCGGGAGCATCGAGTATTCGGCAGTGACCCAGCCTTCGCCCTTGCCGCGCATCCACGGCGGAATACGGTCCTCGACGCTCGCTGTGACGAGCACGCGGGTATCACCAAAGCCCACCAGCACGCTGCCCTCGGCATGCTTGGTGAAATTGGTTTCGAACGAAAGCGCGCGCATTTCGTCGGCGGCGCGTCCTGAAGGTCGCATGGAATGTCCTTTTGAAACGATGCCGCGCGGTTAGTCGCTTTGGCGCCGTGCCCGCAAGGCTCTTGAGGCTGCGGCCCGAGTCCCTACAAGGCCCCGGTGTCCACCGCGCCGATCACCGAACTGACCGCCCGGGCGAGAGATATCTTTCGGCTGGTGGTCGAGGGCTACATCGCCAGCGGCCAGCCGGTTGGGTCCAAGACGCTCGCCGGGGCGGCTGCACTCAACCTTTCGCCGGCATCGATCCGTTCGGTCCTGGCCGAGCTCGAAGCGCTCGGTTTTCTGGCCGCACCGCATACCAGCGCGGGGCGGATGCCGACCGAGAGCGGGCTGCGGCTGTTTGTCGACGGGATGATGCAGGCGGCCGAACCGACTGCGGAAGAGCGGTCCGCGATCGAACGCAGGGTCGGCGAACCCGGACCGATCGAAGCCGCGCTCGCCGCCACCAGCGCAATCCTCTCCGATCTCTCGGCCTGCGCCGGGGTCGTCACCGTCGCGCGCCGCGAACCGCGACTGCGCCAGTTCAGCCTGGTCGCGCTGGGCGGGGCGCGCGCGCTGGCGGTGCTGGTCGGCGAGGATGGCGGGGTCGAGAACCGCGTTGTCGAATTGCCCGCTGCACTGCCTCCTGGCACGCTCGAGCAAGCCAGCAATTACCTCACCAGCCACCTTGCCGGACGAACGCTGGCCGAGGCTGCCAGCGCGATGCGCGGACACATCGCCTCGGGCCGCTCGGCGCTCGACGCGGCCAGCGCCGATCTGGTTCAGCGCGGACTTGCCGTGTGGAGCGCCGACGCCTCGTCACGCCCGGTGCTCATCGTCCGCGGCCAGGCCAACTTGCTCGACGATAGCGCCCTCGGCGATATCGAGCGTGTCCGGCTGCTGCTCGACGATCTGGAAAACAAGCAGTCTGTCGCCGAAATTCTCGAGTCCGCGCGGGGTGCCGAAGCCACGCGGATATTCATCGGGAGCGAAAACCGGCTGTTTGCGTTATCGGGTTCGTCGGTCATCGCCTCGCCCTATCGCGACCGTGAGGGCAGGGTGATCGGCGTGGTCGGGGTGATCGGTCCCACGCGGTTGAATTACGCGCGGGTTGTCCCCATGGTTGATTTCACCGCCCAGTCGCTCTCCAAAATGGGCGCGGGCAAACTCATCGGATGACGGAACGACCATGGCGCATGACAACACGCAATCGCACGACGAAGCGGTTGCCGAGGAACTGAAAGGTGTACCCGAAGACCTGCTCGAAGGCGGAGATGCTGCGTCAGGAGACGATCGCTGGGCGGCGTTGGAGGCAGAACTGTCCGCAGCACATCAGGACTTGCTCTATGCCCGCGCCGATACGCAGAATGTCCGCCGCCGGCTTGAAAAGGACATCGCCGACGCGCGCACCTATGCCGCCACCGGGTTCGCGCGCGACATGCTTGCGGTGTCGGACAACCTTGGCCGCGCGCTCGACATGATCCCCGCCGAACTGCGTGCGGACGAGCGCTTGGCCAGCCTGGTGACCGGGATCGAAGCGACCGGGCGCGAGCTCGAGAAAGTCTTTGCCGCGCACGGCATAACCCGCATCGCTGCAATGGGCCTCCCGCTCGATCCCCATCAGCACCAGGCGATGATCGAGGTGCCCTCGGCCGACGCCGCACCGGGCACGATCGTCCAGGAACTGCAATCGGGATGGATGATCAAGGATCGCCTCCTGCGCCCGGCGATGGTTGCGGTAGCAAAGGCGGGGTAGTCACCCGGACTCGAAGGGCAGGATGCTCTCGTAGACCGCAAGTGCCGGCGCTCCGCGGACCAACGCGCCGTGCCGCAGCATGAAGGTGTGTTTCAC
>JANXSP010000150.1 GCA_025356575.1 Novosphingobium sp.
CCGCGGGATCGCCGATACCCACGCGATCGGCGCGGCGGGAATCGTGCTCGACGTCGATACCGGCGAAGTCGTTGCGCTCGCCTCGCTCCCTTCGTTCAACCCCAACAAGATCGACGAGGGCGGGGTCGCCAACATCTTCAACCGCGTGACCAACCAGGTCTACGAGCTCGGCTCTACCTTCAAGCCGATAACCGTTGCCGCCGCGATCGACGCGGGCGTGGTGACCGACTTGGCCAAACGCTACCCTGCAGGCGCCCCGCTGCATATCGACGGGTTCACGATTCACGATCACGAGAACTACGGCGCGTCGCTCAATATTCCCGAGGCGCTGATCCACTCGTCGAACATCGTCACCGCGCAGATCGGCGACCAGCTCGGCGGGGTTCGCCTCAAGCAGACGATGGAAGCGCTCGGCTTCAATGCGCGCCCGTTTATCGAGCTTCCCGCCAAGGGCTTCCCGATCTGGCGCAGCGGCGTATGGGCCCGGCTTACCACGATGACCGTCTCGTTCGGCCACGGCATTTCGGTGACCCCGCTCCACCTCGCCTCGGCTTACGCGGCGCTGGTCAATGGCGGGATCTGGCGCCCAGCGACGCTGCAGAAGGTCGAGCCCGGTCACGCCGCGGTCGGGCGCCGCGTGTGGAAGGCTTCGACCAGCGCGCGGATGCGCCAGTTGCTGCGGATGATCGTGGTCGACGGCACCGGGCGTCACGCCAATGCGGTCGGCTACCGCGTCGGCGGCAAGACCGGCTCGGCGGAAAAGCCCGGCGTCGGGGGTTACCGCAAGAACTCGGTGGTCGCCACGTTCGCCGCGGCGTTCCCGATGGACCACCCGCGCTATGTCGTGGTGGCGATGCTCGATGAGCCGCAGGCGACCGCGGCCTCTTCGGGCCAGCGCACCGCGGCGTGGAATGCCGCGCCGATCGTCGGGCGGCTGGTTCCCCGCATCGGCCCGCTGCTCGGGATCATGCCCGATGCCACGCGCGATATCGATATTTCCGATCTCTCGCCGCTCGTTGCCAACGGGGAAGGCGAGTGAGGCTGGGCGCGCTGGCCGCTCGGGCCGCGCTTCCTCGGGCCGCGCTTCCTCTGGCCGGCGATTATGAAAACGCCAACGTCACCGGCTTTGCCATCGATCACCGCAAAGTTGCCCCGGGCACCGTGTTCGGCGCGTTCGTGGGCGCGGCGGTCAACGGTGAGGACTTCATCCCCGCGGCCATCGCGGCGGGCGCCATCGCGGTGGTGGCGCGAGAGGACGCGCGGGTCACGGGCGCGCTGCACATCGCCTCAGCCGTGCCGCGGCAGACGTTTGCCCGGCTGGCCGCGGGCTTCTTCACCCCGGTGCCCGAGACGATCGCGGCGATCACCGGGACCAACGGCAAGACTTCGTGCGTCGAGTTGACGCGGCAGTTGTGGCGGATGGCGGGACACCGCGCCGCCTCGATCGGCACGCTGGGGGTGACCACCGCGGATGAGACGGTTTCGACCGGGCTGACGACGCCGGACATCGTCACGTTCCTCGCCAACCTCGGCGGGCTGGCACGCGAGGGCGTGACGCACCTCGCTTACGAAGCCTCGAGCCACGGGCTGGCGCAGTTCCGCAACGAGGGGCCGCGCGTGGCGGCGGGGGCGTTCACCAACCTCAGCCGCGATCACCTCGATTACCACGCGACGATGGACGACTATTTCGCCGCCAAGATGCGCCTGTTCGACGAGATCGTGGCGGACGAAGGCGCGGGCGTGGTGTGGGCCGACGATGTCTGGTCCCAACGCGCTACCGAGCATGTGCGCGGACGGGGGTTGCGCCTGCTCACGGTGGGCGAGAGGGGGGATTCGATCCGCCTTCTCGCCCGTTCCGCCACGCTGCTCGGGCAGACGCTGGAGATCGCCTACGAGGGCGCACAGCACACTGTTACCCTTCCGCTGATCGGCGCGTACCAGGCGGCCAATGCGCTGGTTTCGGCCGCGCTGGTGATCGCCACGGGGGGTGATGCGGACGAAACTTTTGCGGCGCTGGCGCGGCTCCAGCCGGTCCGCGGACGGCTCGAACGCGCGGCGCTGACCCCGGCAGGCGCGCCGGTCTATGTCGATTACGCGCATACCCCCGATGCGCTTGAGGCGGCGATTGCGGCGCTGCGCCCGCACACCGCGGGACGGCTGATCGCGGTGTTCGGCGCGGGCGGCGACCGCGACCAGGGCAAGCGGCCCGAAATGGCGCGCAAGGCCTGCGCGCTCGCCGACGTGGTGATCGTCACCGACGACAACCCGCGCGGCGAAGACCCCGCGGCAATCCGCGCGATGATTCTGGCAGGAGCCAAGGGCGCACGCGAGATCGCCGACCGCCGCGCCGCCATTGCCGCGGCGGTGGGCGAGGCGCGCAGCGGCGACATCGTGCTTATCGCGGGCAAGGGCCATGAACAGGGCCAGATCGTCGGCGCGGGCGAGGATATGCGGATTTTGCCGTTCGACGATGTCGAAGTGGCGCGCGAATGTGCAGGAGCGATAGCATGAACATGGCGGCAGCAGTGATCCCGTGGCCCGCGGATGCGGATGATGCGCTGCCGCTGGCGCTGTGGGATGCCGCCGCCATCGCCCGTGCGACCGGCGGCACCGCCAGCGGCGAATTCGAGGTCTCGGGCGTCGAGATCGACAGCCGCGACGTGCTGCCGGGCGATCTGTTCGTTGCGCTCAAGGGCGAAGAGATGGACGGGCACAGGTTCACCGCGGGCGCGCTGGCGAAGGGTGCGGCAGCGGTCATGGTCGATCGCCCGGTCGACGGCCCGCATATCCTCGTCGCAGATACCTCAAGCGCACTTGAGCTGCTCGCCAAGGCGGCCCGCGCGCGCAGCGGCGCGGTGATTGTCGGGGTGACCGGATCGGTCGGCAAGACCGGGGTCAAGGAAGCGCTGTTCGCCGCGCTGGACCGCGCCAGCCACGGTGCCGCGCACCGCTCGGTCAAGAGCTACAACAACCATGTTGGCGTCCCGCTCAGCCTGGCGCGGCTGCCCGCGCGCGCGAAGTTCGGCGTGTTCGAGATGGGCATGAACCACGCCGGGGAGATCGCCGCGCTGACCCGCCAGGTCCGCCCGCACATCGCGTTGATCACCACGATCGCGCCCGCGCATATCGAGAACCTGGGCAGCGAGCAGGCCATCGCCGATGCCAAGGCCGAGATTTTCCAGGGGCTCGAACCCGGCGGCACCGCGGTCATCCCCGCCGACAGCGTCCACTTCCCCCGGCTGCGCGCCGCGGCACAGCGCGTGGGCGCCAGGGTCGTTTCGTTCGGGGTCGCCCCCCACGCCGATGTCCGCTTGCTCGATGCCGTGGCGGCGATCGGCGGCGGGTCGCTGGTTACCGCCGAACTGCGCGATGCCGAAAGCGGCACGCGGCGGATTTGCTACACCATCGCCGAGCCGGGCGAGCACTGGGTAACCAATTCGCTTGGCGTGATGGCCGCGGTCCGCGCCGCCGGCGGCGATCTCGGCGCGGCGGGGCTCGCGCTGGCGGAAATGCACGGGATGGCCGGGCGCGGCGCGCGGCACGAACTGCGCACCGCGGACGGCGGCACCGCGCTGCTGATCGACGAGAGCTACAACGCCAATCCCGCCTCGATGCGCGCAACCCTGGCGCAGCTCGGCGCGGCCCCGGCGATGCGGCGGATCGCGGTGCTCGGCGCGATGAGGGAGCTTGGCGTCCACGGCCCCGCGTTCCACGCCGCGCTGGCCGAACCGCTGATCGCCGCGGGGGTCGACGAAGCGATCCTGGTCGGCGGCGAAATGGCCGATCTGGCGGCTCAACTGGGGAAAGCCGATGGCGCCGCGCTTGGCAAAGGCCTGCGCTTCACGCATTGCGACACTCCGGCAGAAGCGCACACAGCCCTCGCCGGACTTGGCGTGGCGCGCGGCGACGCAATCCTCGTCAAAGGGTCGAACTCGGTGGGTCTGGGCGCGCTGGTCGCGCAGCTCATCGGCGAGGAACGCTGAATGCTTTATCTGATCGCCGAATATTTCCATTTCGAGGGTCTGTCGAACCTCATCCGCTATCAGACGTTTCGCGCCGGCGCGGCGCTGATGACCGCGCTGACCATCGGCCTGATCATCGGCCCGCGGTTCATCGACATGCTCCGCGTGCGCCAGGGCAAGGGCCAGCCGATCCGCGAAGACGGCCCGCAGACGCATCTTGCCAAGCGCGGCACCCCGACGATGGGCGGGCTGATGATCCTGGTCGCGCTGGTGATATCGATGGGGGTGTGGATGGACCTCACCAACCCGCTGGTCTGGGCGTGCATCGCGGTGACCGTGGGCTTCGGGATCATCGGGTTCTTCGACGATTACGACAAGGTCCGCAAAGCGAGCCACAAGGGCGTTTCGGGCCGGGTACGGCTGGCGCTGGAATTCGTCGTCGCGGGGATCGCGGCCTATCTGATTGTTGGCCAGGTCGGCACCGATCTCTACGTTCCGTTCCTCAGCCGCCACTACATTCCGCTGGGCCCGTTCTACTACGTCTTTGCCGCGGTGGTGATCGTCGGCGCGGGCAACGCGGTCAACCTCACCGACGGGCTCGACGGGCTGGCGACGATGCCGGTGATTATCGCCGCGGGCGCGTTCGCGATCATCGCCTACCTTGCCGGGCGGTTCGATTATGCGCATTACCTCGGCATTCCGCACGTTCCCGGCGCGGGCGAACTGGCGATCCTGTGCGCCGGGATCATGGGCGCGGGGCTGGCGTTCCTGTGGTTCAACGCGCCGCCGGCAGCCGTGTTCATGGGCGATACCGGAAGCCTGGCGCTCGGCGGCGCGCTCGGCACGATTGCGGTCGCCGCGCACCACGAGATCGTGCTCGCCATCGTCGGCGGGCTATTCGTGCTCGAGGCGGTGTCGGTGATTGTCCAGGTGTTCTGGTTCAAGCGTACCGGGCGCCGCGTCTTCCGCATGGCTCCGATCCACCATCATTTCGAACAGCTCGGCTGGGCCGAGGCGACCGTGGTGATCCGCTTCTGGATCGTTTCGATCGTCCTCGCGCTGCTTGGCCTCGCCACGCTCAAGGTCCGGTGAGGGCGCCGCCGCGGTGATCGTCTCTCCGGCCTTTGCGGGTAAACGCTACGCGGTGCTCGGCCTGGCGCGCTCGGGCCTGGCGAGCGTCGGGACCCTGCTGGCGAGCGGCGCCGAGGTGACCGCGTGGGATAGCCGCGAAGAACCGCGCGCCGTGTTGGCCGCGCGCTTTCCCGCGGCGCATCTGGCCGACCTCCTGACGATCGACCTTGGCGCCTTCGATGGCGTGGTCGTTTCACCCGGGGTGCCGCTCAACCGTCATCCAATTGCCGCTGCCGCGGCTGCCGCCGGGGTGCCCGTGATCGGCGACATCGAGCTGTTCGCGCGTGCTCGCCCGGCGCTCCCCGCGCACCGCGTGGTCGGGATCACCGGGACCAACGGCAAGTCGACCACTACCGCGCTGGTCCACCACTTGCTCAAGAGCGCGGCGCTGCCCGTGCGGATGGGCGGCAACATCGGCCTGCCGGTGCTCGAACAAGAGCCGCTGGCGCCCAATGATCAGGGGGCCGGGGTCTATATCCTCGAGCTGTCGAGCTATCAGATCGACCTGACCCAGACGCTGGCGTGCGAGGTTGCGGCGCTGCTCAACATCACCCCCGACCATCTCGATCGCTATGACGGGTTCGCCGGTTATGCCGCGTCCAAGGCGCGGTTGTTCGCGATGCAGCGGCCGACCGATCACGCGGTGTTCGGGGTCGGCGATGCCGAGACCGCCGCGGTCGCCGCGCGCGAGGAAGCCCGCCGCGGCGGGGCTTACATCCACCGTGTCAGCGGGCGCGAGCTGGCCGATCTCCAGCCGTCGTGGCCTTCGCTCCAGGGGCCGCACAACCTCCAGAACGCCGCCGCGGCGGTTGCGATCGTCGCCGCGCTCGGGCTCACCCCGGCGCAGTGGCGCCCGGCGATGGCGACGTTCCGCGGGCTGCCCCACCGGATGGAGCGCGTCGCCGAGGCCGGCGGGGTGCTTTACATCAACGACAGCAAGGCAACCAATCCGGCCAGCGCCGCCCCCGCGCTGGCGGCTTTCCCGCCAAGCCCGCAGCGGCGCATCCACTGGATTTGCGGCGGCCTGCCCAAGGGCGCCGATCTGGACGAATGCGCGCCGTTCTTCGGCAATGTCGCCGCCGCCTACACGATCGGCGATGCCGGGCCGCTGTTTGCCGATATCCTCACGCCGTACATGCCGGTCAACCGCAGCGAGATGCTGTGCGAGGCGTTGCGCGAGGCGATGGCCGCGGCTCATCCCGGCGATGTCGTCATGCTTTCGCCCGCTTGCGCCAGTTTCGACCAATTCCGCGACTACGAAGCGCGCGGCGACAGTTTCCGCCAGATCGTCGAGGCGCTGATCGCCGAAGGGCCAAACGTCTCGATCACGTTCTGCGCCGACCAGGGAGTTTCGCGCTGATGGCGACCCAACCGATCTCGGGCCAGCCGCTGGCGGTGCCGGGCCACCCGGCCAAGGGCATGGTTCCCGGCGCGGGCGTGGTCCCGCGCTATCGCCGCAGCCGCCGCAGCGAATTTGCGGTGTGGTGGCGCGAGATCGACCGTGTGCTGCTGACCCTGGTGCTGGCGCTGATGGCGATCGGCACGCTGGCGGTGGCGGCGGGATCGCCGGCGAGCGCACGGCGGCTGTCGACCGCGGCCAAGCAGCTGCCCGATCTCTATTTCTTCAAGTCGCACCTGCTCTGGCAGTTTTTCGGACTGATCGTGATGTTCGGCGCCTCGATGCTGTCGAAGGACGCGGCGCGGCGCGCGGGGATCGTGCTCGGCTCGGCGATGCTCGTCGGGCTGATGCTGGTTCCGGTGATCGGGCACGAGGTCAACGGCGCGCGCCGCTGGCTCAACCTGGGGATTTCGCTCCAGCCGTCGGAATTTCTCAAGCCCGCGTTCGCGATAGGGCTGGCGTGGATCCTAACCTGGCGGGTGCGCGATCCCAACCTGCCGGTGATCGCGATTACCGGCGGGATCATGGCGCTGGTCGCGGCGCTGTTGATGATGCAGCCCGATTTCGGATCGACGTTGCTGTTCGCCGCGGTGTGGTTCGTGCTCGTGTTGCTGTCGGGGCTGCCGGTCAAACGCATCGGCGCGGTGTTCGGCGTGGGCATCGGCGGGATTTCGCTCGCCTACATGTTCTATGACAACGCGCGCCACCGCATCGACAACTTCATCGGCGGGGGCACCGCGTTCGATCAGGTCGATCTCGCCAGCCGGACGCTGACCGCGGGCGGGTGGACCGGTGCCGGGCTGTGGCTCGGCACGCGCAAGCTGTCGCTGCCCGAGGCGCATACCGACTACATCTTTTCGGTGATCGGCGAGGAGTTCGGCCTGCTCGTCTGCGCGCTGATCGTGGTGCTTTATATCGCGATCATCGCGCGCGTTCTCTCGCGCCTGATCGACGAGGAAGACCTGTTCACGGTCCTGGCCGCCGCCGGGCTGACCGCGCAGCTTGGCGGACAGGCGTTCATCAACATCCTCGTCAACCTCCAGCTGTTCCCGTCCAAGGGGATGACCTTGCCTCTGATCAGCTACGGCGGGTCGAGCACGATTGCGCTGTGCCTGGGCGTCGGGTTCCTGCTCGCGATCACCCGGCGCAACCCGTTCCTCAGCCGGACGCGCTTCACGCTGACTCCTGCCGCGCCGGGCACTTCGCGATGAGCGCGGTCAGCCGCCATTTCGTTCTGGCCGCGGGGGGCACCGGGGGCCACCTGATCCCCGCGTTCGCGCTGGCAACCGAACTCGAGAAGCGCGGCCATCATGTCGCCCTGATCACCGACGCGCGCGGTGCCGCGATCCCGGGCAAGCCCGATACGCTGACCGCGCATGTCCTGCCCGCGGGGCGGTTCGGCAAGAACCCGCTCGGCTGGCCCGCGGCGGTCTCGGCGATCCTCGAAGGGCGGCGGATGGCGCTGCGGCTGTTCGAAAGTTTCCAGCCGGCCGCGGTCGTCGGCTTCGGCGGCTACCCGGCGTTCCCCGCGCTGATGGCGGCCAAATCCGCGGGCAAGCCGACAGTGATCCACGAACAGAACGCGGTGCTCGGCCGGGTCAACCGCCTGCTCGCGCCGCGGGTCGATGCGATCGCGACGTCGTATGCACAAGTCGACCGGCTGAACGAAAAGTTCAGCGGCAAGGTCCACCTCGTCGGCAATCCGGTGCGCGAAAACGTGCTCGCGCTGCGCGACCGTCCGTTCCCCCCGTTCACCAAGGAAGGCCTGCTCCGCATTCTCGTCACGGGCGGGAGTCAGGGCGCGCGCGTGCTCAGCGAAGTCGTGCCCGACGGGCTGGCGATGCTGCCGACCGCGCTGCGGCTGCGGCTCCAGGTCACCCAACAGTGCCGGGCCGAGGATATCGAGGCCGTCCGCGCGCGCTATGCGGGGCACGATATCCCCGCCGAACTCGGCACGTACTTCGAGGATATGTCCGCGCGGCTCGCCGACGCGCATCTGTTCATTGGACGCGCCGGCGCCTCGACCGTCGCCGAACTGACCGCGGTGGGGCGCCCCGCGATCCTCGTCCCGCTGCCGATCGCGACCGACGACCACCAGACCGCCAACACCCGCGAGATCGTGGCGGCGGGGGGCGCGCGGATGATCCGCCAGGAGCGGTTCACCGCCAAGGAGCTCGCCAAGCAGATCCAGGCGCTGGCCCAGCAGCCCGAAACGCTCGCCAACGCCGCGCACGCCGCGTGGAACTGCGGACACCCGAATGCTGCCGCCGCGCTTGCCGATCTGGTCGAGGGCTTCGGCGGCGCGCCGCTGATGGACGTGATCCGTGTCGCGCAAAGCGTGAGTGAGAGCATTGCGCCCTCCGCGCAGGAAGCCACCGCGTGAAGGGCGTCCCTACCGATATCGGCATCGTCCATTTCGTCGGGATCGGCGGGATCGGCATGTCCGGGATCGCCGAGGTCATGCACAACCTGGGCTACAGCGTGCAGGGTTCGGACATCGCCGAGGGCTATGTGATCGAGGGCCTGCGCGCGCGCGGGATCGCGGTAATGATCGGGCACCGCGCGGAGAACGTCGCCGAGGCCGCTGTGGTCGTTACCTCGACCGCGGTGCGGCGTGACAATCCCGAAGTCGTCGCCGCGCTCGAACACCGCATTCCCGTGGTCCGCCGCGCCGAAATGCTCGCCGAACTGATGCGGCTCAAGAGCACTGTCGCGGTCGCCGGCACGCACGGCAAGACCACCACCACCAGCATGATCGCCGCGCTGCTCGACGCCGGCGGGGTCGACCCGACGGTGATCAATGGCGGGATCATCAATTCGTACGGCTCGAACGCGCGATTGGGCGCAAGCGACTGGATGGTGGTCGAGGCCGACGAGAGCGACGGCAGCTTCCTCCGGCTCGACGGGACGATCGCGGTCGTCACCAACATCGATCCCGAACACCTCGATCATTACGGCGGGTTCGACGCGGTCAAGGAAGCGTTCGTCGAATTTATCGAGAACGTGCCGTTCTACGGCGCGGCGGTGCTGTGCATCGATCACGCCGAAGTCCAGGCGATCATCCCCAAGGTCCGCGACCGCCGTGTCATCACCTACGGCTTTTCCGCGCAGGCCGACGTGCGCGGAGACAACGTCACCCCGGTGCCTGGCGGCAACCGCTTCGATGCGGTGCTGCGCCAGCGCGACGGGTCCTCGCGGCGGATCGAGGGAATCGAACTGCCGATGCCGGGGCGCCACAACGTCCAGAACGCACTCGCCGCGGTGGCGGTGGCGGCGGAGATGGCCTGCGCCGACGAGACCATCCGCACCGGGTTCGCCAAGTTCACCGGGGTCAAACGGCGGTTTACCAATGTCGGCGAAGTAGCCTTTGGGTCTGGGACTGCTACGATAATCGATGATTACGCGCACCACCCGGTGGAAATTCGCGCGGTGCTTTCGGCCGCACGCGAGGGCGTAAAGGGCCGCGTCATCGCGGTGGTCCAGCCGCACCGCTTTACCCGCCTGCGCGACCTGATGGAAGATTTCCGCACCGCCTTCAACGACGCCGACGTGGTCTATGCCGCCCCGGTCTATGCCGCGGGCGAGACGCCGATCGACGGGGTGAGTTCGGAGGCGCTGGTCGCCGGCCTGAAGGCGCGCGGGCACCGGGCGGCGTTCACCACCCCGAGCGCGGACGCGCTGGCGGCGACCTTGGCGCAGGACCTTGCGCCCGGCGATATGGTCGTGTGCCTGGGCGCGGGGGATATTACCAAGTGGGCCGCCGGGCTGGCCGATGCGGTGCGCTTGCAGATGCCCGTTGCGGCCAGCACGACGTGATGACCGCCGTCAAACCCAGCTCCGTTCGTGTCGAGCCCAGTCGAGGCGCGGCTGCGCGCCTGCTCGACACGAACGGGGTGGAGATATCGGGGGTGCGCGGCAAGCTGACCGCCAACGCCCCGCTCGCCCCGCTGGTCTGGTTCAAGGCCGGGGGCGCGGCCGAGCACTTATTCGAACCCGCCGATGCCGACGATCTCGCGGCGTTCCTGCGCGCCCTCGACCCCGCTACGCCGGTCATGGCGCTCGGCCTCGGCTCGAACCTCATCGTGCGCGATGGCGGGGTGCCCGGCGTGGTCATCCGGCTGGGCAAGCCTTTCGCCAAGGTCGTCGCGGGCGCGGACCATACGCTGACCTGCGGCGGCGGTGCATCGGGCATTCTCGTGTCCTCGACCGCGCGCGACACGGGCATCGGCGGCCTGGAATTCCTGCGCTCGATCCCCGGCACCGTCGGCGGGTTCGTACGCATGAATGGCGGCGCCTATGGACGCGAGACCGCCGAGGTGTTGGTGAGCTGCGACGTGATCCTGCGCTCGGGCGAGCCGCGCACCTTGGCGGCGAGCGACCTGGGTTACAGTTATCGTCATTCCAAACTTCCCGGCGGTGCGGTGGTCGTCGCCGCGACTTTCCGGGGTCACGCTGCCGATCCAGCGAACATCCAGACCGAAATGGACCGCATCGCGGCCAGCCGCGAAGCATCGCAGCCGCTGCGTTCGAAGACCGGCGGATCGACCTTCAAGAACCCCGCCCCAGAATTTTCAGGCGGGCACAAGGCGTGGGAGCTCGTGGACAAGGCCGGATGCCGCGGTCTGACGCGCGGCGAAGCGCAGGTCAGCGAGAAGCACTGTAATTTCCTCCTCAACACCGGCGCGGCGACGAGCGCGGATATCGAGGACCTTGGCGAGGACGTTCGGCGCAAGGTGAAGGAAGCGACGGGCGTGGAGCTCGAGTGGGAAATTCAACGCGTAGGCCTCTCGGCCGACGCTGCGCCAACGAAGGTCGGAAACGCGTGAGTCTCACCAAACTCCATATCGCCGTCCTCATGGGCGGGTGGTCGTCCGAGCGGCCGGTGTCGCTTATGTCCGGCAATGGCGTCGCCGATGCGCTCGAGGCGCGCGGGCACCGGGTCACCCGGATCGACATGGGCCGCGATGTCGCGGCGCGGCTGGCGGAGGCGGCACCCGATGTCGTGTTCAACGCGCTCCACGGCACGCCGGGAGAGGACGGGACCGTGCAGGGAATGATGGACCTGATGGGGCTGACGTACACGCATTCGGGCCTCGCCACCTCGGTGATCGCGATCGACAAGGAGCTGACCAAGGCCGCGCTGGTCCCGCACGGCATTCCGATGCCGGGCGGGCGGATCGTCGCCTCGGCGGAGCTCCATGAGCGCGACCCGCTGGCGCGGCCCTATGTGCTCAAGCCGGTCAACGAGGGCTCGTCGGTGGGGGTCGCGATCGTCACCGACAGCGGCAATTACGGCAATCCGATCGGGCGCGATGTCGCCGGGCCATGGCAGAAGTTCGAACACCTGCTCGCCGAACCGTTCATCCGCGGCAAGGAACTGACCACCGCCGTCATTGCTGATCGGGCCCTGATGGTCACCGAGCTCAAGCCCAAGACCGGCTTCTACGATTTCGACGCCAAGTACACCGAAGGGCTGACCGACCACGTCTGCCCCGCCGAAATTCCCGACGAGATTACTGCGGCGTGCAAGGACATCGCGCTGCGCGCGCACCGCCTGCTCGGGTGCAAGGGCACCAGCCGCTCGGACTTCCGCTGGGACGACGAGCGCGGGGTCGCCGGGCTGTTCCTGCTCGAGGTCAATACCCAGCCGGGGATGACCCCGCTGAGCCTGGTGCCCGAACAGGCCCGGCACCTGGGGATGGATTACGCCGATCTGGTCGAAGCGATTGTCGCGGACGCGCTCGCCGGCCAAAGGACGCAGCCATGAGCACGGTCAAGGTCAAACGCGGCGGCACCACGGTGCGCAAAGCAGCCGCGCGGCAAGGCACCGCGCGGCGCGTGAGCAGCGTCAAGGCGCAGACCGGATCGGCGTTCGGGCGCGCGCTCGGTTTCATGTCGCTGAGCGAGGAGATGTTCCACCGCATCGCGCTCGCCGCGATCATCGGCGGCGCGGTGGCGCTGGCATGGTTCGTCGCGGTGCTCGCCGGGGTGCCCGCGCTGGCGCAGAGCCAGATCGCCGCACTGGCCAGCGACGCCGGGTTCCAGGTCCGCCGGGTCGAAGTGCGCGGGGTCCAGCACCTCAACGAGCTCAAGGTTTACGAACGCGCGCTGGCCGAGCGCGACCGGGCGATGCCGCTCGTCGATGTCGGCGCGCTCCGCGATGAACTGACCCGGCTATCGTGGGTCGAGGATGCGCGCGTTTCGCGCCAGCTGCCCGATACGCTGGTCATCGATATCGTCGAGCGCAAGGCCCATGCGGTGTTGCGCAAGGCCGACAAGCTGGTCCTGATCGATGCCACCGGCCACGAACTCGAGCCGGTCTCGCCCGAGCGGGCGCGCGGCAAGCTGATCGTCTCGGGACCCGGCGCGGCGCAGCAGGTGGTCGCGCTGTCGTCGTTGCTCGACGCCGCACCCGCGCTCAAGGCCCAGGTGCGCGAGGCCGAATGGGTCGGCAACCGCCGCTGGAACCTGACCTTCGGTACCGGCCAGGTCCTCGCGCTGCCCGAGGGGGAAAAGCTCGCTTCGGGCGCGCTGGTGGCCTTCGCGCGGCTCGACGGGGTCAACCGCCTGCTCGGCGGGCGCGTTGTCGCGTTCGATATGCGCGCGCCCGACCGCATCTACATGCGCGATCCGGGCCGCGCCCAGCGCGCCGCCACGACCACGACCGTTCCGGGGGGAAGCAACTGACATGTCGAGCGCTCGCAACACACCGCGGATCGCGCGCACTTTCGCCGCGGTCAACATCGGCAGTTTCCGCATCTCGGCGATGATCGCGGGGATTTCGGAGACCGGCGAGATGATCGTGCTCGGCTCGGGCCACCGCGCCGCGCAGGGGATCAAGCGCGGATACGTCACCGACATGGCGGCAGCGACTTATGCCGTGCGCGATGCGATCGAGCGCGCCGAGAAGATGGCCAACACCAGCGTCTCGAGCGTGTATATCGGGTGTTCGGGGGCAGGGCTTGCGAGCAAGCGCGAGCAGGTCGAGGTCGATATCGGCGGGCGGCGGATCGAGCAGGACGATATCGAACACCTGCTCGTCGCCGGGCGCGAAGTGATCCATCCCGACGGGCAGATGGTGCTCCACGCCCAGCCCGCGCACTACACGCTCGACGGGGCGCACGGCGTCGCCAACCCGCGCGGGCTCCATGCCGAGCGGCTGGGGGTCGATATCCACATCATGCTCGCCGATGGGGCGCCTGTGCGCAACCTGACCGAAGCGGTCCAGAACGCGCATCTCGAGGTCGAGGCCGTGGTCGGATCGCCGATCGCGGCGGGCCATGCCTGCCTTTCGCCCGAGGAGCGCGAGCTTGGCGTCGCGCTGGTCGAATTCGGCGCGCAGGTCACCAATGTCTCGGTTTACGCCGGGGGGATGCTGCTTGGCCTGACGAGCATCCCGGTGGGATCGGGCGACATCACCGACGCGATCGCCTCGGCCTTCGGGATCCGCCGGTTCCAGGCCGAGCGGCTCAAATGCGTCGCCGGGTCGGCGATCGCCAGCCCGTCCGATCACCGCGAGATGATCCCCGTCGGCGCTCCGGGCGACGAGGGCGCCGGGCCGATCGCCCGCCACGCGGACGACAAGAACCGCATCCCGCGCGCCGAGCTGATCTCGGTGATCACGGTCCAGCTCGCCAGCGTCCTGGAAGATATCGGCAAGGCGCTCAAGGTCATGGGATTCACCGCCCAGCGCGGGCAGCAGGTGGTGCTGACCGGCGGCGGCGCCGAGCTTGCCGGGATCGCCGATTATGCGCAGGCCGCGCTCGGCAAGCCGGTGCGGATCGGCAAGCCCCCGGCGCTGCGCGGACTGGCCGAGGCGCATGCCACCCCGGGGTTTTCGACGCTTGCCGGGCTGGTGCTCTACGCCGCCGCCGATCCGGTCGATGTCCGTTCCATCGGGCCGAGTTATCAGCCGACAATCCGCTATGCCGGCATGGGTCTGGTCGGACGCGTCTATAAAGCTGTCAGGGAATACTTCTGATCGCCGTGGACCATCCGGCGGCGGCTGTGGACAATGGTTAAAACGGCTTTGATTCGGCGAGTCGAAGCGTGCAATTACATCGATTATCCAAGGCCCATGTCGCCGCGGCCTGACAGGAGAGCATGATGAGCATCAATATTGGTCCTCCGGCTGTCGAAGAGCTTCGTCCGCGGATCACCGTCATCGGTGTCGGCGGCGCGGGCGGCAACGCCATCGCCAACATGATCAACGCGCAGATCGAGGGGGTCGACTTCATCGTCGCCAACACCGATGCGCAGGCGCTCAACAACGCCGTCGCCGAACACCGCATCCAGCTCGGCCCCGACATCACCCAGGGGCTCGGCGCCGGATCGCGCCCCGAAGTGGGCCGCGCCGCCGCCGAGGAAACGCTCGCCGACCTCGAACGCGCGCTCGAGGGGGTGCACATGTGCTTCATCGCCGCGGGCATGGGCGGGGGCACCGGCACCGGCGCCGCGCCGGTGATCGCCAAGGCCGCGCGCGACAAGGGCGTGCTGACCGTGGGCGTGGTGACCAAGCCGTTCCTGTTCGAAGGCACCCGGCGGATGCGCTCGGCCGAAGCCGGGATCGAGGAACTGCAGAAGCACGTCGATACGTTGATCGTCATTCCCAACCAGAACCTGTTCCTCGTCGCCAAGGCCGAGACCACGTTCAAGGAAGCGTTCCAGCTGGCCGACGAGGTCCTCCAGCAGGGCGTCCGCTCGATCACCGACCTGATGGTCATGCCCGGCCTGATCAACCTCGATTTCGCCGACGTCCGCTCGGTGATGGGCGAGATGGGCAAGGCGATGATGGGCACGGGCGAGGGCGAGGGCCAGAACCGCGCGCTCGAAGCCGCCGAACGCGCGATCGCCAACCCGCTGCTCGACGGGGTGTCGATGCAGGGCGCCAAGGGGGTGATCATCTCGATCATCGGCGGCGACGACATGAAGCTGCTCGAAGTCGACGAGGCCGCCAACCATATCCGCGAATTGGTCGATCCCAATGCCAACATCATCTGGGGTTCGGCGTTCAACCCCGATCTCCAGGGCAAGATCCGCGTCTCGGTGGTCGCCACCGGGATCGAGCAAACCGCCGAAATGGCGCACGAGGCGGCCAAGCCGTTCAGCCTGAGCGGATCGCGCGCACCGGTGGTGCCGACGTATACGCCCGCAGCCGCGGCACCCGAACCCTTCGCCCAGCCGGTCGAGGCGGCCGCCCCTGCACATGAAACCGCCGCGCCGAGCGATAGCTGGGGCGAGGACGACGAAGACGGCGAGGAGTCTGGCGACGACAGCGGCGACACCGGCGCTTATGCTCCGCTCGACCTTGCACTCGAAGTCGATGAAGGCCGCGCCGAAACAGCTGGCGAAACGGTTTACGGAGCTGTGGGCGAGACTGCGGGCGAAACCGCAGGCGAAACTGGCGGCGAGCACGCGCACGGATCCGCGCATGGCGACGAACTGCTGCTCGATGCGGACCGATTGGCCGAGGAGGACGCGCCGGTTTCGGCAATGTCGGGTCGGCGCCGCGGGCTCGTTTCGAGCGACAGCGACGATGTCCCGGCGGCTCCGGCAAAGGCGCCGAGCGCGGGCAGCACGTTGTTCGAGCGGATGGCCAACCTCTCGCGCGGCGGACGCTCGGCAGCAACCGAGGAAGACGATGAGGAGGGCGAGGGCGACAGCGCCTCGCTCAGCATCCCGCGCTTTCTCGGACGCCAGAACAACCAGTAACGCGGCGGTGAGAGGCAGCGCGCGGCGATCCGCGCGGCTGTTCCAGCAAGGTTAAGGCACCGCGCGACATCGGGAAGACCATGAAGCGTGAACGCATGATCGCCGGCCTGTCCGCGCGCATCCCCGGCGCAGGAGCGCTGGGGGGAACGCTTGCAAGCGCGCTGGCGTTGAGCGCGGCACTGCCGGGCAGCGCGATCGCGCAGACTCCGCAATCGGCGGCAGTGGCACGCGGCGTCGTGGCCAACGGTCCCGCCGCCGCGGCCGCGCGCGATCTCAGTGCCGCGCTCGCCCGGCTGGCCCGCAACCCGCGCGATGTCGATGCGTTGGTGGCTGCAGGCACCGCCGCGCTGGCCGCGGGGGATGCCGACGCCTCGCTCGGCTTCTTCACCCGCGCCGACGAGCTTGCCAAGGACAACCCCCGGGTCAAGGCCGGGCTCGCCAGCGCGATGGTCCGCAGCGAAGATCCCTATGACGCGATTCCCCTGTTCGAAGCCGCCGAGCGGGCCGGAGCGATCGACAGCAAATTCGTCGGAGAGCGCGGGCTCGCTTACGACCTGGTCGGCGACAACCCCAGTGCCCAGCGCTATTACCTCGACGCGCTGAGCCACGGCGGCAACGACGAGATCACCCGGCGGCTGGCGATCAGCTATGCCATCGTCGGGCGGCGCTCGCTGGCCGAAGCGGCGTTGCTGCCCCAGCTTCAGCGCCAGGATGCCGCGGCATGGCGCGCGCGCGCGTTCGTGATGGCGATCCTCGGTTCGGAAGACGAGGCGATCTCGATCGCCTATGCGACGATGCCCAAGGAACTGGCCGCGGGCATCTCGCCTTATTTGCGCTACATGGTGCGGCTGACCCCTGCGCAGCAGGCCGCCGCTGCCAACTTCGGGCATTTCCCGCGCGCCGCCGATATCGGCCGCGACGATCCGCGCACGCTGCGGTTTGCGGTGGCCGTGCCGCGCGGCGCCAATGCCGGGAGAGGAGATTCGAGCCTGATCCCCGCCGGCCAGCCGCTCGGCCGCGGTCCACAAGTAGCGAGCGCGGCGCCGGCAGAGAGCCGCGATAGCCGCGAACGCCGCCGTCGCCCGGGCAGCGAGCAGGCCTCTGCGGCCAATGGCGCGGCGGGCGGTACAGGCGGCATAGGCACTACAGGCGGCACAGGCGGATCGGGTGGGCGGTCCGGGGCGGTTCCCCCGCCCGAGATCGCGCCGGCGCAGGTCGCGGTCCGGGAACTGCCCGCCCGCGCGCCCGCGCCAAGCGAGCCGGCAGTGCGCGCGGTTGCGGCGCCGGTGCGGTCTGCGGCCGGTACCAGCCCGGTAGCCGCGCGGATTGTAGTTCCCGCGCCAGCCCCTGTGGTGATCGCGCCGCGGGTCGCGGTTCCCGCAGCGCCTGTCGCCGCCGCGCCAGTGCGTGCCATCGTCCTGCCGCCGATCGTTCAGACCGCGATAGTGCCCGCGCCGGCGGTGCCCGCCGTGACGAGCGCGCCAGCGCGTACCGCAACCTCCGCCGCGGTCCTCGCCAGCCGGACCCCGGCGCCGGGCTTCGATCTTGCCGCACTGGCGACGCGCAGTCCCCCGCGCACCGCAGAAACGCGGCCGGCTGCCGCCACTGTCTCGGCACCGATGCCCGTTCCCGCCCCGGTTACCGCTCCCGCTCCTGCTCCTGCTTCCAGCCCGACCTCCGCGGCCCGCGCCATCCCGCCGCCCAGCTCACCCGCGCGCAGCCTGGCCGATGCGTTCGGCGATCTTGCGGCGACCACGAGCTCGACCGTTCCCGCCGCCGGTGCGGTCGATATGCGCACGATCAACCAGGGGCACACGGCCGCGGCGCCAGCGGCGGCAACCACCGCCCGCGCGGGCAAGCCGCTCAAACCCGCTGTGACCGCGCCGCCTCCGCCGCCCGCGCACCCGAGCCGGATCTGGGTCCAGCTCGGTACCGGGCGTGACAAGGCCGCGCTGGCGTTCGATTGGCGGCGTATGGGGCGCAGCGCGGTCGAGCTGTTGCGCGCACGCAAGCCCTACGTTGCGGCATGGGGCCAGACCAACCGCCTGCTCACCGGTCCGTTCGAGACCGAGGCGGCGGCGAGCGCATTCCTGGCGCAGGCCCGCCGCGCGGGCGCCGATGGATTTCTGTGGACCAGTCCCGCGGGCCAAGTCGTCGACAGCCTACCGGTGGGCCGGTAACCGTATGACCGGACGTGGGCCGGCGTTTTCCACACCTTGTGCACAGAGTTATCGAGTTTTGCCCAACCCCGCGTTAACCGCGCATTGTCGCGAGCGCCCGACCCGACGCAAGCACCGGGCGGGGCGCAATGTCTGGAAACGGGTTCGATGATGAGCGGGCAGCACAATGTCGAACACGAGGACGACGCCGCGCCCGTCGATATGCTCGTCTCGCTGTTCGAGGCGCGCGGCTGGCCGTGCGAGCATGTCGGTGACGACGAGGTTTCGGGCGAGGTCCAGGGCAGCTGGGCCAACTATCAGGTCCGCGGGATCTGGCGGCGCGAGGATCACGTCCTCCAGCTGTTGTGCCTGCCCGATATCCGCGTGCCCGACGACAAGCGCGGGGCGATGTTCGAAGTGCTCGCGCTCGTCAACGAACAGCTCTGGCTCGGCCACTTCGATATCTGGTCGAGCGGCGGGGTCCTGCTCTACCGTCACGGGCTGATGCTCGGCGACGACGGGCTCCTCAGCCTCGCCCAGGCGCAAACGGCGGTCGAGGCCGCGGTCGATGAGTGCGACCGCTTCTATCCGGCGTTCCAGTTCATCCTGTGGGGCGACAAGACCCCCGCCGAAGCCTTGGCCAGCGCGCTGGTCGACGCCGCGGGCGAGGCCTAGGGTCGCCGGGGTATAGAATCCCGGGTCATTGAGGGATCGCACATGAACACGCTGATCGTCGGTTGCGGGAACATGGGCGGGGCGATGCTGGCGGGATGGCTCGCCGGCGGTATGCCGGCGGATAGCTTGACGGTGGTCGATCCGCTGGTTGCGGAGGTACCCGAGGGAGTGACCCTCCACCGGTCGCTGGACGCGCTGTCCGCGCAGGCGCAGACTTTCGCCACGGTACTCCTGGCGTTCAAACCGCAGCAACTTGCCGAGGCTGCGCCCGCGATCGCGCCGCTGGCGAACGGGCTGGTGCTCTCGGTTCTCGCCGGGATCGACCTTGCCGCGCTGGCGCGCCACGTCCCGGCCGCGAGCGCGCGGGTACGGGTCATGCCCAATCTCGCCGCCACGCTCGGCAAGTCGCCGATCGCGCTGGCGGGGGACCTTTCCGCCGATCGCCGCGCCGAGGTGACCGCGCTCTTCGCGCCGCTCGGCACGCCCGAATGGATCGGCGAGGATGCGTTCGACCTCGTCACCGCGCTGGCGGGATCGGGCCCGGCGTTTGTCTACCGATTCATCGATGCCCTGGCGGCGAGCGCGGCCGACCTCGGGCTCGAACGCGCGCAGGCCGATCGGCTGGCGCTGGCGATGGTCGAAGGCGCCGCCGCGCTGGCCGCCGCGTCGCCGCATCCCCCCGCCGAACTCGCGCGCCGCGTCGCCAGCCCCGGCGGAGTGACCCAGCGCGGGATCGACGTGCTCGATGCCGATGCGGCGCTGGTACGGCTGATTACCGCCACCTTGCGCGCCGCGCGCGACCGCAGTGCCGCGATGGGCCGCGAACACGGGGGCGATCCCGGCCCCGGCCGGTAAGCACGTCGCGGGATAATTCTACGGTTTTCCTTGAAACCGGCGCGTCGAGGGGCGATATTCGCTGCGTCGGCTCCATTTCGGCGCGCCGGCAAGAGGAGCTTTGCATCCATCATGGCCAACTGGAATGACCCCCAGCCCCCGCGCACGGGCTTCGGCGCGTCGCCCGGTAACCCGAACGTGACGCTGAACGGCGCCGTTGTCGGCCGTGCCGGGACCTACGATCAGGGCCTGCGCAGCCACATGCTGTCGATTTACAACTACATGGCTTCGGGCGTGCTGCTTTCGGGCATCGTCGCGCTGCTGTTCAATCGTTCCGGACTTGCGGAACAAGTGCTGACCACGCCGCTGCGTTATCTGATCATGCTTGCCCCGCTCGGGTTCGTGATCGCGATGAGCTATGGCGCCAACCGCATGCAGACCGGGACGCTCAAACTTCTGTTCTGGGCGTTCTGCACCGTCATGGGGCTGTCGATGTCGGCGATCTTCCTGGTCTACACCGGATCCTCGATCGCCACGACGTTCTTCACCACCGCGGCTGCGTTCGCCGGGCTCAGCCTCGTCGGCTACACCACCAAGCGCGATCTTTCGGCGATGGGGACGTTCTTCACCATGGGCCTGATTGGGATCATCGTGGCGATGGTCGCGAACATGTTCCTGCGCTCGAGCGGATTGTCGCTGGCGATCAACCTGATCGGCGTGCTGATCTTCGCCGGGCTTACCGCCTACGATACGCAGCGGCTCAAGACGATGTACGCGCAAGTTGCCGGGACCGATTTTGCCGGCAAGGCCGTCGTCCTGGGCGCGCTGAGCCTGTACCTCGATTTCATCAACATGTTCCAGTTCCTGCTCAGCTTCATGGGCAGCCGCCGCTGATCGGCTGAGCCGAATTCCTCGGTTTATCGTGCCCGGCGCGCCAATCGGCGCGCCGGGCATTTTCTTTGTGGACCAAGGCGGTTAGAGGCAGATTCAGCTTGGGGAAAGCTCGGCCGCGGCACAAACCCGCGGACTGCCGGTGGAGAGGGTTCTGAAGCAATGATCCGTTTTGTGCGCCGCGCCGCTGTGCGCCCTCCCGCAGCCACGATCCGCGCCAAAATCTCGGGCAAAGGCTCGGGCAAAGGCTCGGGCAGAATGGCGGGACGGATCGCGAGCGTCGCGGCATTGGCGGTCCTTGCCGGATGTGCGGCCAAGGCACCGCCGCCCCCTCCGCCGCCGCCCCCGCCGCCGCCGGTCACCATCGTGATCCCGCCGCGTCCCCTGCCGCCGGTTGGCGCAAGCCGGGCAATGTTCGTCCCCGCGCTCGGCCCTGACGGCATCCGCCAGACGGTCAACGCCCACCTTACGCCCGCGCAAACCACCTGGAACATGCGCTCTGCCTTCAACGTGGCGGCGCTCAACTGCATGGACCCGGTCCATGCGGCGATCCTCCCGGCGTACAAGTCGTTCCTCAAGAACCAGGTGCGTCCGCTGTCTGCGACCAACCGCGCGATCGATGCCGAGTTTCGGGGCCGCTACGGCCCCAGCTACGTCGTCCCGCGCGAGGCGTACATGACGCAGGTCTACAACTATTTCGCGCTGCCCCCGGCGCAGTCTGCGTTCTGCGATGCCGCGCTGGCGATCAGCCAGGAATCGCTGCTGGTTCCGCCAAGCGAACTCGATGCATTCGCGGCGCGGACCTTGCCGCGGCTGGAGGCGGTATTCGACGCGTTCTACCGCACATACGAAAAGTACCGGATCGATTCCGCTCTATGGGACGCGCAGTACGCGCCGCCGCCGGTCATGGTGGCCCAGCCCGTGATCGTGAACCAGCCCGTGATCGTGAACCAGCCGGTGATCGTCTCGGGTCCGTTGGTCCAGGCAATCCCCGGAGGCGCGGCCACGACCCCGCGACCCATGCCGGCGAGCGGAACGCTGGTCCTGCCCGCGGCGTCGCTGCCGCCGGCACCGGTCAGCCCGGCCGCCATTCCGTCACCGAGTGCATCCGCGGCGGTGTTCGGCCCGGCGATCCCGCCGCGCTGAACTTAGCGCTTCCAAGCATCGGGCCAATTGGCTAGGACGCCGCTCTCGCGCGGGGGCAGCCCTTGGGCCGGTCCCGCGTGCGCACTGGAACGGGGCCGTAGCTCAGCTGGGAGAGCGCGTCGTTCGCAATGACGAGGTCAGGGGTTCGAGACCCCTCGGCTCCACCAGTGCACTTAAAATGCCCCCGGAACGGGCCTGCGAACGGCAGCTTTCTGCGCTTCCGATGCTCCCGGCCCACATGGCCGCTGCGCGCCGGTTCTCGAAATCCACCATTCTCGGCGCCGCCCGAGGACATTTTAAGCGCACTGGCCGTCCTCGCTTCGTTTAGGGGGAGGACCGCTGCGACTTTTGCCCTCAAATCCGTTAGTTGATCCCATGCATTTCCTCGATCAGGCCAAGATTTACCTCAAGTCCGGCGCGGGCGGGCCGGGGGCGGTCAGCTTCCGCCGCGAGATGTATGTCGAATATGGCGGGCCCGACGGCGGCGATGGCGGCAAGGGCGGGTCGATCGTGTTCGAGGCGGTGCCCGGCCTCAATACCCTGATCGATTTCCGCTATACCCAGCATTTCAAGGCCAAACGCGGCACCGGCGGATCGGGCAAGGACCGCACGGGCGCGGGCGGCGGCGACCTGGTGATCAAGGTCCCGATCGGCACCCAGGTCCTCGACGACGATCGCGAGACCGTGCTGCTCGACCTGACCAAGCCGGGCGAACGTGTCGTCCTGCTCAAGGGCGGCGACGGCGGACGCGGCAACGCCAGCTACAAGACCAGCACCAACCGCGCCCCGCGCCAGCACGGGCCAGGCTGGCCGGGCGAAGAGCTGTGGGTGTGGCTGCGGCTCAAGCTGCTCGCCGATGCCGGGCTGGTTGGGCTGCCCAACGCAGGCAAATCGACCTTCATCAACGCTTTGGCCAACACCTCGGCCAAGGTCGGCGACTATCCGTTCACAACGCTGCGCCCGCAACTCGGCGTGGTCCGCCACCGCCACCGCGAATTCGTCCTCGCCGACATCCCCGGGCTGATCGCGGGCGCGGCCGACGGGGCGGGAGTGGGTGACCGGTTCCTGGGCCACATCGAACGTTGCCGCGTGCTTATCCACCTGATCGATGTCCACGGCACCGATCCGGTCGAAGCGCTCGAGATCGTCGAAGAAGAACTCGCCGCGTACGGCGCGGGGTTGGACGAAAAGCCGCGCCTGATCGTGCTCAACAAGATCGACCTGGTCGACGCCGAACTGGTCGCCGCGTTCTCCGCCGAACTGATCAGGGCCGGCGCCGACGCGGTCTACCCCGTCTCGGGCGCGACCGGTGCAGGGATGACCGAACTGCTCGACGCGGTGATCGCGCACTTGCCCGCCGAAACGACCACCGAACGGCCCGAAGGCGAGCGCGAAGAAGCGGACGAGGCGACGTGGTCGCCGTTGTAGTTTGGGAAATCCGGCTCCCCCTCAATACAGCCGCGAATGCTCGCCGCCCTGAATGGGAATGGCCGTGCCGCTGACAAAGCTCGACTTGTCCGACAGCAGCCATTCGATCGCGTCGGCGACTACGTGGGATTCGCCCATCCGGTTCGTCGCGGTGTAACGTTCGAGCAGCTTTCCGAACAGTTCCGGTGCAGCCACAGCATAGGGATCGACCATTTCCGAGTGGCAATATCCGGGGCACAGCGCATTCACCCGGATCCCCTGATGCGCGTAGTCGATCGCGGCGGTCTTGCTGAGGCCGATGACGCCCCATTTGCTTGCGACATAGCCGCAGTTGCCGATGTCGCCGCCGACCGTGCCATACATCGACGAGATGTTGACGATCGATCCGCCTCCGCCGGCCAGCATCGCAGGAATTTGCGCGCGCATGCTCATGAACACCCCGGTCAGGTTGGTGTCGATCGCGCCGCCCCAGTCCTCATCGGTAAAGTCGGCGACGGGTTTGAACATGCCCCCGGTAATGCCCGCATTGTTGACCGCCCCATCGAGCCGTCCGAAGCGTTCGAGAGTCTTTGCAACCATCGCCTCGACATCGGCGCGCAGCGTAACGTCCGCCTTGATGAACAGCCCTTCACCCCCGGCTGCGGCCATCTGCGCGACCACGGCCTGACCCTGTTCCTCGCGCCGCCCCGTGATCGCCACTTTCGCGCCTTGGCGCGCGAGCGAGATTGCCGCGGTTGCGCCCAGACCCGATGTGGCCCCGGTGATGAGAATTACTTTACCAGCAAAATCGGCCATCGCTCGATCCTTCGTTTGGCGACCCAAGCGAAGATAGAAGGCATGTCTTGTGCAGCGAACCGGCGAGGTTTCCCGCGCTCCCGACCGATACTGCGCAACGCAGACGAAAGGCTAACAGAGCTCTGCGCGACTTCCTAATCGTGTTGCTGCCCGAGGGTGC
>JANXSP010000032.1 GCA_025356575.1 Novosphingobium sp.
ATGCGATCGAGTTCCTGGAGCAGGTCGTTCGGGAATTCGATATCGGCCTTGTCGATCTCGTCGATCAGCAGCACCGGCAGCACCGGCGAGGTGAACGCTTCCCACAGCTTGCCCTTGCGGATGTAGTTCGAAATGTCGTGGACCCGCTCGTCGCCCAACTGGCCATCGCGCAGGCGGGCGACGGCGTCGTATTCGTAAAGGCCCTGCTGCGCCTTGGTGGTGGACTTGACGTTCCATTCGATCAGCGGCGCCCCCACCGCCTTGGCGATTTCGTGTGCCAGCACGGTCTTGCCCGTGCCCGGCTCGCCCTTGACCAGCAGCGGCCGGCGCAGCAGCACCGCGGCGTTGACCGCAACCTTGAGATCGTCGGTCGCGACGTAGTCCTTGGTGCCTTCGAAGCGTTGCGTGGGGGTCATGTGTGGGCGTCCTGTCGCTTAACCGTTCGGTTAAGCGATAAGCAGCCGTGCCGGAGCGTGCAAGGCGAAGTTGCGAGGGCCTGTTACAAGCCCGCGGCGGCGAGTTCGCTTTTGGCGGCAGCATAGTCCGCCGCGAACTGCGCGTTGACCATCAGACGGTCCGCGACCACGAGGCCGAGCGTTTCGCCCGCAGTAACGTCGCTGCGATAGTGGACTTCGCAGACGATTCGGCTTTGCCCATAGTCGGCGGCGCGCGCCATGATCGCAGGGGCGTGGGCAGGCTCTAACCGCGCGAGGATCGCGGCCATCGAAAACGCCATCGTCGTGTGCCCGCTGGGGTAGCTCGACCAGTCGGCGTCATCGTCCTTGCCGCAGTGGTGCAGGCCCGGGGCGGCGACCCACGGGCGGTTGCGCCGGAAGTGCGCTTTCCCGCGGTCGGCGGCGTCCTTTTCGGCGGCACGCACTTCCAGCATCAGCCTAGTCGTGGCCGGAAGACTGGCAAGCTGGAAAGCAGGCCCGATCGCGGTGGCGAAGATCGAAGCATTCTTGGTGTCGCTGTCGAATCGCGCCGCGGCGAGCATTGCCGGGGTCCGCGCGCCGTCCATCGCCATGAGCTCGGCAAGCTCGGCGCGCGCCTGGGGTGAACCGGATGCGGGCGGCGGCGGAAGGACGAGCGCGGGGTCAAGATCAGCCGGGCCGAGCAGCGAGGCCGACTTGGGCTCGCCCGCCGCGGTCAGGAGGATGGCGAGGACGGCAAGGGTCAGGGTTGTGCGCATCGCTTGGATACCGTCAAAACTTGAAAGTCACGTCGGCGGTCACCGCGCGGCCGGGCTGGTAGTAATACTGATCGAAGTTGGTCGCCAGCGGGAGCCCGATCGCCGCGGCGGGGGTTTTGCTGCTGTTGGAAATCTGGGTGACGTTCCTGCTGTCGAACGCGTCGGTCACCTCGACCCCGAAGCGCAGCGGGCCGAGTTCGTAGCTCGCCGCGATCACCGCGCTGTTGTAGCCACCAATCCGGTAGGCCGGGTTGCCGTCCTGTGTGGTGTTCTGCGGGCCGGCGTACTTGTCGATGACCGAGAAGCGCAGCGGGCCCTGCTTGACGATGATCCCGCCCGCTGCGGTGCTCTCGGGCGCGTAGGCGATCTGGTAGTTGGTGCCGTTGGCGCGCGCGCGATTGAGCGAGCCGTTGGCAAACACCGCGATGTTACGGGTGATCGCATACGCCGCCTGCGCCTCGACCCCGCGGTACCCCGCGCCGCCGATGTTGGTAAACACCGTGCCGACGCCGGGGATCGGCGAGACGACGGGGGTGAACTTGTTGGTGAAATCGATCTTGTAGACATCGGCGTCGAACGAAAGCTTGTCGCCGTGATAGACGAACCCGGCCTGATAGTTCGACGACCGCTGCGGTTCGAGCTGCGAGAACGAGGGGTTGGCGACGTAGAGCGAACTCAGCGGCGGAGCCAGAAACCCGCGGGCAAATTCGCCATACAGCGCCAGTTGCGGGGTGACCCTCCAGTTGGCCTGCACGAACGGCAGGTTGGCTGAATAATTGCTGGTCACGTTCTGCGCATAGCGCGTGGTCTGGTTGTATTTGGCGAGAATCTTGCGACCGAAGTCGATGTGCTTGAACCCCGGGGTGATCGTCAGCCCCGGGACAGGGGTCAGCGCCAGTTCGACGAATTCCTCGGTATGGTTGCCCTGGCTGTTCTGGTCGAATTTGATGTAGAGCGGAGTCGCCTGCCCGGGAACTGCGCCGGTCGAGGGGGCGGTTACGGCCTTTTCGATGTAGTTGAACCCGCCCGTGGTCAAATCGACATCGGTTTGCTGGCGGAAGGTCCGGCTCCATTCGATCCACGCCCCCGCGGTCAACGTGGCGAACGAAGCCAGCGGCACGCGCAGACGCATGATGTCGCCATAGACGCGGTACTTGTTGGACTTGGTGTATCCCGCAACATCGCCGGTCAGCGTCGCGCCGAGCGCATTCCTGGTCGACAGCACCGTCGCCGGCGTAACCGTGACGTCGTTGGCCGAGAGCGTCTCGTTGTCGTAATAGTAGGTGTACGCCTGGTTGGTCAGCGTGGCCCCGGGCGCCAGCCGCGCCTCGAGCGTTGCGATCTCGAAATCGGTGACCTTGTCGGTGCGGTTGTACCCGAAATATTGCGCTGTCTTGGGGTCGTTGTTGAGCGCAAAGTATTTCCCGTAGAGCGACTGCTGGAACAGCGTGGAACCATCCTTGTCGGGCTGGTTGAAGCGGTTGTTGTTATATGTGCCCAGCAGGGTCAGCGTCACATCCGGCCCGAGCGGCACTTCGACTTTGCCGAACAGGTTGTAATTGCGATATTTCTGATAGCTGAGCGCGCCATCGGTGTTGACGTACTGCGCGGTCAGCACCGCCTTGGCGCCGGTCCCGGCAATGTCCCCGGTGTTGAGCAACCCGCGCACCAGATAGGTTTGGAATGTCCCGTAGCTGGCCTTGAGCGACCCGCCGAAATCGTCGCGGGCGACGCGGCTGAACAGGTTGATGTTGCCGCCGAACGTCGCCTGGCCAAGCTGCCCGGCATTGCCCGGGCCGCGGTCGACGACGACCGTTTCGACCGTGTTTGATGGCCAGAACGTGGTCGAGTGGTGGGTCGGGTCGTTGGTATCGCCGAACGGCACGCCGTCCATCGTGATGTTGTACTCGCCATCCTGGAATCCGCGAATCTGTGCCTTGGATTCGGACAGGCCGACACCGTTGTTGGCGTTGAAGTTCGATACCGAGGGGGTGATCAGCGCAATCTGATTGAAATCGGCGGTCGCGGGCAAAGAGTCTTCGATCAGCGAGCGGCTGACGATCGACTGCGGCTGCTTCGCTTCCAACGAGGCGGTGGTCGGCGCGATCTCGTTGACCCGGGTTGCGGTGACGACGATCGCGGAACCCTCGGCAATGCCGTTCTGCGGGTCCGTATCGTCGGCGGGAGCAACCGCCGCCGCACTATCGGCGGCAACCGGAGCAGGGGCGTTCGCCGTAGTTGCGGCCCATGAGGGAGCCGCGAAGCCGGCGATAAGGGCAAGCCCCGAAGCGCTGGCGAGAAACGGGCGGACGGTAGTTTCGAATCGGCGCATCGGAATTTCCCCGGACAAACGTGTCTGGGGCGCGCCTAGGTCCGGTATGTGACCGATGCGGGATGGTTTGATGACCGAACCATGACCGTTCGATGACCGAAGCGTTATGCGGTGGAGAACCTTCGCGCGCGCGCGGGATCAGGCGTCGATCAACTCCGGGTCCAATTCCCCCGCGCGGTTCTGGATGAAGTTGAAGCGGTGTTCGGGGTTGCGGCCCATCAAGCGTTCGACGAGGTCCTTCACCGCCGCGCGGTCCTCGTATTCGGGGGGCAGAGTGATCCGCAGGAGGCCGCGGGTGGCCGGCGCCATGGTCGTCTCGCGCAGCTGGCCGGGGTTCATTTCGCCAAGGCCCTTGAACCGCCCGACATCGACCTTGCGGCCCTTGAACTGGGTCGCCTCAAGCTCGGCGCGATGGGCGTCGTCGCGGGCATAGGCGCTCTCCTTGCCGGCGGTGAGGCGGTAGAGCGGCGGCTGCGCGAGATAGAGGTGCCCGCGGCGGACGAGCTCGGGCATTTCCTGGAAGAAGAACGTCATCAGCAGCGTGGCGATGTGCGCGCCATCGACGTCTGCGTCGGTCATGATGATCACGCGGTCGTAACGCAGATTATCGGGATTGCAGTCCTTGCGCATCCCGCACCCCAGCGCGAGCGCGAGGTCGGCAATTTCGGAGTTGGCGCGGATCTTGTCGAGCGTGGCGCTGGCGACGTTGAGGATCTTTCCGCGGATCGGGAGGATCGCCTGGGTCTTGCGATCCCTTGCTTGTTTTGCCGAGCCGCCGGCGCTGTCGCCCTCGACGATGAACAGTTCGGTTTCGCCCGGACCTTCGCCGGTGCAATCGGTGAGCTTGCCCGGCAGGCGGAGCTTGCGCGCGCTGGTCGCGGTCTTGCGCTTGATTTCGCGCTCGGCCTTGCGCCGCAGGCGCTCGTCCATCCGCTCCATCACATGGCCGAGGAGCGCCTTGCCGCGGTCCAGGTTGTCGCTGAGATAGTGATCGACGTGATCGCGCACCGCGGCCTCGACCATCCGCGCGGCCTCGGGGCTGGTGAGGCGGTCCTTGGTCTGGCTCTGGAACTGGGGATCGCGCAGAAACACCGAGAGCATGATTTCGCTGCCGGTGATCACGTCCTCGGGCGCGATGTCCTTGGCCTTTTTGGCGCCGACCAGTTCCCCGAACGCGCGGATGCCCTTTGTCAGCGCCGCCCGCAGCCCCTGTTCGTGGGTCCCGCCGTCGGGGGTCGGGATGGTGTTGCAGTAATAGCTGTAGGCGCCGTCCGACCACAGCGGCCACGCGATCGCCCACTCGGCGCGGCCTTGATCGGCGCCCGGAAAGTCCTGCGTCCCGGCGAAGAACTTGGTGGTGACGCATTCGCGTGCGCCGACTTGTTCGGCAAGGTGATCGGCGAGCCCGCCGGGGAACTGGAACACCGCCTCGGCCGGAACCTCGGCGCCGGCGAGCGCCGCGGCGCACTTCCAGCGGATTTCCACCCCGGCGTAGAGATACGCCTTGGAGCGGGCGAGGCGGAACAACCGCGCGGGCTTGAATGCCGCATCCTCACCGAAAATCTCGGTATCGGGGACGAAGCTGACCGTGGTGCCGCGGCGGTTTGGCGTCCCGCCAAGATGGACGAGCGGGCCGGTGGCGAGCCCGCGGCTGAACTCCTGCGCGTAGAGCTCCTTGCCGCGCGCCACCTCGATCCGGGTGAGCGAGGATAGCGCGTTGACTACCGAGACGCCCACACCGTGCAAGCCGCCGCTGGTGGCATAGGCCTTGCCCGAAAACTTGCCCCCCGAATGGAGCGTCGTCATGATCACCTCGAGCGCGGACTTGCCGGGATACTTGGGATGCTCGTCGACCGGGATGCCGCGGCCGTTGTCGCCGATCGTGAGGTGGTTGTGCTCGCCAAGCTCGACCTCGATCCGCGTGGCGTGGCCCGCGACCGCCTCGTCCATCGCATTGTCGAGCACTTCGGCGGCGAGATGGTGGAGCGCGCGCTCGTCGGTCCCGCCGATATACATGCCCGGACGGCGGCGGACGGGCTCGAGCCCCTCGAGCACCTCGATCGCGGCGCCGTCGTACGCTTCACCTGTGCTCGCGGGGAGCTTGTCGAACAGATCGTCGGCCATCGCCGCGGCTATAGGGTGCGCGGGAATCGAGGCGCAAGGCGGGGTGCGGGGTTATCTACGGGCGTGGCTGGGGCAGGGGACCTCCCCCTCAATCCCCGAACCGCGCGGGCGCGGGGCTGACCACGGTGATCCCGCCGACGCGAACTTCGCGGACTTCCAGCGCACGCTCGGCCACCCCGTCGATCCCGAAGCGAAACGGGCCGTCGAGCCCGAGGAACCCGCCGCGGTCGGAGAGCTTGGCGGTCGGAAACGGCGTTCCCGGGCGCCAGCTCCGCGCGACATTGAGCGCGAGCAGCACCGCGTCGTAGCCCAGCGTCGAAATCCGTCGCGGTGCGACCGCAAAGCGCGCACGGTAGCTGTCCGAAAACTGTTTCCAGCGCCCGTCCGATACGGCCGAGAACCACGCCCCGCGCAGCGCCGGGATCGTGGTGATCGCGCTTTCGCCGCTCCACAGCTCCGTGCCGAGAAGGCGCGGGCTGGCAGCAGTAGCGCGCAGCAGCGGCGCGGCTTGGGCGGTCAGCCGCGCACCGTCGGCCAGGAGCACCGCGTCATATCCGCCGCGGGTTTGGAGCCGGTGCGCCGCACTGGTCACCGAGGTGTTGCCGCGGTCATACGTCTCGGTCGAAGAGACGCTGCCACCGGCCTCGCGCACCGCGAGCTGGAATGCGGATCCCGCGCGCTCGCCGTATAGCCCGGTCGGGATCAGGGCGGCGAACCGGCCGACCCCGTGCGCACGCGCATATTCGATCGTGCGCGAAATCGATTGGTTCGGGCTGAGACCCATCAGGAACACGTCGCGCGCGGCGACCTGCGAATCGTTGGAGAAGCTGATCAGCGGGACGTGGGCCGGGCGCGCTGCCGCGGTGACCAGGGCAACGTCGTCGCTCATCAGCGGGCCCAGGATCAACTTGTTGCCATCGGCAATCGCGCGCGCCGCCGCAGCGCCCGCGCCGGTTGCGGTGTCGTATGTGGTGATCCGCAGGTTGGCCGCATTGGTATCGAGCAAAGCCATGGTAGTCGCATTGGCGAGCGACTGGCCGACCGCGGCATTCACGCCCGTAAGCGGCACGAGCAGCGCGACACGGTGGCGCTGCTGGTCTGCGGGCAGGGTGTTGGCGTTGGGCACCGCGTTCGCCACCGGCGGCGGGGCGGAGACCGGCGCCGAGCGCGGAATCACCTTGCACCCCGCCAGCAGCACCAGCGCGGTAAGCGCGACGACCTTGCGCCGGCTGAAAGACCCTTCGAACATTGCTTGCGGCTCCCGGTGCCGGTGGTCCATTGGCTAACCCATGGACTCTCCTTTGGCTCCCGGCCTGTACATCGTCGCGACCCCGATTGGCAATCTCGGCGACCTCAGCCCGCGCGCGCTTGCGGTGCTGCGCGGCGTGGCTGCGGTGGCCTGCGAGGACACGCGGGTGACGGGCGGCTTGCTCCATAAATTCGGCGTGAAGCAAAAGCTTATCCGTTACGACGACCACGCCGATGCCGGCGCGGCCGAACGCCTGCTCGCGATTGCTCGGTCGTCGCCGCTGGCGCTGGTCAGCGATGCCGGGACCCCGCTGATCTCGGACCCCGGCTACCGCCTGGTCCGCGCCGCCCGCGCTGCCGGCATCGCGGTGGTGAGCATTCCGGGGCCGAGCGCGGTGGTGACCGCGCTGACGCTGGCCGGATTGCCGAGCGACCGCTTCGTCTTCGCCGGGTTCCTCCCGAGCAAAGCCAAGGCGCGCGGCGAAGTCCTCGCCGAATTTGCCGCGGTGCGCGCGACGCTGGTGTTCTACGAAACCGCGCCCAGGCTCGACGCCGCGCTGGCGGCAGTCGCGCAAGTTTTGCCCGGACGCGATGTAGCGGTGGCACGCGAGCTCACCAAGAAATTCGAGGAGTGCCGCACGGGAACGCCAGACGAATTGCGCGCCCACTACGGGGCGCACCCGCCCAAAGGCGAGATCGTCCTGCTGGTGGCGCCGCCCGGCGCGGTTGTTCCCGATGTGCACGCGGTCGATGCTCTGTTGCAGCAGGCTTTGCAGAGTGCCAAGCCATCGCAGGCGGCGAGCGAAATAGCGCGCAAAACCGGGCTCGACCGCAAGGAACTCTACGCCCGCGCGCTCCAGCTCAAATGACGCGCGACCGTCTCGCCGCCGAACAGCGCGGGCGGCGCGGCGAACAAGTCGCCGCCTGGTTCTTGCGCCTCAAGGGCTGGCGGATCGTCGGGAAACGGCTGAAAACCCCGCGCGGGGAGATCGATCTGGTGGCCCGGCGGGGAGGCACAGTCGCCTTCGTCGAGGTCAAGTGGCGGGCCAGTTCCGCCGAGCTCGATACCGCGATCGACACCCACCGCCTGCGCCGCGTCGCTGCGGCCGCCAGTGTGCTTTCGCCCCGGTTTGCGCCCCGCGGCGAGGACGTCAGGATCGATGTGATCCTCGTCTCCCCGCGCACTCTGCCGCGCCACCTCGTCAACGTCTGGCAGCCCTAACCCGCTCGACTTGTCTGCCGCCCAGCGCGTAAAGCGCTCCGACTGTCCCTTACGAAAGCCGCTCCATGTCCCTTCGCGTCGCTGTCCAGATGGACCCGATCGAGACGATCAACATCGCCGGGGATTCGAGCTTCGCGCTGATGCTCTCGGCGCAGGCCCGCGGGCATGCGCTGTACCACTACGATGTCCGCAGCCTCGCCTGGGACCAAGGGCGGATCACCGCATGGGCGCAGCCGGTGACCGTCCAGCGGGTCGAAGGCGCGCATTATTCGTTAGGCGAAACGCGCAAGATCGATCTCGCTGCAGACGTCGATGTCGTCCTTATGCGGCAGGATCCGCCGTTCGACCTGGGGTATCTGACGGGCACCTGGCTGCTCGAGCGTCTGGCCGGGCAGACGCTGGTGGTCAACGATCCGCGCAGCGTCCGCGATGCGCCCGAAAAGGTGTTCGTGCTCGATTATGCGCGGTTCATGCCGCCGACGCTGGTGGCGCGGCGGATCGAGGATGTGCGCGCGTTTCAGGCCGAACACCCGGGCGATATCGTGGTCAAGCCGCTCCACGGCAACGGCGGCAAGGCGGTCTTCCGCGTGCCCGCCGATGGCAGCAATCTGGGCGCGCTGGTCGAAATGTTCGGCCAGGTCTGGCCCGAGCCGTTCATGGTCCAGGCCTTCATCCCCAGCGTCGCCCAAGGCGACAAGCGCATCGTGCTGGTCGATGGCGCAATCGCCGGTGCGATCAACCGCAAGCCCGGCGCGGGCGAGTTCCGCTCGAACCTCGCGGTTGGCGGCTATGCCGAGGCGACCACGCTGACCCAGCGCGAGGAGGAGATTTGCGCGGTCCTCGGCCCCGAACTCAAGCGCCGCGGGCTGGTGTTCGTAGGGATCGACGTGATCGGCGGCGAGTGGCTGACCGAGATCAACGTGACCTCGCCGACGGGAATTCTCGCAATCGACCGCTTCAACGGGACCGATACGCCCGCGCTGATCTGGGATGCGATCGAGCGGCGCCATTCTGCGCCCTGAAACGTTGAGCCTGCCATGAACGACTGGATCATCCGGCTGATCGAGCAGGGCGGCTACCTCGGGATCGCCTTCCTGATGGCGCTCGAGAACGTATTTCCGCCGATTCCGTCAGAGGTCATCATGGGCGCGGGCGGGATGGCAGTGGCGCGCGGCACGATGACCTTCTGGCCGCTACTTGTCGCCGGAACAATCGGGTCGACTTTCGGAAATTACCTGTGGTTCCTGGTCGGCGACCGGCTCGGATACGAGCGCCTGCGCCCATTTGTCGCGCGTTGGGGCCGCTGGCTGACGATGGATTGGCGCCATGTCGAACAGGCCATCGCTTTTTTCCGGCGGCACGGCCAGTGGATCGTGTTCGCGCTGCGGTTTTCTCCGTTCCTGCGGACGATGATCTCGCTACCCGCCGGGCTCAGCCATATGAAGACCTGGAAATTCCTGGTCTTTACCTTCGCCGGCGCGGCTGTCTGGAACGCGCTGCTCATCCTTGCGGGGCAATGGCTGGAGAGCACGATGGGCGGGGTCAAGCACTGGCTTGGCCCGGTCATGCTCGGGGTGATCGCCCTCGCTCTGGCAGCATACGTGTGGCGCGTGGCAACGTGGAAGCCGCGAGCCTGATCGCCTAATCGCTGCGCGGATGGGCCGAGCGATAGACGTCGAGCAGCACCGCCGCATCGACCTTGGTATAAATCTGCGTCGAACCCAGGCTGGCGTGGCCGAGCAGTTCCTGAAGGCTCCTGAGGTCGGCCCCCGCGCCGAGCAGATGCGTGGCGAAGCTGTGACGCAGCGCGTGCGGGGTGGCGGACGCGGGGAGGCCGAGCACGATCCGCGCACGCGCCATCGCCTTTTGTACCATTCCCGGCGCCAGCGCGCCGCCGCGCGCACCGCGGAACAGCGGCGCAGCGCGCTCGGCCTCGAACGGCGCCTTCGCAAGATAATCCTCGATCGCCGCGCGCACGATCGCCAGCAGTGGCACCTGGCGCGGCTTGCCGCCTTTTCCGGTAACCCGCAAAACCTCGCCCAGCGGCAGATTGGCGCCGGTCAGCGCCAACGCTTCAGCGATCCGCAAGCCCGCGCCGTAGAGCAGCAGCAGCACCGCGCGGTCGCGCGCGCCGATCCAGTCCTCACGCGCATTTTCCGCAACCGTGGCCGCAAGATGCACCGCCTCGTCGGGGGTAACCGGGCGCGGCAACCCCTTCTTGATCCGCGGTCCGCGCAGGCGGGGGGCGTGCTCCGCGCCAACCCCTGCCTGATCTCTCGCGAACGCGACGAACGCCTTGATCGCCGACAATTCGCGCGCGGTCGACGCGTTGCCAAGCCCCTCGGCGCGGCGGGCTGCCAGGTGAAGCCGTAGGGTCTGGGCATCCAGGTCGGCGATCCGGCGCCAATCGTGCGCGCCGGTCGCCGCTATTAATCGGGTCGCTGCGGCGGTATAGGCGCGCACCGTATGCGGCGAACGGCGGCGGCCATCGGCGAGGTGATCGCGCCAAACGCCGACGAGCTCGGCGCAGGTCATGCCACCAGCTCCCCGCGCACCAGTTCGCCCAGCAACGCGTCGAGCAGCGGCATCCCGGCGGGGGTCACGCCGACCCGCGCGCCCTCCTGCCAAGTAAGCCCGAGATCGCTGGTGAAGCCCAGTCGCGTTTCGTCGATCAGCGATCCGGGAGGGAGCGCGAAGCGCGCGGCGAGCGCGTCAGGGTCGACCCCCTCGCGCAGGCGCAATCCCATGAGCAGCGCCTCGGCGGCCCGTTCGCGCGGGTCCAGCGGGCGCTGCTCGGCGATACCGTCACCCTGCGCACCGATCGCGGCGAGCCAGTTTTCGGGCTTCTTGTGGCGCAGCGTGGCCATACCGCCGCGCCGTCCATGCGCGCCCGGTCCGACCCCCGCATAATCGAGATAGCGCCAATAGGTGAGGTTGTGGCGGCTCTCCTCGCCGGCGCGGGCGTGGTTGCTGACCTCGTAGGCGGGCAGTCCAGCGGCATCGGTCAGATCGCGGGTAACTTCGAACAAATCGGCAGCAGCATCGTCATCGAGCGGGACGAAGGCACCGCGGCGGACGTCCGTGGCGAAGCGCGTGCCCGGTTCGATCGTCAGCTGATAGAGCGAAAGGTGCCCGGTGCCGAACGACAGCGCCCGGGTGAGTTCGCCCGCCCATTGCGCTGCTGTCTGCCCGGGGCGC
>JANXSP010000040.1 GCA_025356575.1 Novosphingobium sp.
TGCATGGCCAGCGCGGTCGCCGCGCACAACCGCGCGTTCGGCGAGGACGTGGTGCCGTGCAGCTATGAGGACCTCGATGAAGCCGACCTGATCCTTTTGGTCGGCTCGAACACCGCGTGGTGCCATCCGGTGATCTGGCAGCGGATCGAGCAGGCGCGCGCGCGGCGCGGGACCAGGCTCGTGGTGATCGATCCGCGCCGTACCGAAACCGCCGAGCAGGCCGATCTCCATGTCGCGGTCGCGCCCGATGGCGACGTCGCGCTGTTCAACGCGCTGCTGGCCGAGATGCGCGCGCGCGGGCTGGTCGACGATAGTAAGCTGAATGTCCCGGAAGGGTTTTGGGACGCCGTAGCCGCTGACGGGGAGGGGCATCACGGCGCTGTCGGCAGTGCCACCTTCACCCGGCTCGCCGACCTCGTTGCCGCGCACCCGCGCATGGTCACGCTGTTCAGCCAGGGCGCCAACCAGTCGATCGGCGGGACCGACAAGGGCAACGCGATCACCAATCTCCACCTCGCCACGGGGCGGATCAACCGTCTCGGTACCGGGCCGTTCAGCATCACCGGGCAGCCCAACGCGATGGGCGGACGCGAGGTTGGCGGGCTGGCGACGATGAGCGCGTGTCACCTCGGGTTCGGCGCGGACGAACTGGGCGATATCGCGGCGTTCTGGCAGGCCCCGCGAATGTGTGCCGGCCCCGGGCTCAAGGCGGTCGACATGTTCCGCGCAGTCCACGACGGGCGCATCAAGTTTCTCTGGATCATGGCGACCAATCCCGCGGTATCGATGCCCGACGCGAGCTTCGTGCGCGAGGCGCTGGCCCGGTGCCCGACCGTCGTCGTGTCCGAAGTTATCGCGGATACCGATACCTCCGCCTTTGCCCACATTCGCTTGCCCGCCCTGGCGTGGGGCGAAAAGGACGGAACGGTGACCAATTCGGAGCGGACGATCAGCCGCCAGCGCCCGCTGTTCGCCGCGCCGGGCGAAGCGCGCGCGGATTGGCGGATCGTCTGCGACGTTGCCGCGCGGCTCGGGTGGGACGCGGCGTTCGATTATTCGGGACCGGCCGCGGTGTTCCGCGAATTCGCGGCGATGACCGCGCTCGCGGTCGAGCACGGCAAACTCCTCGATCTCACCGCTCAGGCCGCGCTCGATGACGGGGCCTATGCGCGCCTGGCGCCGTTCCAGTGGGGCGGGACGCACCCGTTCGCCGCGCGCTATTCCACTCCCGATGGCCGTGCGCGGCTGGTAGCGGTGGCGCCGCCGGTGCGGCAAACCGACCCGGCGTTTCCGCTGCGCCTCAACACCGCGCGCTACCGCGATCAATGGCACACGATGACCCGCACCGCGCTGTCACCGACGCTGTCGCAGCACCGGCGAGAGCCGCTGCTCGAGGTCCACCCTGCCGACGCGCTTGCCGCGGGGCTCGAACCCGGCGGCCTGGCGCGCGTCGTCACCCGGCGCGGCAGCGAAGTCTTCCGCGTCCACTTCGAGCCCGGCCAGCGCCGCGGCGATATCGCGGTGCCGATGCACTGGACCGACGCGATGGCCGGGGGCGGGCGGACCAACCGCCTCGTCGCGCCGCGCGCCGATCCGGTATCGGGCCAGCCCGCGTTCAAGGACGGCCCGGCGCGGATCGAGGCGGTGCGCCCCGGCCGGCGCGGGTTCCTGGCCTCGGCGCAACCAGTCGCCCCGGGAGACATCCTGTGGTGGAGCCGGGCGCGCGTTGCCGGCGGCTGGATTTACGAGCTGGCGGGCGAGGGCGCGATCGCGGTCGACACGCTGCTCCCCGCGGGCGAGCGCGTCGAAGTTGCCGATGCGGCGCGCGGGATGCGCCGGATCGCAGTACGCGGAGCGGACGGAACGCTTGCGGCGGCGCTGTACCTTACCCGCAGCGGCGTGCTGCCCGCGCGCGATTGGGCCGCCGCCCAGCTTGGCGCGGACGGCGCGGGTGCCGGCGAACTGCTCGCCGGGCGCCCCGCGATCCCGGCGCCCGAACGCGGCGCGATCGTCTGTGTCTGCCACGGCGTCGGCGAATTGCAGATCGCTGAGGCGGCCCGCGCGGGCGCCGGCTCGGTCGAGGCCATCGGCGCGGAGACCTGCGCCGGGACCAACTGCGGGAGCTGCCGCCCGGCCATTGCCAAGCTGCTCGCCGCCGCACCCGCCGCATCGATGGAGCCCGCCCTATGACCGACTTTCCCGCCGGATCGATCTGGCTGGTCGGCGCCGGGCCCGGCGATCCCGAACTGCTCACGCGCAAGGCGGCGCGGCTGATCGCTGCGGCCACCATGGTGTTTCACGATGCGCTGGTGAGCGATGGGGTGCTCACCCTGGCCGACCCTGCGGCGCGGATCGTCGATGTCGGCAAGCGCTCGGGGCGCCACTCGCAAGATCAGGGGGCGATCGACGCAATGATCGTTGCCGCGGCGCTGGCGGGTGATCGGGTCGTCAGGCTCAAAGGCGGCGATCCGGCGGTGTTCGGGCGCGCGGCGGAGGAAGTCGCGGCGGCGCGCGCGGCCGGGGTAGTCGTCCGGATCTGTCCCGGGATCACCGCGGCGAGCGCGGCGGCGGCCAGCTTGGGGGTGTCGCTGACGCTGCGCGGAGTTGCACGCAAGCTGGTCCTGATCACCGCGCATGCCCGCGCCGGCGAGCCGCTCGATCTCGATTGGTCGGCGCTCGCCGATCCCGGCGCCACGCTGGCGGTCTATATGGGCAAGGCCGCCGCGCGCGAGGTTGCCGCACAGCTGCTCAGCGCGGGAATGCCCGCTGCGACCCCCGTCGCGATCGTCGAGAACGCCAGCCTGCCCGGCGAGCGCCGGTTTTGCACCCAGCTCGGATTGCTCTCACTGGCCGCGCGACTGACGTTAGGCGATGGCCCGGCGGTGCTGCTGATCGGTGCGGCGCTGGCAGAAGCGAAGCAGCCTGCGCGCGCCGCGGCGAAACATGCTGCGCCTGCCTCGGCCTGACGACTAGCGTATTTAAAGCAAGCTTGAGCTAACCCTTCAGCCGGCAAATTCGATTGCGGTGACGATCCGTTTGCCCTCGCTTCGCCCAAGCTGGACGATGACGTCGATGACCGAGCGGATGTAGGCGAGGAGCTCATCGCGGCGCAGGGTGCTTCCCGCCTGGCTGGCGATGAGCGCGAGCTGTTCGACCGCGCCGCTGGGCGAACTGGCGTGGACGGTGCTGATCGATCCCGGGTGGCCAGTGTTGACCGCGCGCAGGAAGCTGAGTGCCTCGACCCCGCGGATTTCGCCCATGATGATCCGGTCGGGGCGCAGGCGCAGTGCGGCCTCGAGCAGATCGGCGGCGCTCACCTCGGCCTCACCCAGGCGCCCGCGTACCGCGACCAGGCCGACCGCATTGGGATGGGTGAGCTGGATTTCGGGAGTGTCTTCGATCACCACCAGGCGCTCGGCGGCGGGCGCTTCCTTGAGCAGCGCGTTGAGCAGCGTGGTCTTGCCCGTCGCGGTGCCGCCCGAGATCAGCACCGATTTGCGCGCGCGGACCGCGGCGGCCAGAAAGCCGTGGACGTCGCCGCCGGCAAGCTGGGCTTTGAGCGCGGCGTCGGTGGCGGTTTGCGCCAGCGCAGCCTCGCCGACACGGGAGAAGGCCCCGGCGGCTTCGTAGTCGGCCAGCGTCAGGTCGGGGACGACGTGCTTGCGGATCGCGACCACGACATGCCCGCGCGTGGCGGGCGGCGCGCAAATCTGGACGCGCGCGCCGCTGGGCAGGGTGGCGGCGAGGAGCGGATGTTCGCGGCTGATGCCCTGATCCGACGCGGCAGCGATCTGGCGCGCAAGCCGCCACAGCGCGACATCGTCGAGGCGTGGATTCTCATGCCGTTCGATCCCGGCATGCGTCTCGAGCCACATCTCGCCCGGGCGGTTGATGTAGAGATCGGTGACATCGGGCCGGCGCAGCGCGTCTTCGAGCGGCGCGAGGAAGGCATCCAGAAACAGCAGCGGGTGGACGGTCATGCCAGCGGTTACCGCGCGGTCCCGACGGCGGGACCCACCGCCGAAAAATCGAGGTCGCGCGCCACGAAAATCCGCACCAGCGCGCCCTGATCGGTCCGGATCGTAGGCGCGATATCGGTGCCCTGGAGCGCCTGCGTTGCCAGCGAGGTGGCCTGGGTCGAGGTCGAGACGATCACGCTCGACCCGCGTGACAGCGCCGCGGTTGCCGCGCTGATCCCGCCGGTGAGCACCGAGAGCAGGATCGCTCCGCCGAAGCGCTGGAGGAAATGACGGTTGACCTTGCCCGCCAGCCCGCCGCGGCCGAGTTCGTCGGTGGCGGGCGAGCCGAGCGCGATCGAGACCCCGTCGGGGCGGATAAGCCGGCTCCACACGATGAACACCCGGCTCGCGCCCTGGGCGACGCCCGAATTGTATTCGCCGATCACGCGGCTGCCCGCGGGGATCATCACCGCCGACCCGTCGAACGAGAGCACATCCTTGGTCACCAGCGCGCGTGCGAACCCCGGCAGGTCGCTGTCGAGCGCGGTTTCCATCACGGCGCCGATGATCGCGCCCTGGGGCACGAGCCGGTCGAGGTTGGCCATGCGCGTCGCCTCGACCACCGCGGTCTGGCGCGCGCCGACGCGTCCCGCGAAGTCTTCATTGGCGTTGCCGGGGAGTGCCGCGGGCACCCCGATCCCGCCATTGACCGTTCCGCGCGCGGGCGGCGGTCCGGCGGCGGCGATCGCGTCTCCGGTCGGATCGAACGTGGATGCGGGGCGTGCCGGAATCTGGCTCATCGGCACGCCTGCGCCGACTTGATCCTGGCCCATCGAGGCGCGCAGCGCAGCCTGCCCGCGCGGGCTCTGGTAATAATCGAACAGCAGCGCCGCGCCGCCGAGTTGCTCGGGCGGCGGAGCGATCCGCGCGGGGCGCGGCGCGGTGTAGCGCGGCGGGGCGTTGAATGCTGCCGGGGCGGCGGGCAGCGGCGCGGCGGCCGGCGCCGCCTGCAGCACATAGGGCGCGGCGGCGGTCACCACCGGGGCTACCGGCAATTGCGGCGGGGCCATGCGCGTCTGCTGGCCCAGCGGGGGCAGGGCGAGCGCGGCGTTCTGCTCGTTGTCGCGGGTCCCGGTAAGCGCGGCGAAGACCCCCGTGCCCAGCACCAGCAGCCCAAGCCCGAGCGGGACGGTGAGTTTGCGGGTCGATACGCGTGCAACGCGGGTCTGGCGCACGGGAATGGGGCTGGCGGGGGTCTGGTCGGGGAATGGATCGGGCATCGGCGGGGCCTCAGGGCTTGTCTGGCGTCAGAAGTACGGGGGCCTGCGTTACCAGCGCCGGCGCGGCAACCACCGCCGCTTTGGTCACGCTGGCCATGCGCTTGCCCGCGCGCAGGGTAAAGCGCGCGGCGCGCTGCTGGACGATCGCCACGCGGCCGCGGACCGAGACGTTGACGAGACTTTCGTCCTTGCCCGCGCCCGCAAAGATCGCGGGCATCGGGGTCTCGTCGGGAAATTCGAAGTAGGTCTGACGACCGTCGTCCCACACCCGGCCCGGCAGGAGCCCGGCGTCGCCCGCCATCGCGTATCCGAAATCGAGCGCCACCGGCGGCGGCGGGGGCGGCGCTTCGACCACTACGACCTCGGTCTGCGGATAGCTGAACCGCACGACCCACGGGGTATGCGCGTTGCGCGGCCCGACCGCGAGGTTGAAGGCGTATTGGCGCTGCGAGGTGATCACGGTCATGTTGGTGCTGGCGGTGCGGCTCAGCGGCTTGACGAACAGCATCCGCGCGCGGCGATTCGGGGTGACCTGCCAGGCGCCCGAATCGCCGATAGAGACGTTCTCGATGCGCTCGTCTTCGCCGAACTCGATCATGATCTGCCAGCCGACTGCACCTGTCACCGTCGTCACTTCGCCGGGGTTGTAGGGGCGCAGCTGGATATGCGGATCGGCCACCTGACCGCGATCGTAATCGCGCGGGGGCGCCGCAGCGACCAGCGCCAGCGCGAGAGACGCCAGGACAGCGCGCCCGATCACTGGACCGCGCCTTCGGCATCGCGGCGATAGCGCGTGACGACGAAACCGAGCGGGTTGTCGAAGCGGTCTTCGAGCCGGAGCGGACGCCCGCTGAACCCGAACGCAATCGCGCTGACATAGGCGCGGGTATCGACCATCCGGCCGTCGGCGGCGGTGCGGGTCGCGTCGAACCGGACCAGCCCCGAACCGCGCGCGAGCAGCGAGACGCTCTTGATCGCGACCTTGACCGTGTCGCCCGCGGTCAGCGTACGCAGCGGGCTGGCGGGGTTGGCTGCGGCCATCAACGCGACATAAGCGCTACGCACGTCGCTGGATGAATGGATCTGGACGCGCCGATAACTGCTCGCCAGATCGGTAGCGTCGAAGGTCTCGCGGGTGCGGACGTAGTTGGCGAGTTCGGCCTGGATGACCGCCTCGTTTTCGGTCAACTTGCCGTTCTGCAAGGTCGAGGCGACCTGGACTGCACCCGTCTGGCGATCGACCGTGACGACGTAAGGCTCGGTCCGCTTCAGCGGGACCAGCAGCACCAGTGCCAAGGCGAGGAGCAGCGCGGTGGCCCCTGCAACGGCGGCGACGGTCCACGCCAGCTTGCGCGTGCGCGCTTCGGCGACGACGCGTTCGTCGGCCCAGCTTTGGGCGGCGGCATAGTACGCTTCGCGCCCGCCCGTTTCCGTATCGTTCGAACTCATCGGTCTCTGCGCCTTGCTGCGCGCGAGGCGCGGTTCCTGAATGCGGGACGTAGCCCGGCCGAGCTGCCCGCCGCCTGAACAAGTCGCGGCGCCGTGTAACCGGGCATCGCCGAAGCGGACCTGCCCGCAAGCGGCTGCGCGGCAACCGTGGCCGGGCGCGCTGTGCCCCAGGACCGCGCCGGGGGCGCGCTTTCGCGGCGCTGCGCGGATTCGAGCGCGCGGACGACGCCCGGCTCGGCCTCGCTGCGCGGGGCCGGATCGCGCGGGAGCGCGGCCGCCGCCGCCACTTGCGCCGCGAGTTGCGCATCGTCGCGCGCGGGAGCAGGCAGCGAGGTGCGCGGCAGGCGGATGCCGCGGGCGATCCCGGCCAGCGCGAACATCGCGGCAATGATCGCGATGCTGAACACGATCACCACCAGCCCCAGCGGGGTCACGGTATCGCCTTCGAACACGCCAGAGGCTTGTTCGGTGAGGATACGGTCC
>JANXSP010000081.1 GCA_025356575.1 Novosphingobium sp.
GCGTCATCGGCGGGCCTTTCTGCGGCGGAACAGCAGCGCGGTGCCCAGGATGCTCCCGACGAGCGCGAGCGCCGCGAACGCGATGAGCACGGGGCTCGAGGTATCCTCGCGCGTTTGCAGGTCCATGATGTGGAGCCCCCACATGAAGTCGTAAATCCGCCACCAGCGCGTGCGAACCGCTTCGATCCTGCCGCTGCTGCGGCCGACGTAGACATGGGTTCCGTCCGCCAGCGAGACATGCCAGACAGCCACCGGTTTGCGGAAATCGCCGGGGGCGTGCGCCGCATCGAACGACCGGACGCGCACCACGTTGTTGCCGCCGCGGATCGCGCGCGCGACAATCGCGCGGGCGTCGGCTTCACTCAACAGGCTTTGCTCGGCGGCCTGCGGGGTCGGCGAATAGCGCCTCTGGCGGCCGTCGGCGAAGGTGTAGACCGCGATCAGCGCCCCGCCTTCCATCCGCTGGGTGACTTCGGTGACGCCGTCCACGGCGCCGATCCTGGCGAGCAGCGCAGCGCCGGCAGGGATCGTTTGAGCCGGAGGCTTGAGCCGCAGCGCATCGCCGCGCACCTCTTCGATCGGGCGCAGTGCCATGAACAGTCCGCTCGCGGTCCACAAAAGCAGCGGCATGCCCACCAGCCAGCCCAGCCAGATGTGCCAGCGCGCCAAACGCAGCATGAGCGGACCGCGCGCCATCCGGTCAGATGTGGATCGGCTTGCCCATCACGCCCATTGCGGCTTCCTTCATCGCCTCGGCGTGAGTGGGGTGGGCGTGGCAGGTATAGGCGATGTCCTCGCTCGTCGCGCCGAATTCCATCGCGGCGCAGGCTTCGGCGATCATCGTGCCGGCAACGCTGGCGATGGCCCAGACGCCGAGGACGCGGTCGGTCTTGGCGTCGGCGATGACTTTGACGAAGCCGTCGGGCTCGTGGTTGGTCTTGGCGCGGCTGTTGGCGGACATGGGGAATTTGCCGACCTTGATCTCGCCCTTTTCGCGCGCCTGTTCCTCGGTCAGCCCGACGCCGGCTATCTCGGGGAAGGTATAGACCACGCTGGGGATCACCGCGTGGTTCACGATCCCGGTCTGACCGGCGATGTTCTCGGCGACCGCGATGCCCTCGTCCTCGGCCTTGTGCGCCAGCATCGGCCCCGGAACGACGTCGCCGATCGCCCAGATGCCGGGAACTGCGGTGCGGAAATCGTCGCCGATCTCGATCTGCCCGCGGGCGTTCGCCGCCAGCCCCGCCCGGTCGAGCGCGAGCCCTTCGGTATTGGGGCGGCGCCCGATCGAGACGAGAACGCAATCGGCTGCGATCGTCTCGGCCGCGCCGCCCGCGGCGGGTTCAATGGTCACCGTTGCGGTCATGCCCGAGACGGCGACTCCGGTCACCTTGCTCGACAGGCGGAATTCAAAACCCTGCTTTTTGAATATCTTGTTTGCCTCTTTTCGCACATCGCCATCGAAACCGGGGAGGATCTGGTCGAGATACTCCACGCAGGTCACCTGCGCGCCGAGCCGCCGCCAGACGCTGCCGAGCTCGAGCCCGATAACCCCGCCGCCGATCACGACCATGTGCTGGGGAACCGCGGAAAGTTCGAGCGCCCCGGTCGAATCGACGATCACTTTCTGATCGACCTCTACGCCCGGAAGCGTCGCAACGCTCGATCCGGTCGCGATGACAATGTTCTTTGCTTTGTACGACTTACCCGCGATCTCTACCGTATCGGGCGAAGTGAACGCGGCGCGGCCCTTGAGCCAGTCGACCTTGTTCTTCTTGAACAGGAACGCGATCCCCCCGGTGAGCTGCTTCACCGCGTCGAGCCGCTGCGCGTGCATCGCGGGCAGGTTGAGCACGGGCGTCACCTCGACCCCCATCTTGGCCATCGTGCCGTTGGCCGCCGCATCGAAATATTCCGACGCGTGGAGCATCGCCTTGGACGGAATGCACCCGACGTTGAGGCAGGTTCCGCCCAGCGTCTCGCGGCTTTCGGCGCAGGCGACCTTCAGCCCAAGCTGCGCCGCGCGGATCGCGGCAACATAGCCCCCCGGTCCGGAGCCGATGACGAGAACGTCGTAGTCGTAGATCTGGTCGGCCATTGCAAACTCCAGCGCGTCCCCGCGAAGGCGGGGACATCGGGCCCGAGGTCCCCGCCTGCGCGGGGAACCACGGCATTACTACAAATCGATCAGCAGCCGCGTCGGGTCTTCGATCGCTTCCTTGATCGTCTTCAATGCGGTCACGGCCTCGCGCCCGTCGATCAGGCGGTGGTCGTAGCTGAGCGCGAGGTACATCATCGGGCGGATGACGATCTGGCCGTCCCGCACGACCGGGCGGTCCTCGATCCGGTGCAGCCCGAGCACTGCCGATTGCGGAGGATTGATGATCGGGGTGCTCATCAGCCCGCCGAACACGCCGCCGTTGGAGATGGTGAAGGTGCCGCCGGCCATGTCGGCCATCGTTAGGCTGCCGTCCTTGGCCCGGCTCCCGAGATCGCCGATGGCCTTCTCGATCGCGGCAAAACCCATCGTGTCGACGTTGCGGACAACGGGCACGACCAGTCCGTTGGGGGCCGAGACCGCCACCGACAGATCGACGTAGGGGAAATAGACGATCTCCTCACCATCGATCTGGGCGTTGACGCTGGGGATGTCGCGGATCGCCAGGCACGCCGCCTTGGCGAAGAAGCTCATGAAGCCGAGCTTGACCCCGTGCTTCTTCTCGAACGCTTCCTTGAAGCGGTCGCGCGCGGCGATCACCGCGGACATGTCGCAATCGTTGAACGTGGTCAGCAGCGCGGCGGTATCCTGCGCGCTTTTGAGCCGCCTCGCGATGGTCTGGCGCAGGCGCGTCATCCGCACGCGTTCTTCGCCGCGATCGCCGGTCGGCGCGGCGGGTGCGGTGGCGGCGGCCGGCGCGCCGACCACAGCGGGGGCGGGTGCGGCGCTCTTGTTCTGCGCGGCCGAGACGACATCCTCCTTGGTCAGGCGGCCGTCCTTGCCGGTGCCCTTGACGCTGCCCGGATCGATTCCGTGCTCGAGCACCGCGCGGCGTACCGAAGGCGAAAGCGCCGCGGCGTCGACAGGCGCGGGAGCGGCGGGGGCAGCGGCGGCAGCGACCCTGGGCGGCATGGTATCCGAAGCCGGCGGCACGGGCGGTTCGGCGCGCAGCGCGACCGGCTCGGCCCCCGCGGCGGGCACGCTGTCCTCGATCGTGGCGATCACCGCGCCGACCAGGACATTGTCGCCGGGCTTGGCCAACTGGTGGCCCATGACTCCCGCGACCGGCGCGGTCACCTCCACCGCGACCTTGTCGGTCTCGAGACTGGCGATCGGCTCGTCGAGCGTCACGGCTTCGCCGGGCGCCTTGAGCCACTCGCCGATCGTGGCCTCGCTGACGCTTTCACCGAGGGTAGGAACTCTGACTTCGCTGGACATCGTGCTTCCTTAGACATGTGCTCCCCCGCAAAGGCGGGGGTCTCGGGCATCTGGGTGGTTCCCCGCCGCCTGAGGTCCCCGCCTTTGCGGGGAAGCACAGTTGTGTGCTGTCGTCGTTACGTCTTCTTCCGCCGGCGGATTTCGGTCCGCACCGAGAGCCCCAGCGCATCGGCGACGAGCGCGCCCTGTTCGCTCTGGTGGCGGCTGGCAAGGCCCGTGGCGGGCGAGGCGCTGGCAGTCCGCCCGGCATAGCGCGGACGAACCACCGGGCTCTTGGCGGCGGCGAGCGCCTCTTCGATGAACGGTTCGACGAAGAACCACGCGCCGTTGTTGCGCGGTTCTTCCTGGCACCAGACGACTTCCTCGAGCCCCGTCATCCGCGACAGCCGCAGCGCCAGCGGCTCGCCCGGGAACGGGTAGATCTGTTCCAGCCGGACGATCGGGACATCCTCGAGCCCAGCGGCGTCGCGCGCCTCGATCAGGTCGTAGGCGACCTTGCCGCTGCATAGCACCAGCTTGCGCACGCTGGCATCGGGGATTTCCCTGGTGTCGGAGAAGATCCGCTTGAAGTGGCTGGCGCCCTGGAACTCGCGCGCTTCGCTTTTGGCCAAGGCGTGGCGGAGCAGCGATTTGGGCGTCATGATCACCAGCGGCTTGCGGAACGGGCGAAGCATCTGGCGGCGCAGGACGTGGAAATAATTGGCCGGGCTGGTGATGTTGCAGACCTGGATGTTGTCCTGCGCGCAGAGCTGGAGAAACCGCTCGAGCCGCGCCGACGAATGCTCGGGGCCCTGACCCTCGTAGCCGTGGGGCAACAGCAGGACGAGACCGTTGGCGCGCAGCCACTTGGCTTCCGACGCCGCGATGTATTGATCGATGATGATCTGCGCGCCGTTGGCGAAATCGCCGAACTGCGCCTCCCACAGCACCAGCGTCTTGGGATCGGCGAGTGCGAAGCCGTATTCGAACCCGAGCACGCCGTATTCCGACAGCGGGCTGTCGAGCACTTCGAACTTGCCGTGAGGCAGCGTGGACAGCGGCGCGTACTTGCGCTCGTCGGTCTGGTCGACCCACACTGCGTGGCGCTGGCTGAAGGTCCCGCGGCCCGAATCCTGGCCCGACAATCGCAATCCGAACCCTTCGGCGACCAGGCTGCCGAACGCCAGCGCCTCGCCCGTCGCCCAATCGAAGGCGGTGCCGCTGGCGAACATCTCGCGCTTGGCGTCGAGCACGCGGGCCAGCGTCTTGTGGATCGTCAGCCCATCGGGAACCGTGGTCAGCGTGCGGCCGAGGCTGTCGAACAGCTTGGGCTCGATCCCCGTCGCCACGTTGCGCCGCGCGCTTTCGGGATCGGCGGGCTTGTTGAGCCCGCTCCACCGCCCGGCGAACCAGTCGGCCTGGTTGGGCTTGTACGATTTGGACGCTTCGAATTCGTTCTCGAGCTGCGCAACGAATTCGCCGGCGTTGGTCTCGGCCCAGCCCGCCGGAATCGTCCCCTGCGCCACCAGCCGCTCGGCATAGAGCACGCTGACCGGGGGGTGCTGGCGGATCCGCGCGTACATCAGCGGTTGGGTGAAACTGGGCTCGTCGCCCTCGTTGTGGCCGAAGCGGCGATAGCACCACATGTCGATGACGATATCGCGCTTGAACGCCTGGCGATAATCGATCGCCAGCTTGCAGGCGAAGGTCACGGCCTCCGGATCGTCGCCGTTGACGTGGATGATCGGGGCCTGGATGCCCTTGGCGACGTCCGACGGATAGGGCGACCCGCGCGAGAACTGCGGGCTGGTGGTGAAACCGATCTGGTTGTTGATGATGAAGTGGATGCAGCCGCCGGTGTTGTAACCCTTGACCCCCGAGAACCCGAAGCACTCCCACACGATGCCCTGGCCCGCGAACGCCGCATCGCCGTGGATCAGCACGGGGAGGACCTGGCGGTGCTCGATCAGATCGTCGCGCAGCGCCTGCGTCGCGCGGACCTTGCCCAGCACGATCGGGTCGACCGTTTCGAGGTGGCTGGGATTGGGGACCAGGCTCATGTGCACCTTGATCCCGTCGAACTCGCGGTCGGTGCTGGTGCCGAGATGGTATTTCACGTCGCCCGAACCGCCGACATCCTCGGGATTGGCGCTGCCGCCCGAAAACTCGTGGAAGATCACGCGGTACGGCTTGGCCAGCACGTTGGCGAGGACGTTGAGCCGGCCGCGGTGGGCCATGCCGTAGACGATTTCCTTGACCCCGGTGGCGCCGCCGTACTTGATCACGGCCTCGAGCGCGGGGATCATCGCCTCGCCGCCGTCGAGCCCGAATCGCTTGGTCCCGACGTATTTGCGGCCGAGGAATTTCTCCCACTGCTCGCCGCGGATCACTGCGCTGAGGATCGCCTTTTTGCCCTCGGGCGTGAACTCGATGGTCTTGTCCGCGCCCTCGAGCCGGTCCTGCAAAAAGCGCCGCTCGTCGACATCGGCGATGTGCATGTATTCCAGGCCGACCTTGCCGCAGTAGTTGGCACGCAGGATGTCGACGAGCTCGCGGATCGTCGCCCACTGCATCCCCAGCACCCCGCCGATGAAAACCTTGCGGTCGAGCGCGGCGCCCGAAAAACCGTGGTATTCGGGGCTGAGATCGGCGGGCAGCTCCTGCTTCGACAGGCCCAGCGGGTCGAGGTTGGCGGCCAGGTGCCCGCGCACGCGGTACGTGCGGATGAGCATCATCGCGCGGATCGAATCCGCCGCGGCGCTCTCGATCGCCTGCGCGTCGGTGGGCGCGGCTGCGGGCGCACCGGGTTTAGCAACCGCAGCCTTGATCGCCGCCGCCATCGCGGTGGGATCGAGCGCGCGGGTGAGGTCGTCCTCGCCGCCCTCGCGCCAGCTCGCCCGCGCCCACGACGGGCCGGGCTGGGGCTCTTCGGGGAAGAAATCGAGGTTTTCGTTACCCATCGGGTGTCACCTTGTGCCGCCGCGGCGGTAGATGGCGCTCCCGGGGAGGAACAGCGCCGGTGGTCGAAGCGTCAGACGCGTTCCTGCAGCATCGCCGCCAGCGTGGTGCCGAGTTCGCTGGGCGAGGGCGAGACGCGGATGCCCGCGGCTTCCATCGCCGCGATCTTGTCCTGTGCGCCGCCCTTGCCGCCCGAGACGATCGCCCCGGCGTGGCCCATGCGGCGCCCCGGCGGTGCGGTGAGCCCGGCGATGAACCCGACCATTGGCTTGCGCCGGCCCGCACGCGCCTCGTCGGCGATGAACTGCGCGGCGGCTTCCTCGGCATCGCCGCCGATCTCGCCGATCATGATGATCGAGCGGGTCTCGGGATCGGCCATGAACAGTTCGAGCATGTCGATGAAGTTGGTGCCGTTGACCGGGTCGCCGCCGATCCCGACCGCGGTAGTCTGGCCGAGGCCGGCCATCGTCGTCTGGTGGACCGCCTCATACGTCAGCGTGCCCGAGCGGCTGACGACCCCGACGCTGCCCTTCTGAAAGATCGATCCGGGCATGATCCCGATCTTGCACTCGTTCGGGGTCAGCACGCCGGGGCAGTTCGGCCCGATCAGGCGTGACTTGGTGCCCGACAGCGCGCGCTTGACCTTGACCATGTCGAGCACCGGAATGCCCTCGGTGATCGTGACGATCAGCTCCATCCCGGCGTCGATCGCCTCGAGGATCGAATCCGCGGCGAACGGCGGCGGCACATAGATGCATGTGGCGGTCGCGCCGGTGGCGGCCTTGGCCTCGTGGACGGTGTTGTAAACGGGCAGCCCGATGTGCGTCTCGCCGCCCTTGCCCGGAGTCACCCCGCCGACCATCTGCGTGCCATAGGCGAGCGCCTGCTCGGTGTGGAACGTGCCGGTCGCGCCGGTCATTCCCTGGGTGATGACCTTGGTGTTCTTGTCGACGAGGATGGACATTGGGTTCTCCGGTGCGCCCCCGCGAAGGCGGGGGCCTCAGGCGGCTGGGTTCAGCCTTAGTGGCACGAGGTCCCCGTCTGCGCGGGGACGCGCAAGCTCAGTTCAGGCTGCCGTCGATCGCCTTGCACGCCGCCAGCAGTTCCTTGACCGCGTCGACGCTCACCGTCAGCCCGGCCTTGTCGGCGTCGTCGAGTTCGATCTCGATGACTTTCTCCACGCCGCCCGCGCCGATCATCACCGGCACCCCGACGTAAAGGTCGTTCAAGCCGTACTGGCCGTTCACATATGCCGCGCAGGGCAGGATGCGCTTCTGGTCGCTCAGGAACGCCTCGGCCATGGCGATGCCGCTGGCCGCCGGGGCGTAGAACGCCGAGCCGGTGCCGAGCAGCGCGACGATCTCGCCGCCGCCGCCGCGGGTGCGCTTGACGATGGCGTCGATCTTGTCCTGCGAGCTCAGCCCCATCTTGACCAGATCGGGGACGGGGATGCCGTTGACGGTGGAATAGCGCACCACCGGGACCATCGTATCGCCGTGCCCGCCGAGCACGAAGGTGTTCACGTCGCGGACCGAAACCTGGAACTCGTCGGCGATGAAATGGCTGAACCGCGCGCTGTCGAGCACCCCGGCCATGCCGACGACCATGTGGTGCGGCAGGCCCGAAAACTCGCGCAAGGCCCAGACCATCGCGTCGAGCGGGTTGGTGATGCAGATCACGAATGCGCCGGGCGCGTTGGCCTTGATCCCTTCGCCGACCGCCTTCATCACCTTGAGGTTGATGCCCAGCAGATCGTCGCGGCTCATCCCCGGCTTGCGCGCGACCCCGGCGGTGACGATGATCACGTCGGCCCCGGCAATGTCCTTGTAGTCGTTCGAACCGGTGATCTTGGCGTCGAACCCTTCGACCGGGCCGCACTGGCTGAGATCGAGCGCCTTGCCCTGCGGCACGCCTTCGACGACATCGAACAGGACGATATCGCCGAGTTCCTTTTGCGCAGCGAGATGGGCGAGGGTGCCGCCGATATTGCCCGCGCCGATCAGGGCGATCTTCTTGCGCGACTGCGAGCCTGCTGCTGTCTCGGCCATGATTAGACGGTATCCTTCCCGGCTGCGGGAATGCGTCAGTCAAGGGCGCCTAAATCCATCCCGCAAACCGGCAGGCGCCCGGCGGATGGGCGTGCCCTAGGCTGGCGAAATAGCGATTGCAACCGTCAAAGCCCCCATCGCGGCGGCTATTTGCGATAATGGTTCGCATTAGCGAACCATGCATTCCGTAACGGAGTTTGTCAGTTGCACGCCCGGCCGGAAGTCCGCTGTGCAAGCTGGCGATTGAGATCGCGGGCGCGGCGCGGATCGAGCGTCGCGCAGATTTCCAGCCAGCGGTCGCGTGCCGCGCAGTCGCCCGCGGTGGCGGCCTGGCGTGCCTTTTCCTCGGCGCGATCGGCGGCGGCCAGGCCGTGCGCGGCGAAATGGCGCAGCGCGGCGGCAAGCACGGCATCGGCCTCATCGCGCAGCGGATCGTCGTTGGCTGCGCGGGTGATCGCCGGCACGCGCAAGGCGCGCGCCATCACCGATGCGTTGCCGGTTCGCGCGGCGGCGAAATGAATGGTCATGATATCTCCGGGGCGACTTTTCGGGGACCGCCGCTATAGCCCGGCGCGGCCTAAGCCTTCGTGTCGCGGGATGGTTGCGAAAGTGCTGACGGCGATTAACCAGAAGCGCCTGGACCTGCCGCTCAGGTCCCCGGCTGCGCGATCCAGCGCCCGCTCTGGGCGTATTCGGGGCGGATTCCCGTGGCTTCGGGAAGCTTGGCGCCTTCATACAGCGCTTCGCCGCCGCGCGCTGCGAGCGCCTCGGCATAGTGCGGCGCGGGCGCGGGGCGGGCGGAGCCTGCGGCCAGCGGTGCTCCGGGCACGGCGGAATGCGCGATCGCCAGCCCCTGGGCGTAGGCGTTCTGGATCGCGACCGGATCGGGGGCTTTGCCGGGCGCCGCTAGTGCCGCGGTCTCGCGCGTGAACGGCCGCGCGGCCGGCTCGATCCCGGTGTACGACGCGTTGAACGTCGTTGCCGCGCCCGCGGGCCCGCCCATCCGGTAAAAGCGATGCGCGCCGATCTGGCCGATGAAATTGAGGCTGTCCTCCCAGTAGGGGTGGATCGCGGCGGTGTGATAATGCGTCGCCAGCCCGACCGGGGCATAGACATATCCGCCGAGCGCGGCGCGCGCGACGCTCTGCGCGCGCTCCCACCAGAAGCGCACGGGGGTTCGGGCCAGGCTGCCATCGCAGGTGAAGCTGAACTGGCACCCGGTGCTGCGCTCGCTGCCCTGATAGACCACGCCGCAGACCGAGTTCGGAAAGCTGGGATGCGCGACGCGGTTGAGCACGACCTGGGCGACCGCGCGCTGGCCGGCGTCGGGTTCGCTCGCCGCCTCGTAGTATATTGCGGCGGTCAGGCAGGTCAGCGCGCGGGTACGATCGAGATCGCTGCCGACCGAATAGATCGCGCGCGCTGCGGGACCGACCGCGCTCGCCGCGTCGGCAGTATCGGCGTGGGCCTCGGGCGCGAGCGGTGCCGAGCCTTGCGGAGCCAGGTAATAGAACGCCGAGCCGGGAAAGCTTTGACCGGCCTGTTCGAAGGGCATGGGCAGGGTGGCCGCAGGATCCGAGGCTTGCGCCGTTGCCGCCTCGGTCACCGCGAACCCGTGCCAGTCCTCGGGCGCGGCGAAGGCGGGGACTGCAACCGCGGCGAGCAGCGCCAGCGCGCGGCGCCCGCGGTGCGGGGTCGCGGCCGCGTTGCCCAAGCCGCGCACGCTGCCGCGCCGCAACGTCGCGGTGAAGTCGCGCGGGCGCGGTTCGGAATAGGCAAGCGTGTCGAACATCCGGCGTAGGGTCTCTCGTGGTCGCGCCGACGCGCGTAGGGGCCGCGGCCCGCGCGCGCATCCGCGCCGTGGCCACCGTCCCGCTGCGGCACAGCGCCCCGCCATAGTCTTAAGCGGTTCACGAAAGGTGTGCGGGGTTGCCGGGAACGCCGCATCCGCCTATCCGCCGCGCCGACGTCATGGGTTGTCCGGCTCCGCGCGCTTGCGGGACCGGGCTAGGGAAGCAGGGGAAAATCCTGCGCTGCCCCCGCAACTGTGACCGGGGAGTCTGCGTCCCTTACGCCACTGGCTGAAAAGCTGGGAAGGCGGGCGCAGGCATCGATCCGGGAGCCAGGAGACCTGCCCGCGATGGTCGTTCCGCAGCCGGGCGGGGTGTACCGGGATGCAGCGCAGACGCCCGCAATCCCGCGCGCGCTCTGGCATGGACGACGTCGTTCGTGCTGGAGAATTGCGCATGAAATCCGTTATCTATCTGACGTTCCCGATCCTGTTTGCCCCGATCCTGGTTGCCGGCCCCGCGCTGGCGCAATCGAGTGTGGAGGTACCCACAAACAACAGCAGCGACGAAATCATCCTGACCCCGCTCGTCCGTGATCCTTTCATCACCGTGATCGCCAGCGGATCGGCCCAGAAGGTGACCGAAACCGGCCAGTCGATCAGCGTCATCGGCGCGGACGAGATCGCGAGCATCCAGGGTCCCGACCTGACCCGCGTGCTCGAACGCGCGCCGGGGGTGACGATCACCCGCAACGGCGGGCTTGGCGGCTTTACCGGGGTGCGCGTCCGCGGCGCCGATGCCGAACAGCTGCTCGTGCTGGTCGACGGGGTGCGGGTCAACGATGTCTCCTCGCCCGGCGCGGGGTTCGATTTCGGCACGCTGCTCAGCGGGGGGATTTCGAAGATCGAACTGCTGCGCGGCTCGAACTCGGTGGTCTGGGGCAGCCAGGCGATCGGCGGGGTTCTGGCGGTGACGACACGCGATACGCGCGGGGTTGCGGCCAGCGCCGAATACGGCAGCCGCAATACCTTCGACGGGCAGGCGAGCGGCGATTTCGGCGACACCCGCGCCAACCTGACGCTAAACGGCGGCTACACCCGGACCGCTGGCATCTCCGCCGCCGCGGCGGGCACCGAGCCCGACGGGTTTCGCCAATGGCGCGTCGGCGGGCGCGGGCGGGTGGCGCTGGGCGACAATTTCGCGCTCGTCGCCGCCGCGCGCTACGCTGACAGCAAAACCGACATCGACGGCTACCCCGCGCCCAACTACACCTTCGCCGACACGCCGGAATACCAGAAGACCCGCGAAGCTTCTGGCCGGATCGGGGCAGTGGCAGCGATCGGTATGGTCGAGTTCAACGCCGGCTACGCGCTCAGCGACATCCGCCGGATTTATTACGATCCGACCTTCGGCACCGCGCCGTCGTATGCCTACACGGGCCGCAGCGAGCGCGCCGACCTCACTGGCCATGCCGCGCTGCCCGCCGCGTTCACGCTCGATTTCGGCGCGGACAGCGAATGGACGCGGTTTTCCTCGACGTTCGATGCGCAGAAAAAGGCCCGGCTGGCGAGCGGCCACGCGCTGCTCGGGTGGAGCGGGGGCGCGCTCAACCTCGCCGCGGGCGTGCGCTACGATGATCACAGCCGCTTCGGCGGAGCCTGGACGACGGGCGCCAACGCCAGCGCCAACCTCGGCGATCAGTGGCGCATCCGGGCCAGCTACGGCGAAGGGTTCAAGGCGCCGACGCTCTACCAGTTGTTCTCCGATTACGGGAATCAGGCGCTGGTGCCCGAGCGCAGTCGCAGCTTCGACGCGGGCGTCGAGCGCGGGAACCGCAACGGCGGGCTGCACTTCGCGCTGACCGCGTTCCGCCGCGACAGCCGCAATCTGATCGATTTCGTCTCGTGCTTCGGCAAAATCGGCGGGATCTGCACCGCGCGGCCTTACGGGACCTACGACAACGTCTCGCGCACCCGCGCGCAAGGGATCGAAGCCGAGGGCGACGTGATGCCGACCGACCGCCTCGCATTCCACGCCGCGTACAGCTTCGTGAAGGCGGTCAACCGCACCACCGGCAAGGACCTCGCCCGCCGCCCACGCCATGCCCTGACGCTGGCGAGCGACTGGCGCACGCCGCTGGCAAACCTGACGCTCGGCGCGGACCTGCGGCTGGTCGGCGACAGCTTCGACAATGCGGCGAACACCGCGCGGCTCGATGGCTACGCGCTGGTGACGGTGCGGGCGAGCCTGCCGCTGGGCGAACGGTTCGAACTGTACGGGCGGGTCGAGAACCTCGCCGACGTCAAGTACCAGACGGTCGCGGGCTATGGCACGCAGGGCCGCGCGGGATACATCGGGGTGCGGGCACGGCTGTGAAAAAGCGGTGAAGCAAGCCACGAATTTGCGCGGGGGCGC
>JANXSP010000090.1 GCA_025356575.1 Novosphingobium sp.
GGTTACCGGGGATCGCACTGCGGTCGAAGCGCTTCAGAACGCGCTCGATCCGCTGCCGGGGGGGTTCAACATTGCGGAGCCCTAGCGCTTGTGGTTCGAGACGGGCCCACGGAACGCGCGCGGTCTCTCCTCACCACGAACGGGATGTTGTTACACCGGAAGGGGTTTTGTCTTCCCGTCAATCATGAGGGGGCGCGCGCCCCGTCCCGAAGAACCGCAACCCTAAAGCTCGCCCCGCGCCCGCCGGATCGCGAACCACTTCGCGACATTCGCGTTATGCTCCGCCAGCGTCGCGGCGAACTGGTGACCGCCAGTACCATCGGCGACCATGTACAGTGCGTCGGTCGTGGCCGGGTGGAGCACCGCCTCGATCGCTTTCTTGCCGGGATTGGTAATCGGGCCTTTGGGCAGCCCGACCATTGCGTAGGTGTTGTAGTCATTGACCGCGGCGATCTCCGATTGCTTTATCCGCCGGCCCAGCGGCTTGCCGGCGGTGATCGGATAGATGATCGTGGGATCGGCCTGCAGCATCATGCCTTGGCGCAGCCGGTTGGAATAGAGGCCGGCCACCATCGGCCGCTCGGACGACTTGCCCGTTTCCTTTTCGACGATCGAGGCAAGGACCAGCGCTTCCTGCGGGGTCTTGGCGACGGTATCCGCGCCGCGCTTGGCCCATAGCGCGGCCAGGGTGCGCGCCGCGGCCGCCTGCATGCGCTTGAGCACCGCGGCGCGCGTATCCCCGCGGTCGAACGCATAGCTGTCGGGCTGGATCGAGCCTTCGGCAGGCACCGCGATCGTCCCGCTGAGCAGCGGCTGCGCCATCAGGCGATCATAGACCATGATCGACGGCATCCCCTCGGGGACCGCCACAAACCGCCGAATGACCTCGGCGCCGCGCAGGATACCGAGGATGCGCGCCGGGCTTGCGCCCTTGGGCAGAAGGAATTCGCCCGCCTTGATCGCCCCGCCGCCGCCGAGCAGCCGCGCGCGCAGCTTGAACGCGCTGGCCGATGAGATCGCTCCGTCTGCTACAAGCTTGTCGGCGACGCTGCCCAGGCTCGCGCCACCGGAAACGACGAATGCGGTGTCCTTGGCCAGCGGGCCGCCGCCGTACCAGCCGCTGAAGAACCACATCGCCCCAGCGGCAACCGCGACCAGTACTAGAACCCGTCCGCGGCGCATGGCTCAGATTGCCTTGACGATAACGCTGGCGTTGGTTCCGCCGAACCCGAAGCTGTTGTTGAGCGCGGCGCGAACGGTCCGCTTGCGCGCGACATGCGGGACCAGGTCCACCCCTTCGGTGCCTTCGTCCGGATTATCGAGATTGAGCGTGGGCGGAACGATCTGGTCGCGGATCGCGAGGATGCAGAAGATTGTCTCGACCGCCCCGGCCCCGCCGAGCAGGTGGCCAATGGCGGACTTGGTGCTCGACATCGACATGTTCGCGATCGCGTCGCCAAACAGGCGCTTGACCGCGCCGAGTTCGATCGTGTCGGCCATCGTCGAGGTGCCGTGGGCGTTGACGTAGTCGATGTCCGCCGGCGTCATTCCCGCCTTCTTGAGCGCCATTTCCATCGAGCGGTACGCGCCCGATCCGGTCGGTTCGGGCGCCGTGACGTGGAACGCGTCGCCCGACAGGCCGTAGCCGACGACTTCGGCGTAGATCTTGGCGCCGCGTGCCTTGGCGTGCTCGTATTCCTCGAGCACGACGACGCCTGCGCCCTCACCCATCACGAACCCGTCGCGGTCCTTGTCATACGGACGGCTGGCGGCTTCGGGACGGTCGTTGAAGCTGGAATTGAGCGCGCGCGCCTGGGCGAATCCGGCGATGCCGATCGGGCAGATCGTCGCTTCCGCGCCGCCGGCGAGCATGATGTCGGCATCGTCGTCGCGGATCATCCGCGCCGCGTCGCCGATCGAATGCGCACCGGTCGAGCATGCGGTGACGACCGCGTGGTTGGGTCCCATCAACCCGTATTTGATCGAGACTTGCCCGCTGATGAGATTGATCAAACGGCCGTGAACGAAATGCGGGCTGACCCGCCCCGGGCCCTTTTCGGCAAGGACCAGCGATTCGCTTTCGATCCCGGGCAGCCCGCCGATCCCCGAGCCGATCGAACACCCCGCACGGAACCGCGTGGCTTCGTCCATGTCGGTTAGGCCTGCGTCTTCGAGCGCCTGTCCCGCAGCGTCGATCCCGAAGATGATAAACGGATCGACCTGGCGCTGGACCTTGTGATCGACGCGCTTGTTGGGATCGAAGCCATAAGGATGATCGGCGGGTTTGACCTCGCACGCGATCTGGCACTTCTGGTCGCTCGCATCGAAGTGCGTGATCGGGCCGGCGCCGCTCTTGCCGGCAAGGATGTTGGCCCATGCCGTCTCGACATCGGCGCCAAGCGGGGTGACCAGGCCCAGACCGGTTACGACGACACGGCGCATCTACTTCTCCGAAAATTGTGGAACCGGTTGCTCGCGGGTTCCGTAATGCAAGACAGGCTCAACCCGGTGCGGGCTGAGCCTGTCTGAGCCCGCTCCCCAGCCGGGGACGGTTTTTGCAAAGGCGCTCAGGCCTTGTTGTCGTCGATGTATTTGATCGCATCGGACACGGTGCCAATCTTTTCAGCGGCATCGTCGGGGATTTCCACGCCGAATTCTTCTTCGAACGCCATCACCAGCTCGACGATATCGAGGCTGTCTGCGCCCAGATCGTCGATGAAGCTGGCATCTTCGGTGACCTTGTCGGCCTCGACACCGAGGTGTTCGACGACGATCTTCTTAACCCGGTCGGCGGTGTCGCTCATGGTATGTTCCTTCGTGAACGGCAGATTAAATGCGCTGGATTCGCCCTAGAGAACGCGCGGGCGGCTGACAAGTGCCCGGCCCCGTTGCGCGATATTGCCGCGGTCAGGGCTTGGCCTGCTCGACCGGCTTGATGCGCAGCTCGCGGAGCTGCTGCGGAGTCGCGAAATTGGGCGCGCCCATCATCAGGTCCTCGGCCTTCTGGTTCATCGGGAAGACCACGACCTCGCGCAGATTGGGCTCGTCGGCTAGCAGCATGACGATCCGGTCGACTCCCGGCGCGGAACCGCCGTGCGGCGGCGCGCCGAATTTGAAGGCATTGATCATCCCGGCAAAGTTGGTGTCGACATCGGCGCGGCTGTAACCGGCGATCTCGAACGCCTTGTACATGATGTCGGGGCGATGGTTGCGGATCGCGCCGCTGCTCAGTTCCACGCCGTTGCAGACGATATCGTACTGCCACGCCTTGATCGTCAGCGGGTCCATCGTTTCCAGCGCCTCGAGCTCACCCTGCGGCATCGAGAACGGGTTGTGGCTGAAGTCGATCTTCTTGGCGTCCTCGTCGTACTCGAACATCGGGAAGTCGACGATCCAGCACAGCTTGAACTCATCCTGTGCGATCAGGCCAAGCTGTTCGGCGATGCGCGTGCGTGCCGCTCCGGCGAGCTTGGCCGCGGCGAGTTCCTTGCCCGCGGCGAAGAACAAGCCGTCGTCGGGGCCGAGCCCAAGCGTGTCGTAGAGCGCGGCCATCTTTTCCGCGCCGTGGTTCTTGGCGATCGGTCCGCCAAACTCGCCGCCCTTGCGGGTGACGTAGCCAAGCCCGGCATGGCCTTCGCCGCGGGCCCATTCGTTCATCTCGTCGAAGAACTTGCGGCTCTTGTCGGCGGTGCCCGGTGCGGGGATCGCGCGGACAAAGCCGCCCTCGCCGACGATCCGTTCGAACAAACCGAAGCCCGAAGCTGCGAACGCGCCGCCGACGTCCGAAATCAACAGCGGGTTGCGCAAGTCGGGCTTGTCGCTGCCGTACTTGAGCATCGCTTCGGCGTAAGGGATGCGCGGGAAATCCCCTGCCGCGGTCACGGTCTTGCCGTTCGCAAATTCGGCAAACACGCCCGCCAGCACCGGTTCGATCGCATCGAACACATCGTCCTGGGTGACGAAGCTCATCTCGAAATCGAGCTGGTAGAATTCGCCGGGCGAACGGTCGGCGCGCGCGTCCTCGTCGCGGAAGCAGGGGGCAATCTGGAAATACTTGTCGAAGCCTGCGACCATCAGCAGCTGCTTGAACATCTGCGGCGCCTGCGGCAGCGCGTAGAACTTGCCCGGATGGACCCGGCTCGGGACGAGGTAATCGCGCGCGCCCTCGGGCGACGAGGCGGTCAGGATCGGGGTCTGGATTTCCATGAAGCCCTGCGCGGTCATCCGCGTGCGCAAGCTCGCGATCACTTTCGAGCGGAGCATCATGTTGGCGTGAACTTTCTCGCGCCGCAGATCGAGAAACCGGTATTTCAGGCGAATATCCTCGGGATATTCCTGCTCGCCCGCCACCGGCAGCGGCAGTTCGTCGGCGCGCGAAAGAATGGCGACCGAGCGCGCATAAACCTCGATCTCGCCCGTCGCGAGGTTCGCGTTGGCGGTTCCTGCGGCGCGCGCTTTCACGCTGCCGTCGATGGTGACCACGCTTTCGACTCGCAACCCTTCCAGGATCGGAAGTGCGGCGCTGTCGCTGTCGCACACGATCTGGGTGATCCCGTAGTGATCGCGCAGATCGACGAACAGCACCCCGCCGTGATCGCGCTTGCGGTGGATCCACCCCGACAGGCGAACGCTTTCACCGACCTCGGCAGCGCTCAGCGCGGCGCACGTGTGCGAACGGTATGCGTGCATCGAAACTCTTTCCAATTCGGCGGCGATCGGGCAGGGGGAGGCCGCGGCTAACAGGCGATGGCCGCGCCTTTGTCAAGCCGCGGACCCGCACGGGGCCATACAGAAAAGCACCATGAAGATACATCCACTGATCACCGATACCGCCACGCTGACCGCAATGTGCGAACGCCTGGCCACCGCCGATTTCGTCTGCGTCGATACCAAGTTCATGCGCGAGAACACGTATTGGCCCGAACTGTGCCTGATCCAGATCGCCGACAGCAACGAGGCCGCGGCGATCGATCCGCTCGCCCCGGGGCTCGACATGCGCCCGCTGCTCGATCTGCTGACGCGCAACGAAGACGTGCTCAAGGTGTTTCACGCCGGCGGCCAGGACGTCGAGATCATCTATAACCTGACACAGGACACCCCGCACCCGATCTTCGATACCCAGATCGCGTCGATGGCGATCAGCCAGTCCGAGCAGATCGGTTATTCGAACCTGGTCGAGAGCTGGCTCGGATTCGAGGTCGACAAGGGCGCGCGGTTTACCGACTGGTCCCGCCGTCCGCTCAGCGACCGCCAGATCGAATATGCGATCGGCGATGTGACCCATCTGGCCAAGATTTTCCCCAAGATGCTGAGCCGGTTGATCAAGACCGGGCGCGGCGGGTGGCTCGACCAGGAGATGGAAAAGCTCGCCGATCCGGAGAACTATCGCAGCGCGCCCGAGCTGGCCTGGCTCCGGATCAAGGCCGCGGGGCGCAATCCGGCAATGCTCGGGCGGCTCAAGGCACTGGCCGCGTGGCGCGAAGGCGAGGCGCAGGACAAGAATATCCCGCGCGGGCGGATCGTGCGCGATGAAACGCTCGCCGATATCGCCAGCCACCCGCCCAAGACACAGGCCGACCTCGCCAAGGTCCGCGGGCTTTCCGCCGGATGGAAGGATAACGAGATCGGGCGGCGGATGATGGGCGTGCTCGCCGCCGCGCAGCCGCTGCGCGAGGACGAGCTACCCCCGCGTACCGCGCGCGGCGCGCCGCTGGGCAAGGAGGGCGCGCTGGTCGCCGACCTGCTCAAGCTGCTGCTCAAGATCCGCAGCCGTGAGATCGATGTGGCGTCGCGGCTCCTCGCACGCAGTGACGAGCTGGAACTGCTTGCCGCCGGGGTGCGCAAGAACCTGGCGATGCTCGAAGGCTGGCGGTTCGATGTGTTCGGCAAGGATGCGCTCGACCTGGTCGAGGGCAAAGTCGCGTTCGCGGTGCTCAACGGGCGGATGAAGATGACGCACGTCGACGATGTGGTGGAGGCCGAAGCGGAAGGCGTCGCCGTCAGCGACTGATCGCATGACCGTCCATCAGCCCTCGCTCAAGCAGCTCCAGTATCTCGTGTCGCTCCATGAACATGGTCATTTTCGCCACGCGGCTGCCGCTAGTAACGTTTCCCAATCTACGCTTTCCGCCGGCCTGCGCGATCTCGAGGCGCTGCTTGGGGTGACCCTGGTCGAGCGCACCAACCGCGCAGTGCGGTTCACGCCGCTGGGCAATGCCGTGGTCGCCAAGGCGCACCGGGTGCTGCGCGAGGCGGAAGAGCTGGCCGAGCTCGTCCAGTCGAGCGGCCAGCCGCTGGCCGGCGAATTGCGGATGAGCGTGATTCCGACAATCGCGCCGTTCCTGCTCCCGCGCATGCTGCCGCGGCTGCGCCGCGAGCGCCCCGCGCTGAAGCTTTATCTGCGCGAAGAGCCGAGCGCTGCGGCAATCGAATCGCTGCACCACGGCCGGGCTGATTGCGTGCTCCTGGCGTTGCCGTACGACACCGGCGAAGTCGACCGCGAGACGATCGAACTCGACGCACTCTACGTCGCGTTCCCGCGCGATGACCCGCGCGATCCCCCGGCCGAAATCGCGCCCGAAAATATCGACCTGTCGCGGCTGCTGCTGCTAGAAGATGGCCACTGCCTCAAGGACCACGCGCTTGCCGCGTGCAACAGCCCGGGCCTCCGGGCCTCGGCGGCGATGATCGGAACCAGCCTGCACACGCTGGTGCAGATGGTCGACAACGGGTTGGGCCTGACGATGCTGCCGGAGATGGCGCTCGACGCGGGAATCCTCAACGGCACGCAGGTCGTCGCGCGCCCGCTCAAGAGCGACAACCCCAACCGCGAAATCGCGCTGGTCTGGCGCAAGGGCTCCCCGCGCGGCGACGAGTTTCGCTTGCTCGCCGAAGAACTGCGTGCGGGTTAGCCTGCTGTCGCCAGGTCAATAACTGGGCAGCCCGGGATACTCCCAGCGATACGGCACCCCGGTTTCGCCGAGCGCGGCGCGGACCAGCGCGGGGAAAGCGCCTTCGGCGCGAACGTCATTCGACAGGATGACCACGCAGCGGCGGCTGCGGTCCAGGCAGACGAGCGTGTTGGCGGTGATGTCGTCGTGCCCGCCTTTGTACCAGCCGTGCCCCTGCGGACCGGTGAAGGCGATGACGCCCAGCGCGGCAGAGGCTGCCGGCCGCTCCGCGACCGGCGCATCGGGCAGCAACGTCGGAAATTGCTGGCGCGTCGTTATCGGCAGGGACCCGGCGGCAAAGCCCGCCCGCGCCGATCGGGACAGGCCGAAACCGCGGACCATCGCGGCGGCGAGCCGGGCCATGTCGGCAATCGTCGTGTCCATCGATCCGGCAGCGCGGACGCGGCTGCGCTGATCGTGCGGCTGGGCCTTGCCCTCGGCGTCCCAGCCATCGGCGAGGTTCGCGGCGAATTCGCCGCGCCACGTCAGGCTGGTGCGCGTCATGCCCAGCGGTGTGAACAGGCGGCGCTGGAGTTCGCTGCCAATGTCGAGGCCCAGCCCTTTCTCGAGGGCGAACTGGAGGAGCATGATCCCCTCGCCCGAATACGCATAGCGCGAGCCGGGGACGAAATGGATGTGGAGTTTGCCGTCCGGTTCGGTCCACGCGAAATTGGCAAACCCGGTCGCGTGCATGAGCGCCATGCGCGGGGTGATCGCCCGCCACCGCGCGTCGCTCGCCAGGTCCGCCCAGTGGCCATAGGCGTCGAGGTTGCCGTATTCGGGCAGCGGCTTCGCCAGCATCCCCGCCAGCGGCTGGTCAAGGTCCAGTCGGCGCTCTCCGGCGAGCTGGGCGACCAGATAACCGAAGGCTGCCTTGGTCAGCGACGCGCCGTACATGACGGTGTCGGGGGTCAGCGGATCGCCCGCCGCGTTGCGGATGCCGAACGTGCGGACCGCAGCGACGCGGCCGTTATCAACCGTTGCGATGGCAATTCCGCGCGCACCCGTCGTGGCCATCGCCGAGCGCGCCGCGGCGCCGAGAGGATCGGTTGTGGGCTGCCCGGCAGCGCTGGTCGCGGAAACGGCCATGGTCACACAGGCCAACGCTGTGCGGATCGAAGTCGCCATTCCAACCCTTCCCCCAAAAATGCCTCAGTCCATGTGCTTGAGACCCACGCGGAGGTAGTCCCAGCCGGTGATCACCGTCAGCACCGCCGCCGCCCATAGCGTGGTCAGGCCGACGGTATGCGGCACGTTGATTTCAAGCCCGCCGAGCCAGACGTTCCAGCGGGGCAGACCGTTGCCGAGGATCAGCGCGCCCAGGCTGACCATCTGGAAGGTCGTCTTCCATTTGGCGAGGCGACTGACCGGGATCGACACTTGCAGCCCGCCGAGGAACTCGCGCAGCCCGGACACCGCGATCTCGCGCATCAGGATGACGAGACCGGCGATGACGTGCATGTCGCCCACGAAAGGTCCGCGCAGCACGCCTTGTGCCGACAGGACCAGGATCACCGCCGCGACCATGATCTTGTCGGCGATGGGATCGAGGAACACGCCGAGCTTGCTGACCGCACCATACGAGCGCGCGACGTAGCCATCGAAATAGTCGGTCAGTCCCATCAGGCAGTACATCGCAAAGCCCATGAGATAGCCGGCCTCCCACCCCGGCCACCACAGCATCGCGGCGAGAAACGGCACGGCAACGATCCGCGACAGGGTGAGCAGGTTGGGCAGAGTCAGCATCTGGCATGCACGCATAGCGGCTAAGCGCTCGGGGCAAAAGGCTGCGCAGATCAAATGCGTGTGGGCACTTGCCGCGCAGTTTGCTTGCGCTAGGGTCCGCGCAACTCCGGCGGCCAAGCAACGAGGCATATGACAACAACGACTTACCTCGTGCAGCAGCGACGGTTCCTGCCGTTGTTCGTCACGCAGCTGTTGGGAGCCTTCAACGACAATCTCTTCAAGAACGCGATGGTGCTGTACGTCGTGTACAGCGTTTACAACTCCGAGGCCGCGGAGGCCAAGTTCAGCGCGATCGCCTCGGCATTGTTCATCCTCCCGTTCTTCGTGCTTTCCGCGCTCTCTGGCCAGCTCGCCGATATGCGCGACAAGGCCAGGATCATCCGGATCGTCAAGGCGTGCGAGATCGCGATCATGCTGGTTGGCGGCGCCGGGCTGGTGATGGCCTGGAAAGGCTATGCAGTGACCACCCTGGCGATCCCGTTGATGCTGGCCGGGGTACTGATGATGGGCATCCATTCGACCTTCTTTGGGCCGATCAAGTACGCGATCCTGCCCCAGCACCTGCGCGATAACGAAGTGCTGGCGGGGACCGGGCTCGTCGAGGCGGGCACCTATATGGCGATCCTGGCGGGGACGATCCTGGCCGGGTGGATCCCGGTCCAATGGGCGGCGCTGGGGGTCGTCGTCACCGCAGTGCTGGGATACCTCGCCGGGCGCCAGGTGCCCCCTGCCCCGCCGCTGACGCCCGCAGAACCACTGGATTTCCACCTCGTCCGCTCGTCGATCACGCTCGTACGCAACACCATGCACGACCGCCGCGTATTTCTCGCGATCCTGGCGATCAGCTTCTTCTGGACGATTGGCGCGGTGCTGTTCATCCAATTTCCGCCGCTCGCCAAAAACGTGCTGTCGGCCAGCAAGGAGGTCGCGAGCCTGTTCCTGGTGATCTTCTCGGTCGGGGTGGCGATCGGTTCGATGTCGATCAACGCGCTGCTCAAGGGCTCGGTCTCCGCGCGATACTCGCCGGCCTCGGTGGTGGGCATGGCGATCTGCGTGCTGGCGTTTTATGTCGTCTGCATCGAATGGAGCGAAAACCCGGCGAGCGGACTGCTCAGTATCGCTGATTTCGTCGCGCGCCCGATGGCGGTTCCGTTATTGCTGGCACTGCTCGGTATCGCGATCTGCGGGGGGATGTTCGTGGTTCCGCTTTACGCGTTCCTGACCACATTCGTCGACAAGTCGCAGACCGCACGCACGATCGCGGCGAACAATATCGTCAACTCCGGCGCGATGGTTCTGGGATCGATCCTCGCGATCGTACTGAGCGCCGCGGGCGTGCCGATCGTCCAGCAACTGTTGTTCACCGCAGCGATGTGCCTGTTTTCGGCATGGCTCGGCAACTTGCTTTATGCGGCCGAGCGCAGCGCGGCCGCGGCTACGCCAGAAACGCCGTAGCGGCCATGAAGCACGCACAATAGGCCAGCAGGAATTCGCGCAGGTCGGCGCGGTCCAGATGCCAGCCGGGGCGCGGTGCGCGCGAGCCTTCGCTGCGCCGGATATGCGGCGGCAGGGTTTGCAGAAACGGATGACGGGCGGTCTCATCGACCAGAACTAGCGACCTTCTCATCACGCGGAGGTTAAGAAACGATTCACCATCGCGCCACCCGCAATAACGCGGTTAACCGCGCCTCTCCCGTTTCGGGACGGTAACCATGGCCAGTGTTCGCGGTTGCTGGGGCGTTGCCTGCACGCAGAGCGTGCGGTTGCTGGGGCGTTGTCCGCACGCAGAGCGCGGGCTAATGGCCGGGCATGACCAAGTCTCCAGCGATAACTGCCGGCCGCCTGCTCGTCGATTGTCTTGGTGCCCAAGGCTGCGACCGCGTGTTTACCGTACCCGGCGAAAGCTTCCTCGCCGTGCTCGATGCGCTCCACGACGTATCGGCGATCCAGACCGTGGTCTGCCGGCAAGAGGGGGGTGCGGCGTTCATGGCCTGCGCCGATGGCACGATGACCGGCCGGCCGGGGGTGGCGTTCGTCACGCGGGGCCCGGGTGCGACGAATGCCAGCATCGGCGTCCATGTGGCGATGCAGGATTCGCAGCCGCTGATTCTGTTCATCGGCGACGTCGACCGCGGAATGCGCGATCGGGAAGGCTTCCAGGAAGTCGATTTCGCCGCGATGTTCGCGCCGCTGTGCAAATGGGCCGCGCGGATCGACGATGCGGCGCGGATCCCCGAATACATCGCCCGGGCCTACAGCACGGCGATCTCGGGCCGGCCCGGACCCGTGGTGCTCACGCTGCCCGAAGACATGCTGCTCGAGAGCGTCGATGGCGCGGTGCCACGGCCGCGAGTCGTGCGCCCGGCGCAGGCGGTGTGCCCCGATGCCATGGGCGCGCTGTTCGGCCTCCTCGGCGATGCGGCAGCCCCGCTAGCGATCGTCGGCGGGGCCGACTGGAACGCCAAGGCGCGCGAATATTTCACCCAGTTCGCCGAGCGCATCGGGCTTCCCGTCGTCGCCGCCTTCCGCCGCCAGGACGCAGTACCGAACGCAAGCGCGGTGTGGGCGGGCAATCTCGGCTACGGCCCCAGTCCCAAACTCGCCCAGCGGGTCCGCGATGCCGATGTCCTCCTGGTCGTGGGTGCGCGGCTCGGCGAGGCGACGACCGATGGCTACACCCTGGTCACGCCCGATCATCCGGGGCAGGTTTTGATCCACGTCCACCCCGATCCGGCGGAGCTTGGCCGCGTCTACCGCGCCGATCTGGCGATATGTGCCGACATGGGCGAATTTGCCGAGGCAGCGGCACTGTGGGACCACGATATCGTCCACTTCGGCGCCGGTGCCGAGGCGCACAGCGATTGGCTCGCGTGGTCGACCCCAGGCGATACGACCGGCGAGGCGTCGGGCGCCAGGCTCGATCTGGCGCAATGCGTGATGGCGATGCGTGCCGTGCTGCCCGCAGACGCGATCATCTGCAACGGCGCGGGCAACTTTTCGGGCTGGTGGCACCGCTACTGGCCGTACGAGGGGTTTCCCTCGCAGCTCGCACCGACCGCGGGTGCGATGGGTTACGGCGTGCCCGCCGCGGTCGCCGCAGCACTGCGCTTTCCCGACCGCTGCGTCGTCGCGCTGGCGGGCGACGGCGATTTCCTGATGAACGGACAGGAACTCGCCACGGCGATCCAGCACGGCTGCGACATGATCGTCATCGTGGTCGACAACAGCGCCTACGGCACGATCCGGATGCACCAGGAACGCGAGTTTCCGGGCCGGGTTTCCGCCACCACCCTACACAACCCCGATTTCGCCGCGCTCGGCGCGGCGTATGGCGCGTGGTCGGCGCGGGTCGAGACGACGGTGCAGTTCGCGCCGGCACTGGCCGCCGCGTTCGCGCAAAAGGGCGTTCGTCTGCTCCACCTGGTGACCGATATCGAGCAAATCAGCGCGGGCGGCGCCACGATTGCCGGCCTGCGGACCCGCGTATAACAAAAAGGCCGCCCGGTGAGGGGCGGCCTTCGAATATGCAAAGTCGGGTCAGCTCAGACGTTATCGCCGAGCGCACCCTTGACCGAGCCCACGGTCTCCTGCGCTTCGCCCTTGCGTTCCTGGGCGATGCCCTTGGCCTTGAGCGAGGTGTCGTTGGTGGCATTACCCGCGGCCTGCTTGGTGTTGCCGATGGCTTCGTTGACGGCACCCTTGGCCTTGTCGATCAGTTCACCCATGTCGGTTCTCCTTCGGTTACGGTCGCAGCGCAACGGGGGCGTCCGCGCGGCCTGAGCCCCCTTTACGTGCCAGCCGTCAACCGGTTCCGGCGCTTAATGTGCTGCCATCGAAAGAATTTCCGCCCACTCGTCCGGTCGCACCGCAGCCACAGATAGCCGCGACAATTTGACCAGTTCGGTTTCGGCCAGCGCCGGATTGGCCTTGATGGCCTTGAGCGTCACAGTGTGCGACAGCTTGCGCTCCGGCTTGACCTTGACGGCGGCCCACTTTCCCTCCGGATCGCTCGGATCGGCAAGGCCGGCCTGGCTGATCTTCACGATCCCGACGACTTCGAGCCCGATGTTCGAATGGTAGAAGAAAGCCTCGTCACCGACTTTCATCGCCCGCAAGTTGTTGGCCGCGCGATGGTTGCGGACCCCGTCCCAAGTGCCCTCTCCCTCGGCAACCAGATGGTCCCAGCCGTAACAATCGGGCTCGGATTTCAGCAGCCAGTAGTTTTTGCTCATGCAATTCACGCCCATCGCGGTTAAGACCCGGGCATACCGACAAAACCCGGAACGGACCATGGATCTTCAAACCCTCCCCGTGCTTTCGCTCGCCCAGGCGCCAGAAGCGCTTTCGCGCGAACTCGGCGACAGCTTTCGAGACTTCGGATTTGCGCTGGTGAAGGACCACGGCCTCGATCCCGCTTTGATCGCACGGGCCTGGGACCTGACCGCAGAATATTTTGCGCTGCCCGAGGCCGAGAAGCGCGCTTATGCGGTGCCTGGCGGGTCGGGCGCGCGCGGCTACACGCCGTTCGGAACCGAGATCGCCAAAGGCGCCGCGGTTCACGATCTCAAGGAATTCTGGCACGTCGGCCGCGAACTGGCGGCAGGACACAAACTTGCAAGCTCGATGCCGCCCAACATCTGGCCCGAGCGTCCCGCGGCCTTCCGTGCCACGTTCGAACAACTCTATGCCGAAATGGACCGTGTCGGCGCAGTAATCCTGGCGCGGATCGCCCGATATCTCGGGCTTGCCGACGACTGGTTCGACGCCGGGATCGACGAGGGCAATTCGGTCCTGCGTCTGCTCCATTATCCCCCCGTTGCCGGCGCAGAAGCCGGCGCGATCCGCGCGGGAGCGCACGAGGATATCAACCTCATCACGCTGCTTTTGGGCGCCGAAGAAGCCGGGCTCGAACTTCTGGGCAAGGACGGCAAGTGGCTCTCGGTTTCTCCGCCAGAGGGGGCATTGGTCGTCAACATCGGCGACATGCTCCAGCGCCTGACCAACCATTACCTGCCTTCGACCACGCACCGGGTTCGCAACCCGGATGGCCAGCGCGCCGGGTTCAGCCGCTACTCGATGCCGTTCTTCCTGCATCTGCGCAGCGATTTCGCGTTCGAGACCCTGCCCCAGTGCGTCAGCGCGGAAAATCCAGACCGCTATCCCGTCTCGATCACCGCCGACGACTACCTGCAGGAGCGTCTGCGCGAGATTGGTCTCAAGCGCTGAACCTGGTGGATCGCCCGGTTCGCGGCATACTAAAGCGACTTTAACCTAAACTTCAGACCGACCGGGCATAGCGGCGGGGTCCGTACCCGGGGGATCCGTCTGTTGAGCAGCGCCGTGCCGCACCCGCCATCAAGCGAACCGCGCCTGCCGAGCAAATTCGGCAGTGCTGAACGCGATATCGTGGCGCTGGGAATTGCAACTGCGGCGATCATCATGTTCGTTGGGACCGGCGGATCGGTGATGCCCGATATCGTGCGCAGGCTTGGCGGAATGTCGAGCGGCCCGGACCCCATGCTCACCAATGCGCTGCTCCTCAACATCGCGCTGATCATCTTCGGCTGGCGGCGTTACCGCGAGCTGACCGTTGAAGTCGCAGAGCGCCGCCGTGCCGAACAACAGGCGCGGTTGCTGGCCGAAACCGATCCGCTGACCGGATGCCTCAATCGCCGCAGTACCTCGGCCGCAACCGAAGCCCTGATCGCCGAGTGCCACGCAAGGGGCGAAAGCATCGCGTTCCTGATCCTCGATCTCGACAACTTCAAGCAGATCAACGACCTCAACGGGCACCTGGCTGGCGATACCGTTTTGCAAACCGTGGCAGCGCGGGTTCGCGGCGAAATGCCGGAACGGGCGCTGCTTGCGCGGCTGGGCGGCGACGAGTTTGCCTGCGTGGTGCCGTTTGCGCGCGGCCGCTCGGACCGGATCGACCAACTCGCCGCGTCGATCATCGAACGGGTCAACGCCCCGATCGAATGGGAGGCTGCGACGCTCGATGTCACGGTTTCGATCGGGCTGACCCGCAGCGAACCCGGGGACACCGCGTGCGAAGCCGATGCCGAAGCGCTGCTTCATATGGCCGATATCGCGATGTACAATTCCAAGAAGCGCGGCCGCAATCGCTACCATTGGTTCGAATCGGCGATGGAAAACGAACTGCGGTTTCGCAGCGAACTCGAATCGGGCATTCGCCACGGCGTCGCGCGCGGCGAATTCATCCCGTACTACGAACAGCAGATCGATCTGCGCACGGGATTGCTGGTCGGCTTCGAGATGCTGGCTCGGTGGCAATCGCCGCAGCTTGGGCTGATCGGCCCGGACATCTTCATTCCCGTGGCCGAGGAAATCGGCGTGATCGCCGAGCTGTCCGAAAGCGTTATCGCGCAGGCCTTGGTCGATGCGCGGGCATGGGATGCGAGCCTGACGCTTTCGGTCAACATCTCGCCGCTCCAGCTCCGCGACCCATGGTTTGCCCAGAAGATGCTGCGCTTGCTGGTCGAGGCGGGGTTCCCGCCGCAACGCTTCGAGATCGAGATCACCGAAAGCTGCCTTCACGAAAACATCGGCGTTGTCCGCTCGCTGATCACCAGCCTGAAGAACCAGGGGATCAAGATCAGCCTCGACGATTTCGGAACCGGCTATTCGAGCCTCGCGCAGTTGCGCACCCTTCCGTTCGACCGGATCAAGATCGACCGCAGCTTCGTCTCTTCGCTCCCCGCCAACCACGACAGCGCGACGATCGTCCAGGCGATTACCGCGCTCGGCGAAGGCCTGGGTCTGCCGATCACGGCCGAAGGCATCGAGAACCCCGAAATTCTCGAGGAACTGCGCAAGCTCGGTTCGTTCAAGGGCCAGGGATACCTCTACGGTTATCCCGAGGATGCCGCGCACACCCGCCGGAAACTGGCGGAGTTGCAATTGCTGGCAAAGGTCGACGATCCGGCCATGTCCGCTCCCGCCGCGACCGTGGCAGGTACGCTCGCGGCTACGCGCAAGCAGGCGTAAGCCGACCGCTCGCGACTGGACGGGGCTGGCGCCAACGCATAGAGCCCGCGCGCGATGCGGGTCGATTTCATCAAAATGCACGGGCTGGGCAACGACTTCGTCGTGCTCGACGGATGCGCTCAGCCGCTGCCCGAGATGACCAGGACATTGGCCGCTGCCCTCGCCGACCGCCACACCGGGATCGGCTGCGACCAAGTGATCGTCCTTGCTCCCAGCACACGCGCCAATCTGGCCATGCGCATATTCAATCCCGACGGCAGCGAATCGAGCGCCTGCGGGAACGCCACCCGTGCGGTTGCGCTGCTCCGCGGCGGGACTACGTCGATCGAAACACTTGGAGGTATGCTCACCGCGGTCGCCGGCGAAAGCGACATCGCGGTCGACATGGGAACGCCCAGGTTTGCCTGGGAGGACATCCCGCTGGCCTACCCGCTCGATACCCTGGCTTTGCCCGTGGCGTGGGAGGATCTGGAGAACCCCTGCGCGGTCAATGTGGGAAACCCCCACGCAGTGTTCTTCGTGAGCGATTGCGATGCAGTCGACCTGGGCCGATTGGGACCGCTGATCGAACACGATTCGCTGTTTCCGCAGGGCGTGAACGTCAACGCGGCGATGGTCGTTTCGCGCAACGCGATCCGGCTGCGCGTATGGGAACGCGGCACCGGGCTGACCCGCGCGTGCGGAACCGGCGCATGTGCCACCGCAGTGGCGGCGATGCGCCGCGGACTGACCGAGCGCGAAGTCAACGTCACGCTGCCCGGCGGGGACCTGCACATCGCCTGGGGCACCGACGACCGGATCACCATGACCGGCCCGGCCAACGAGGCGTTTCGCGGCAGTTTCGATCCCGCCGAGTTCGGCGCGTGAGCGCGCAGGTAATCTCGTTCGGATGCCGGCTCAATTTGGCGGAAGCAGAGGGCATCCGCGCGTTGCTCGCCGAGGCTGAAGATTTGATCGTCGTCAATTCGTGCGCAGTCACCGCCGAAGCGTCTCGCCAGACGCGCCAGGCGATCCGCCGCGCGCGGCGCGAGCGGCCCGACGCGCGCCTGCTGGTAACGGGCTGCGGTGCCGAAATCGATCGCGCCGCGCTCTCTGCGATGCCCGAGATCGACGGGCTTATCGCCAACGGCGCAAAGCTCGATCCGCGCGCCTACAACGTTTCGGCGTCGACGGTCTGCGCGCCGCTCAGCGCCCACTCGCGCGCCTTCGTGGCGGTGCAGAACGGCTGCGACCATTCCTGTACGTTCTGCGCCATTCCCCAAGGCCGCGGGCCGAGCCGATCGTGCGACATCGCGGCAGTCGTCAGCGCGGTCGCCGCGCAGCTCGATCGCGGCGCCCGCGAGGTCGTGCTGACCGGCGTCGATCTAACCAGCTGGGGTGACGATCTGCCTGGCACGCCCAAGCTAGGCGCGCTGGTCGAGGCCATTCTCGTCGCATGTCCCGGCCTGATGCGGCTGCGGCTCTCGTCGCTCGACGGGATCGAAATCGATGCCGCGCTATTCGAGCTGCTCGCGAGCGAAGCGCGGGTCATGCCGCACCTCCACTTGTCGCTGCAATCGGGCCACGACCTCACTCTCAAGCGAATGAAGCGCCGCCATCTGCGCGGCGACGCTGTGGGCCTGGTCGAACGCCTGCGTGCGCGGCGCAGCGACCTGTCGATCGGCGCCGACCTCATTGCCGGCTTCCCGACCGAAGACGCGGCGATGCACGCCGCCAACCTCTCGATCATCGGCGAACTCGGCGTGGTCCACGGGCATATCTTTCCCTACTCGCCGCGGCCCGGAACCCCCGCGGCACGAATGCCGCAAGTCGCTCCCCGCGAAGTGCGCGCCCGCGCTGCCGAGTTGCGCGACGAAGTGGCGCGGGTCCGTGGCGACTGGCTGCGATCGCTTCTCGGAACCCAGCTCAGCGTCCTCGCCGAGCGTGACGGCACGGGCCATGCGCAGAACTTTGCGCGGGTCCAACTCCCTGCCGGGGCCAAGGCTGGCACGATCGTTCCGATCACTCCCAGGCAGGTTGCTGCCGGACTGCTGGCATGAGCGCCGAGACCTGGTCCGACCGCGTCCTCGGCGGGTTTCGCAAGACGTCGGAGCGGCTGACCGAGAACATCTCGGGGCTCGTCGGCAAGACCCGCCTCGATGACGCCCAGCTCGACGAACTCGAGGATGCGCTGATCCTCTCCGACCTCGGCCCGCGGGCCGCTGCACGGATCCGCGAGAGGCTTGCAGGCGAACGCTTCGAGCGCGGCGCCGACGAACGCGCGATCCGCGAAGCGGTTGCTACAGAGATCGCTGCGATCCTGCGCCCGGTGGCCAAGCCGCTCGACATCGTGGCGTTCCCGCGCCCCCAAGTGATCCTCGTCATCGGGGTCAACGGCAGCGGCAAGACCACTACAATCGCCAAGCTCGCGCATCTGTTTCAGGAGCAGGACTACGGCGTGTTGCTGGCCGCGGGGGATACCTTCCGCGCCGCCGCGATCGGCCAGCTAGCGGTGTGGGCCGATCGGCTCGGCATCGGGCTGGTGCGCGGGGCGGAGGGAGGCGATCCGGCAAGCATCGTATTCGACGCGCTCAAGCAGGCGACGGCCACCGGGATCGATGCGCTGATCGTCGATACCGCCGGGCGGCTCCAGAACAAGCGCGAACTGATGGACGAACTTGCCAAGATCCGCCGGGTCCTTGGCCGGCTCAATCCGGCGGCGCCGCACGACGTCGTGCTCGTGCTCGATGCGACCAATGGCCAGAATGCACTCCAGCAGATCGAAACCTTCCGCGAGGTGGCCGGGGTCACCGGATTGATCATGACCAAGCTCGACGGAACCGCACGCGGCGGAGTGCTCGTCGCCGCGGCCGAACAATACGGGCTCCCGATCCACGCCATCGGGGTTGGCGAACGGATCGACGACTTGCGCCCATTCGATCCCGATCTGGTAGCGCGCGTAATCGCCGGGATCGCCTGATGGATAACGAGGGCACAACCGTTCCCACCAAGCCGAAGTCCGGACTGGTCAATCTGCTGGTCGATTATGGTCCGGTCGCGGTTTTCTTCCTGGCATACCGCCATTATGCGCCGGCCGATCATAACGATGCCGTCGGGGAAGTCGGCGCGGTGATCCGCGGCACGGTGGCGTTCATGGTCGCTTCGGTGGCTGCACTTGTGATCTCGAAGCTGCGGCTGGGCCGGGTGTCGCCGATGCTTTGGCTTTCGACCGGGCTGATCGTCGGGTTCGGGGCGATGACGGTATTTTTCCACGATCCGGTGTGGATTCAGATCAAGCCGACCGTGATCTACATCCTGTTCGGGCTGACGCTGCTCGCCGGGGTGTGGCGGGGCAAGGCTTTGCTCAAATACGTCATGGAAGCCGCATTCGACGGGTTGAACGACACGGGCTGGATGAAGCTTTCGCGCAACTGGGGCGTGTTCTTCCTTGTCCTGGCAGTGCTCAACGAGGTTCTCCGACGGATCTACAATCAGCCCAACGGCAATTTCGGGACCTGGATCGCGCTCAAGCTGTGGCTGTTCCTGCCGCTCTCGTTTCTGTTCACCCTGGTCCAGCTGCCGATGCTGTTGCGCCACGGAATGGCCGAGGATGCCGCGGTCGACGTTTCCGCCGAAATGCCCCCGCCGGAGTAAAACTCCGAGCCGAAGCGTGACAACACGCGCCGAACCGCGCAAGACCATTACCAAGTCGCGCGACAAAAGGGGGTTCGGACCATGGCGAAACTGTTTGGAAATCTGCATCTGGTGCTGGCGATCGGGCTGGCACTGGCGATCGCGGTGATGATCGCGTTCGCGCCGACCGCTCCGGTCGATGCCAACGCGGTGCTGCGCTGGCTCCACGTTTTCTTCGGCATCGTCTGGATCGGGCTGCTGTATTATCTCAACTTCGTCCAGGTGCCGACGATGCCTTCGATCCCGGCCGAGCAGAAGCCGGCGATAATCGGCCACATCGCGCCCAAGGTATTCTTCTTCTTCCGCTATGCCGCGCTGCTCACCGTGATCACGGGGTTGGGCGTTGCCGGGCACGGTCACGGCGACCAGCCGGGCTACCTCGGCCGCGCACTTACTTTTAGCGGAGCGGGCAACGAAAACCTGATCGGACTTGGCATGTGGATCGCGCTGGTGATGGCGTTCAACGTCTGGTTCATCATCTGGCCGGCGCAGAAGAAGATCCTCGGCATTGTCGAAGCGACGCCGGAGGCAAAGGCCGCCGCGGCACCGCGCGCGCTGATCGCCAGCCGGCTTAACACCCTGCTCTCGCTGCCGATGCTCTACTGCATGGTCAGCGCCAACCTCGGCTGAGGTTACGGAACGCAAAAAAAGGCGCGGGATCCGGCCCGGATCCCGCGCCTTTTTCTTTCCCTACGGCTGGATCAATCGTCCTCGATCAGCGCTTGAAGCCTGGCCATCAGCGCCTGAATCCGGGTCGCCGCTTCGGTAAAGGTCTGGACGTCGGCGCGGTTGTTGTTGCCACGCGCTTCCTTGGCCGCATCGACATATCCTTCCATGTCGGCTTCGAGCGCGTCGACCAGCAGCTCGATTTCCTCGCCGCTGAGGGCCAATTTTATTTGTGCAGTCATGACGGGGTCCTGTAAAAGTGAAATCAAATCTCGAGCTGGCTGCCGAGCTCGACGACGCGGTTGGTCGGTAAGCGGAAAAACTCCATCGCACTCGCCGCGTTCCGCAGCATCCACACGAACAGCTTTTCGCGCCAGATCGCCATTCCCGGTTTGCTCGACGCAATCAACGTCTGGCGGCTGAGAAAGAAGCTGGTCTTCATCATCTCGAACGGCGCGCCGCACAAGGTCAGGTCCTTGAGTGCCGCGGGAACATCGGTTTCTTCAAGGAAGCCGAAACGCAGCGTTACCCGGTAGAACCCATTGCCCATGTCGCGGACTTCGAACCGCGATGTCTGGGCGACGAACGGCACATCCTCGATCGCCACGGTCAGGATCACCACCCGGTCGTGGAGCACCTTGTTGTGCTTGATGTTGTGGAGCAGCGCGGCGGGCACCCCGGACGATGCCGAGGCCATGAAGATCGCCGTGCCGGAAACGCGCTGCGCGCTCGAATGTGCGCTCTTGGCGAATACGTCCATCGGCAGCATCCCTTCCGCCATTCCCTGCCGCAGAAGCATGCGCCCGCGCGACCAAGTGGTGAGCAGCGTGAAGATCGACAATCCCATGACCAGCGGGACCCATCCCCCGTCGGGGATTTTGGTCAGGTTGGCGCCAAGGTACGCCGTGTCGAGCGCGAAGAACAACGCCAGCAGCGGGATTGCGGCCCATGGCTTCCAGTTCCACAACTGGAACAGCACGACCGCCAGCAGCACGTTGTCGATCAGCATCGCCCCGGTCACCGCGATGCCGTAAGCCGCGGTCAGGTTCGACGAGCGCTGGAACACCAGTACGAGCAGGATCACCGCGATCATGAGGATCCAGTTGACGATCGGGATGTAGATCTGGCCGAGCGCGGTTTCGCTGGTGTGCGTAATCGACATACGCGGGATGAAGCCGAGCTGGATGCCCTGCCGGGTCACCGAAAACGCGCCCGATATCACGGCTTGCGAGGCGATGATCGCCGCCGCAGAGGCGAGGATCAGCAGCGGCCACTGGAACCATTCGGGGGCGAGAAAATAGAACGGGCTCTTGAGCGCCTCGGGGTGGCGCAGCAGCAGCGAAGCCTGGCCCAGGTAGTTCATCACCAGTGCGGGCAGCACGAAGAACAGCCACGAAACGCGGATCGGGTTGCGGCCGAAGTGGCCCATGTCGGCATAGAGCGCCTCCGCCCCGGTCACTGCCAGGACCGCCGAACCCATCGCGAGAAACCCGCGCCACGGATCGGTGAGGAACAGCTCGGCGGCGTGGTGGGGGCTGAGCGCGCCAAGCACGCTCGGCATTTGCACGATGCTCTGCACGCCGAGTACCGAGATCACCGCAAAATAGGCGAGCATGATCGGCCCGAAGTACGCTGCGACCTTGGCGGTGCCGCGGCTCTGGATGAAGAACAGAAAGATGAGGATACCCACGACCAGCGGCACGACCAGGTGGCTCAACGCCGGGGAATAGACCGCCAGCCCCTCCATCGCGCTAAGCACCGACACCGCCGGGGTAATCATGCTGTCGCCGTAGAACAGCGCGGTCGCGAACACCCCGAGAAGGACAATTCCGGCGGACCATTTCTTGCCCGGGGCCGAGCGATTGATCAGCGCCAACAGCGCCAGGCTCCCGCCCTCGCCCTTGTTGTCGGCGCGCATGATGATCGAGACGTACTTGATCGTGACGATGATCATCATCGACCAGAACATCAGGCTGACGATACCGAAGACGTGCAGTTCATCCAGCGGGAGCCGGTGATGCCCGGCGAAGGTATCGCGCATCGCGTACAGCGGGCTCGTACCGATATCGCCGAAGACGACCCCGATCGCACCGACCGCGAGTTTTGCGACATGCCCCTTCTTGCCATTTCCGTGGCCGGTCATCGCTGGCGTGGGCTCCGGTCCGCCATTGGCCGACGCGGGAACGGCGGGCACCGCCTCACTCATTGGTCATTTTGCTTTCGGCCGCCCCAGGGTGCCGTCATCGCCGCGAGACGAGACGTGGCCGCCGTTTATCAGGATGCCAAAGCCGCCGCAACTCTGCCGCTCAAGGCGCGGTGGGAGCACCCGATTGCCGCGCGATGACCGCGTCGAGCGCGCCCAGCCGCTGGGCAAGGTCGGCTTGCCACGGGGCAGCTTTCGGACTGCGCGCGGCAAGTTCGCCCCAGATCCGCCGTGCTTCGGCAAGCTGGCCCGATTGCGCCAGCGCCAGCCCGAGGAAGAACGGCGGGCCCGGATTTTCGGGCGCGACATCGGCAGCGCGCTGGAATGCCACCAGCGCCGCGGGCGAAAGCGTGCCCCCGGCGTGGCCGACCAGTGCATTGGCCAGCGCCAGCCATGCCTCGCCGTCGCGCGGGTTCGCCTCGACCGCGCCGCGCAGGATACCCGCGGCATCACCGAACTGCCCCTGGCGGGCGAGCCCATCGGCGATGATGAGCAGCCGCTGGCCCTGGACCTGCCCACCGGTCATCGCCTGGCGCGCGGCGACCATCGCCGCACCGTCCTGACCGGGTGCCTCGGCGGCACGGGTCGGACTGCCCGGCTCGCCCGGAGACCCTTGCAGCGCATAGCCCGCGATCCCGGCGAACAGCGCCGCGCCGATCGCCTCCCACCCGCCCCGCGGAGCCTTGAGCACGAAGGCGGCAAGCGCGAACGCGGCTAGCGCGAGCCCAAGGATCAGGCCCCAGATCATGCCGAACCCACCCGCTTGAAACGCCGCCGAAGGAGCACCGCGGCGAGCGCGAGCAACCCCAGTGGCGCGGCGAACAGCGGCCAGGTCAGCGCCGACATCCGCGGTGCATAGGTCACGTAATCGCCATAACGCTCGACCAGCCAGCCACGGATCGCTTCGGGATCCTGGCCCGCCGCGATCCGCTGGCGGACCTGGCTGCGCATGTCGCCTGCCATCGGCGCATCGGAATCGGCGATCGACTGGCTCTGGCACTTGAGACAGCGCAGCGTTTCCATCAGCGCCTGCGCTTTGGCCTCCAGCGCGGGGTTGTCGAGCTGACGGTTGGCGTATGGCGCGGGCGGCAACAGGTCCTGCGCGCCGAGCGGGGCGGCGAAGATCAGCAAAACGATGACTAGGAGCCGGCGCATGCTCAACTCCCCGCCGCGCGCAGCTTGGCGAGCAGCACGGGCACGTCCTCGGCACGGATGTCGCCGATGTGCTGGTGGCGGATCACGCCCTTGCCGTCGATCACGAAGGTTTCGGGGACGCCGGAAGAGCCGATCGCAAGCTGGACCGCGCTGACGTCGTCGGCCCCGATCGCGGCGAACGGGTTGCCGTTGCGCTGGAGAAACGCGGCGACGTCCTCGGGCCGGTCGCGGATCGCGATGCCGTCGATTTCCGTCCCGCTGGCGGCAAGCTGGGCGAGCTGCGGAGCTTCCGCGGCGCAGGGCACGCACCAGCTGGCGAAGACATTCAGCAGGCGCGGCTTGCCATCGGTGAACTTGGCGAACGCCAGCCCGGGCCGGCCCTGGGTCGCGGGACGCAAATCGAACTGCGGCAGCGGCTTGCCGATGAACGCGCTCGCCACTTCGCGGTCGGCCGGTTTGTACAGCCCGACCATGACCAGCGCGAAGAACCCCGCGAACAGCGCCAGTGGCAGCCACAGCGCCCAGCCGCGGCGCAGTGCGCTGGCGGGTTCCGCCACGTTCATCGTCCCTGCCGCGCGCGGCGGTAGGCGATCTTGTCGCGCGCGATGATCCGCTTGAGATCGGCCCATACGCGCCCGATCAGCGCAAGCACGCCGCCCAGCGCGATAAGCACGCCGCCGTACCAGATCATCGGCACGAACGGCTTCCACCACAGCCGCAACTGCCACCGCCCGTCGTCTGCCGCTTCCCCGAGGACGGTGTACAGCTGACCATTCCAGCGGGTGACCAGCGCGCTCTCGCTGGTGGTCTGCGGCGGCGCCCAGAACGTGCGCGACTGCGGAGCAGCCAGGATCGGAGCGTTGTCCTTGTACTGCGCCCGAAGCTGCGCTTCGAGCGCGGTCCAGTTCGGCCCGGCGACGGGCTCGACCGCGGCCAGGCGGATCGTCCACGGGCCGACCTGGGTGGTTTCGCCGACCCGCGCGGCGAGCAGGCGCTCGACCGAGAACATGCTGTCGCACGCCACCCCGAACAGGGCGACCGCGATCCCGAAGTGCGCCACGACCATGCCGAACACGGGCAGGGGTGTTCGGCGCAGGTTGCGTCCGCGCAGCGGCAGGAAGCTGGCAACCGCAAGCCCCGCGGCCAGTGCCATTCCGAGCAGCGGGAGCAGCTTGAGCGGCGCGTAAACCGTCAGCGCGAGCAGCGCCGCGCCGACGATCAGCGCGGGGATCGCCAGTGCGGGCGCAATCCGCCGGAGGCTGTCGCGGCGCCAGCGCAGAAGCGGCCCCGCGGTCATGACCAGCAGCATCGGGATCACGAACAGCGCCGCCATCGGGTTGAAATACGGCGGCCCGACCGAAACCTTCTCGCCGAACGCCTCGGTCACCAGCGGGTACAGCGTGCCGATCAGGACGATCCCGAGGATCGCAGAAAGCATGACGTTGTTGAACACCAGCCCGGCCTCGCGACTGGTCGGGGAAAACCGCTCGCCCTCGGTCACGGTCGAGGCGCGCAGCGCGAACAGCGTCAGCGCGCCGCCGATGTAGATCGCAAGCAAGGCGAGGATGAAGCTGCCGCGCCGCGGATCGACCGCAAAGGCGTGGACGCTGGTGAGGATGCCCGAACGCACGAGGAACGTGCCGACCATCGACATCGAGAACGCCACCACGCCCAACATCACGGTCCACGCCCGCAGCGCATTGCGCGACGCGAGCACGCTGCACGAATGGAGGAGCGCGGTTGCCGCCAGCCACGGCATCAGGCTGGCGTTCTCGACCGGGTCCCAGAACCACCAGCCGCCCCAGCCGAGCTCATAATAGGCCCAGAAGCTGCCCGCGGTGATCCCCAGCGTGAGGAAAATCCATGCCCCCAGCACCCACGGCCGCATCGCCCGGGCGAACGCCGGGCCGACTTCGCGCGTAACCAGAGCACCGATCGCGAAGCTGAACGCGATCGAAAGCCCGACGTAGCCGAGGTAAAGCGTGGGCGGATGGAACGCGAGGCCGAGGTCCTGGAGCAGTGGGTTGAGCCCCTGCCCTTCGGCCACCGGCTGCGGCAACCGCTCGAACGGGTTCGAGGCAAGCAGCAGGAACACATAAAACCCAAGGCTGACGAACGCCTGCCCGGCCAGCGTCGCGAGCAGCGTCTCCTCGCGCAGGCGCCGCTCGACCAGCGCGACGAACCCGCCCGCCAGTCCCATCACCGCCACCCACAAAAGCATCGAGCCTTCGTGATTGCCCCAGGTTCCCGCGAACTTGTAGATCAGCGGCTTGGCCGAATGCGAGTTCATCGCGACCAGCTTGACCGACAAGTCGGTGCGCATGAACAGCGTGATCAGCGCCGCGAACGACGTCAGCGCCAGCAAACCCTGGACGACTGCAACGGGCCGTACGATCCCGGCAAACCCGGCGCCGCGCGAGGTCAGCGCGAGCGAGCCGGCAATCAACTGAAGCGCAGCGAGCGCGGCGGCAAACCACAGCGCGGCAAGACCGAATTCCGCGATCACCGGGTTTGCGCCACGGCCGCGCGGGCCTGCGCTGCGGTCATGTCCTTGAGCTCGCGCGGCACGTACTTCTCATCGTGCTTGGCGAGCAGCGTCTCGGCGCGGAATGTGCCGTCCGGCTCGATCGCGCCGTCGGCGACCACGCCCGAACCTTCGACGAACAGCGACGGGACGATCCCGCGATAACGGACGGGGACGCGCGCCTTGCCGTCGCCGACGATGAAGTCGATGGTCACCCCGTCGGCGGCGGTCTTGATCGAGCCGCGCTCCACCATTCCGCCCAGACGGACCGCGCGACCCGCCTCGGGGGGATGCGCCGCGATGTCGCTCGGCACGTAGAAATAGCTCGCCTGGTTTCGCAGACCCCACGCTGCGAGCAGCGCTGCGCCGATCAGAGCGCCAAGCGCGATCGCCACCAGCACCAGCCGCTGGTGCTTGGGCTTGAGGCGGGCGCGATCGGTCAAAGTTCGCGGCTCTTGGCGCGGCGGGCCTCGGCGCGGCACATCGCCAGCCAGCTCCACAGGGCCATCGCCGTGGTCCCGCCGACGCCGATGACGTAGGCGGCGATCACGAAGTTCCACTGATTGAGCGCTTCGCGCATCAGGCGGCGAGCCCTGGCACGTCGCTTTCGAACGCCCGCCGGCGCAGACGCGCTTCGGTCTGGATGTCGGCGAGCAGTGTCCGCATCCGCGCCAGCACGATCCCGCCGAACAGCAGCGAGAACCCCAGCGCAGCGGCCAGCAGCGGCCACAGAAACGCTCCGTCGATGCTCGACTTGCCCATGGTGATGCTGGCGGGCTGGTGGAGACTGTTCCACCACACCACAGAGCGGTTGATGATCGGGATGTTGATCGCGCCGACGATCCCGAAAATTGCGGCGACGCGGCCCCCGCCCTGGCCTCCGTTGCGCTGTGCCGCATCGGCCAGCGCGATGTACCCAAGGTAGAGGAACAGCAGGATCAGGAAGCTGGTCAGCCGCCCGTCCCACACCCACCAGGTGCCCCAGGTCGGGCGCGCCCAGATCGATCCGCTGGCCAGGCAGATCGCGGTGAACCCGGCGCCGGGCACCGCGGCTGCGCGCGCGGCGATCCCCGCGAGCGGGTGGCGCCAGACCAGTTCGGCAATGCTGGCCAGCGCGATCGTGCTCCACCCCGCCAGCGCCAGCCAAGCCGCGGGAACGTGGATGAAGAGAATGCGCACAGTCTCACCCATCAGCCGGTCGGGGGGCACGCGCAGCAATCCCCACGCCAGCGCCGCCGCGGCGAGCACGCCGCCACCGGCGAGCAACGCCGGGGTCAGCCAGCGCGCAATGCGGAGGAAGCGGGCGGGATTGGCGTAGCCGTGCATGACAGCGAGACGGGCTCGATCGGGCTGGTGAAGGACGCCGCAGCTTTGGCAGGGTGGAGCCGCGCGGGCAAGCAGCGCCGCGCGGGTTTACCGCCCGATGAGTTTTTGCGCCATCGCATCGGCGATCTGGTCGGACGAGCGGCCCTCGGCTTCCGCGGCGGCCCAGATCCCGGCCAGCCGTTCGGGGATCTGCTTGAGCCGCTTGCGGACCTCGTTGATGTCGCATTGTGCGCCGTTTTCGCGGGCGAGGTATTCCAGCGTCACGCTGATGATCCCACCGGCGTTGATGACGTAATCGGGCGCATAGAGGATCCCGCGCGCCGCCAGCGCGGGGCCGTGTTCGGGCCGCGCGAGCTGGTTGTTGGCCCCGCCCGCGACCACCTGGCAATCGAGCCGGGCGATGCCCGCATCGTCGAGGATCGCGCCGAGCGCGTTGGGGCTGAACACATCGCAGGCGGTGCCCATGATCTGGTCGGTCGAAACGTGCGCCGCGCCGAGTTCACCCGCAAGCGCCGCCGCGCGCGCATCATCGGCATCGGCGAGCGTGAGCCGCGCCCCGTCGCGCGCGAGCAACCGCGCCAGTCCACCGCCGACACTACCTGTACCCTGGATCGCGACGTGGACGCCGTCGAGCGTGGCGCGGCCCAGCTTGTGCGCCGCCGCGGCCTTGATCCCGTGATAGATGCCCATCGCGGTGAACGGTCCCGGATCGCCGCCCGCCGCGCCGCCATCGGTCGCGGGCAACCCCGAGACGAATCGCGTGCGCTGGGCCACCGCGACCATATCGGCTTCGCTTATCCCTACATCCTCGGCGGTTACATAGCGCCCGCCCAATGCGTCGATCGCATCGCCGAACGCAGCGATCATCGCGGGGGTCTTGGTGCGGTTCCTGTCGGCCAGGATCACGGCCTTGCCGCCGCCCATCGGCAGTCCGGCCATCGCGTTCTTGTAACTCATCCCGCGCGACAGTCGCAGCGCATCGCGCAGTGCATCGCCGGGCTCGGCATAGTGCCAGAAACGGGTGCCGCCCGCGCCGGGGCCGAGGTGGGTAGAGTGGAGCGCGATGATTGCGGTCAGGCCCGATGCGCGATCACGCACCACCTCGACCAGTTCGTGATCATCGAAATCGGGCTCATTCCAGAACGCGGACACCGGGCATTCCTTTGGGAAGGATGGCTGGACATGCCTGCGACTGGGGCGACCGATGGGTCTCGAACCCACGACCTTCGGTACCACAAACCGACGCTCTAACCAACTGAGCTACGATCGCCATAGTCACGCGCGCATGTGCGAAGAGCGCGCTGTTAGGGAGCGCCGGGCCCTGCTGCAAGCACGGATCGGCGCGGGTGCGGCCTGTTGCACAGGGTCCCGGTATTGGGAAGCGAAAATTGCAGGAACGCGAAGTGTGCGCAATAATGTTACGCGGCGCCGCATTGGCATTGCCCCGCTCGCCGGACGAATCGCGCGCACAAAAAAGGCGGCTCAAGGCCGCCTTCTTCGCCGAACGGAGGAACCGCTCAGGTCTTTTTGAGGCTGAGCCCACCGAACCGTTTGTTGAACTGCGCAACGCGGCCACCGGCATCGAGCAGGCGCTGGTTGCCGCCGGTCCACGCCGGGTGGCTGGTGGGATCGATATCGAGCGCAAGCGTCGCGCCTTCCTTGCCCCAAGTCGAACGGGTTTCGAAAATGGTCCCGTCGGTCATCTGGACCTTGATCATGTGATAATCGGGGTGGGTATCGGCCTTCATGGCAGTATTCTCCGAGTGGTGGCCGGTTCCGACCGGCGCGGGAGGTGATCGGGTTGAAAACGAAGGCGCGCCCCTAGCGCGGGCCGCCCGGTTTGGCAAGCTTGCGCTCGTTTTGGGCCCAGTGACTAGGCCGGCGCATCGGCGATCATCGCGGTGAAGGCCACTTCGCACGCGACCTTGTCACCGAGCATGGCCTTGCCCCAGAACTTGCACACGCGCGCGCGTTTCTGGACGAAGCCCGCGCGCAGATCGAGTAGGCAGCCGGGCTCGACCGGAGTGCGGAACTTGGCTTCCTCGATCGCCATGAAATAGACGAGCTTGCCCGTTCCCGCGAGACCCAGGCTTTCGACCGCGAGGATCCCCGCGGCCTGCGCCAGCGCTTCGATCTGGAGCACTCCGGGCATGATCGGCCGCCCGGGGAAATGGCCCTGGAAGAACGGCTCGTTGAAGCTGACCGCCTTGACCGCGTGGATCTCCTCGTCGGGGATGAGTGAGACGACGCGGTCGACCAGCAACATCGGGTAACGATGCGGCAACGCGGCCAGCACCTTGCGGATGTCATAGACCCCGCCGGGCGCCGCGCCGGTTGCTGCCTCGTTCATGCTGCCGGAACGTCCTAGCGGGTGGCTGGACGCGTGACCGGAGCGGCGGGCGCGGCCGGTGCCGGAGCGCCGCCCTGCTGGGCAGCCGCGGCGGCTTGCTGCTCACGCACCTGGCGCGGGACCCACCCTGCCGGCGGAACGAGCGCGGCCGACGGGATCAGCAGGTTCAGCTCGTTCAAGACGGCCTGGTTGAGATTGTAGGCGTTATCGGCCGACACGATGTTTTCCGGCGTCAGCAGGATCGTGATGTGCTGCTTGTTCATCGCGGTACGGACCGCCGCGGAAAGCTTGTCGGTGATCTGCTCATCGACATAGGCTTCGGACAAGGCGACCGGCTGGAGCATCCGCTGCAGTTCCTGCTGGCCCGATTCCTGGATCGACTGGATCGTCTGGCCCTGCTGCTGGAGCGATGCCGCGTTGGGCGCCGGCAAGGCGCGATCGGCATTGAACTTGGTGATCAGCGGCAGCATCTGCGCTTCGATCTGGGCGCGGCGAGCCTCGGCCGCATCGAACTGCGCCTTGTAGGTTACCGGACGCTGCGCCTGGGCGGTTTTGAACGCATTCGAATTGGCTCGCACCGCATCGAGATTGACGACCGCGAGGCCGGCAAGGATCGGTCCGACCGGCGCAGTGGCGGCAGCGACCGGAGCGGCCGCGAGAGCGATCTGCGGCGCCGCGATCAGGGCAATCCCGGCAAAGAGCGCGGCTTTGAGAGCAATTTTCATCAGAACTGGGTTCCTACGTTGAAGGTGAAAGATTTTACGGTATCGCCCGGCTGCTTGAGCAGGACCTTGGCGAAATCGATGCGGAACGGCCCGAACGGCGAATTCCAGTTGGTCCCGATGCCGATGGCAATGCGCGGCTTGGCCGAATCGCCCAGGAAGACCTCGCGGAAAGGCGCGATCGACTGACCGATCGGGGAGTTTGCGGAGGTCGTCAGGCAGCTCGGCGGGTTCGGGTTAGTCGCGACGATGACGGTGGAAGTCGCCGAAGCAGTGCAGACATTGTTGACCAAGCTGGCGGCATCGACCTGCGTAAAGGTAGCATTGCCCGAGGCATCGCGTGACGGCACGAAGATCCCGCCCGGATAGGGGCTGGTCTGAAGTGCCGGACGGGTTACCCCGAACACCGCACCGACATCCAGGAAGATCGACGGTCGCAGCCCGAGCTCCTTGGCCCCCGAACCGAGCGGAATTTCAAGCTCGGCGCGGCCCAGGTAATACGCGCGCCCGCCCAGCGCATCGTCGGTGATCGAGTTGCGGTCCGTGACGACCACGAACTTGGTCGCGTCGGTCGGATCGGCGATCAGCGGCTGGCGGACGACCCGCGGGCCGACACCGCGGATGTCGAAACCGCGAATTTGCGGCTCACCCAGATAGAAGCGATCGGTCAGCCGGACGTTCTCGACCCCGGCGCCGTTGTTCTCGAACGACTTGATAAACCCGCCCTCGGCCGAGAGCGAGAAGATGAAGCCTTTGCCCACCGGATAATACTGCGCGGCATTCCCGCGAATACGCGCATATTTCACCGACCCGCCGAGCCCGGCATATTCGGCGGTGATCGCTGCCGAACGGCCACGCGTCGGATGAACGCGGTTGTCGAGCGAATCGTAGACCAGCGTGGCGCCGAGGATGGAGCTGGTCCGCTTGCCGATCGAATCGCACAGATAACGTCCGGCGATCAGCGCGTCGCAGGCCAGGACCCCGGGGGTGACGCGGTCCGAGTAGAACTGGTTCTTGTCGAGCGTCACGTTGTCGATGTTGAACGTATAGCGCCCGATTACCGACATATACTCGGTCAGCGGCACGCCGATGCGGCCCTGAAAGCCGGTGGTGGTCTGCTGATACGTCGTGTTGCGGGTGGTGTTGGTGTAGTTGAAGCTGTTGTAATCGCGCCGATAGACGTCGACACCCGCCGAAATATTGCGGTCGAACAGATACGGCTCGGTAAAGCTGAGCTGCGCGCTCTTGGAATAACGCGAATAGCTCACGCTGGCGCCGACCGTCTGGCCGCGCCCGCGGAAGTTGCGCTGCTGGATCGAAGCCTGGAGGATGAAGCTTTCGATCGAAGAGAAACCCGCCGAAAGCTGGAGTTCGCCGGTCGGCTTTTCCTGGACGTTGGCCTCCAGCACGATGCGATCGGGCGCGCTGCCGGGCTTCTGCTCGATCTCGAACTTTTCCTGGAAGAACCCCAGCGAATTGATCCGCGCAGTCGAGCGCTTGACCTGGAGCGCGTTGAACGCGTCGCCCTCGGCCAGGCGGAACTCGCGGCGGATGACCTTGTCCTGGGTCAGGGTGTTGCCGTTGACATCGATCTTCTCGACATAGACGCGCGGCGCTTCGGCGATGGTAAAGGTCAGCCCCATCGACAGGTCGTCTTTGTTGCGGTCGTAGCTCGGGCGGACGTCTGCAAACGCATAGCCGAACGTGCCCGCGGTCTCGTTCAGCCGGTCGATCGTGTCTTCGACCAGCTTGGCGTTGTACCAATCGCCCTTCTTCATGGGCAATTGCGTGGCGAGCTGTTCGCCATCGAAATCGCGAAGCTGGCTTTCCACTTTCACGTCGCCGAACTTGTAGCGCTTCCCTTCCTCCACCACGTACGTGATGATGAAGTCTTTCTTGTCCGGGGTCAGTTCCGCGACCGCCGAGACGACGCGGAAATCGGCATAGCCCTTGGTCAGATAGAACTGACGCAGCTTCTGCTGGTCGAACGCCAGACGGTCGGGATCGTAGCTATCGCGCGATGAGAACAGGCGGAACGAGCGTGCCTGTTTGGTGATCATCTCGCTGCGCAGGTCGCTGTCGGAGAATTCCTTGTTGCCGATGATGTTTATCTGGCGAACCTTGGACTTGGGGCCCTCGGTCACTTCGAACACGATATCGACGCGGTTCTGGTCGAGCATGACCATCTTGGGTTCGACCGACGCGGCAAACCGTCCCTGACGCTTGTACAGCTCGATGATCCGGGCGACGTCGGCACGGACTTTGGAGCGGGTAAAGATCTGCCTCGGCGCAAGCTTGATCTCGGGAAGGATTTTCTCCTCCTTGATCCGCTTGTTACCTTCCAGGACGATCCGGTTGATGACCGGGTTTTCCTTGATCTCGATGACCACGTTGCCGCCGTCGTTGCGGATCTGGGCATCGGCAAACAGTTCGGTCGCGAACAGGTCCTTCAGCGCCTGATCGGCGGCGGCCTGGGTATAGGGCTGGCCCACGCGCAAGGCGACGTATGAGCGAATCGTATCGGGCTCGAGCCTTTGGGCGCCGGTAACCGTGATGGTCTGGATCGTATCGGCGACCGGAGCCGCCACCACCGTCGCGGGAGCGACGGCCGCGCTGGCGGGCGCGGCCACAGGTGCCCTTGCCGATGCGGCTGCCGGCGCAACCGCTTGCGCCAGCGCCATCCCCGGCATTCCGGCAAGGATCGAGCCGCCGAGCAGCGCCGCAACCAGCGGAGCGGTGCGGCGGGTTATTACGTCACGATCCAAAGTGCGTCCAATCATCGAAGCGGCATTCCTGTACTTGTGGCCAATTGGGCCGCCCCGGATGGTATCGGCAGCCCCGTGTGGTCCACCCCCGGGCGGAACCTAGGGTCCACGGCTTACAGTCGCCGCCCTCTGCCCGATGCACGGTTTTCGATCAAGCTCCCAATCGAACCACTAACCCCCGAACAGGCGTAGCGAGACCAGGTCGTTGAAGGTAACGAACAGCATCAGTGCCAGCACAAGTGCCAGCCCGGTGCGAAAAGCCCATTCCTGGCTCCGCTGGCCAACCGGCTTGCGGCGAATTGCCTCAGCTGCATAGAGCGCCAGATGGCCCCCATCGAGCGTGGGAATTGGCAGCAAGTTGATGAATGCCAAATTAATTGAGATCAGCGCCGCGAACGAGATGAACGCCGGCATTCCCAACGACAATTGCTGGCCCGAATACTGCGCGATCTTGATCGGACCGCCCAGTTCCTTGACCGAACGCTCGCCGCCCACGATCTGGGCGATGCCCGTGACCATCATGTGCAGCACGCGGACCGACTGGTCGACGCCGATCGCCACAGCCTCGAGCGGGCCGACCGCGACAATCCGCGGGCGAACCGCGGCTATGCCCAACAGGCCGATCCGGCCCTGATTGCCGAACTGATCCTTTTCCACAAAGCCGGCAATCCGCATCGGGATCGTGATCTGCGCGTCGCCGCGCCGTACCAGCACGCGGATCAGGTGGTCAGGATAGGCGACGACCTTTTCGCGAACTTGGGCAAACTGGGCAACCTCGTCGCCATCGATCGCGACGATGCGGTCGCCGACCCTTAGCCCCGCCGCTTGCGCTGCCGAACCCTGCGAAAAGCCCGCGACCACGGGAGGCGCATCGACCTTACCGTAAGCCAGGTTGAACGCGGCAAAGATCGCAATTGCGACCAGCAGGTTGGTGACCGGTCCGGCCAGGACGATCAGCGCGCGCTGCCACAGCGGCTTGGATTGAAACGTGCCGGCACGCTCCGCCTCGCTCATTGCGGCGTTCGCGGCGTCGGGAACTCCCGCCGCGTTCATGTCTCCAGCGAACTGGACGTATCCGCCCAGCGGCAGTGCCGACAGCTTCCACCTGGTCCCGCGGCGATCGGTGCGGCCAATCAGTTCCTTGCCAAACCCGACCGAGAACGCATCCGCACGCACTCCGAACAGCCGCCCGACCAGATAATGGCCGAATTCATGGAGCACCACGAGCGGCCCGAGCAGGAGCACGAACCCGAGCAGCATCGTCAGGACCGAAGGCGAATGCAGCATCAGGCGATCCCCAGCGTTTCGCGCATGCGCCCGCGCGCTTCGCCATCGATGCCGATCACGTCGTCGAGTGAGGCAGGCGCGGCGGGAGCAAAGCGGGCGAGCATATCGGCAACCCCTGCGCTGATCCGGGTGAACCCGATGTGACCGGCGAGGAACGCTGCGACCGCTACCTCATTGGCCGCGTTGAGCACCGCGGGCGCGCCGCCGCCGGCATATGCCGCCTCGCGCGCCAGGCGGGTCGCTGGGAACAGCTCCTCGTCGGGCGCACGAAAGGTCAGCGCGCCGATCTTCGCCAGGTCGAGCGGGGCGCACGGCGTATCCATCCGCGCCGGCCAGGCCAATGCGCTGGCGATGGGCACGCGCATGTCCGATGGCCCAAGCTGCGCCAGGGTCGAACCGTCGCGGTACTCGACCATCGAATGCACCACCGATTGCGGGTGGATCACGATCCGCAGCGCGTCGAGTCCCACGGGGAACAGGTGGTACGCCTCGATCAGTTCGAGCCCCTTGTTGAACATCGTCGCGCTGTCGACGCTGATCTTGGCGCCCATATCCCAATTGGGGTGCTTGACCGCCTGCGCCGGGGTCGCCGCCGCGAGCTGCGCCGCGCTCCATTCGCGGAACGGCCCGCCGCTGGCGGTCAGCGTGATCGAGCGGACATCTTCGCCGCGGTTGCCGGCCAGGCACTGGAAGATCGCGTTGTGCTCGCTGTCGACGGGCAGCAGCGTGGTCCCGCACCGCGCGATCGCGGCGGTCATGACCTCTCCCGCCGAAACCAGCGCCTCCTTGTTGGCGAGCGCGACGGTGCGACCCTGCTCGATTGCCGCCATCGTCGGGGCAAGGCCCGCACAGCCGACGATCGCGGCGAGGATCAGGTCGGCGGGGCGCGACGCGGCCTCGACCAGCGCGGGCGCGCCACCAAGCGCTTCGGTGCCGGAGCCGGCGAGCGCGGTGTGCAACTCGCCGAGACACGCGGGGTCGGCCACAACCGCGACCTCGGCAGCGAACTCGCGCGCGAGCCTGGCGAGCTCCGCCGCCTGGCAATTGGCAGTGAGCGCGACGACCTGCCACTTGTCCCGCTCGCGCCGGATCAGGTCGAGCGTGGAGGCGCCGACCGATCCCGTGGCGCCGAGGATCGAAATGCGCCGCGGTTCGCTCATGCCAGTTGCCACAGCCAGCCGGCGATGATCGCCACGGGGAGCAGCCCGTCGACCCGATCGAACACCCCACCATGACCGGGGATCAGCCGCGAGGAATCCTTGACCCCGGCGCGGCGCTTGAGCCAGCTTTCGAAGAAATCGCCGGCTTGCGCCGCAATTGCCAGCCCCGCCCCGGCCAGCGCCGAAAGCCCCGCGGTACGCAGCGGCACGACGACGAAATGCGTGTCGCTCCCACCGCCGAGCGCAATCGCTGCGGCGCTGATCATCCCCAGCCCGAACGCCGTCCACAGCGCCGCCGCCGCCATCCCGCCAAGCAGGCCGGCCCAGGTTTTCGACGGACTGATGCTCGGAGCGATCTTCGGCCCGCCGATCGCCCGGCCGGTGAAATAGGCGCCGGTGTCGGTCGCGATGACGAGGCCGAGGACAAGCACGAGCATGATCGTGGGCAGACCGATCAGCGCCAGCACCGCCAGCCCGACATAGACTGCCGCGCCGATCAACGCGGCGGCGAAGAACGCCGGGTTGGGCAGGATCTTGCGCAGGAGCAGCGCGAATTCGGCAAGTACCGCCACCCCGACCAGCGCGATGAACCCGGTTTTCCACACCCCGCCGAGCCAGAGCGCGGTCCCGGCTACGGCGAGCATCGCCACCGCCGATGCAGCGCGCACGGGCAAGTCCGATTTCCTGGGTGGGGGTAGCGGATCGCTCATCCGACAATCCTCCCCGCAACGGAGAGGTGGCGCGCAGCGACGGAGGGGTCCCTCACCGCCGATCGCTCGACCCCGGCCGATGGACGGAACCCCTGCGCCCCTGCATGGCACCTCCCCATTCCGGGGAGGATCCTAGCGCCCGCCAAAGCGCCGCTCCCTTTGCGCAAAGGTGTCGAGCGCGTCCTGCAAGTGCGCCGGGGTGAAATCGGGCCACAGCACTTCGGTGAACCACATTTCGGCATAAGCGGCTTGCCAGAGCAGGAAGTTCGACAAGCGGACTTCGCCCGAGGTGCGGATCAGCAGGTCGAGCGGGGGAAGCGCGGCGGTATCGAGATGCGCGGAGATTGTCTCTGGCGTGATCGCGCCTTGCTCTGCGGCAGCCGCGGCGGCGCGTGCGATTTCCTGCTGCGATCCATAGTTGAGCGCGATCACCAGCGTCGACCCGTCGTTGGCAGCGGTGCGCGCCAGGGCATCATCGATCAGCGCGACGATCTCGGGCGAAAACGCCGAGGTATCGCCGATGATCCGGAGCCGAACGTTGTTGGCGACGAATTCGTCCAGGTCGCTGCGGATGAAGCGCTTGAGCAGCCCCATCAGGTCCGACACCTCGTCCTCCGACCGCTTCCAGTTCTCCGACGAGAACGCATAGAGCGTCAGCACTTCGACGCCCATCTGGCGCGCCGCGCGCGTCAGCGTGCGCACCGCTTCGACCCCGCGCTGGTGGCCGACCGCGCGCGGCAGGTGACGCTTTTTCGCCCAGCGACCGTTGCCGTCCATGATAATCGCGACATGGCGCGCGCCGTGCGCTGCTCCGCCGGATGGGCCTGCGACAGGCTCGGCTTGAGCTTGCCGGAAGATCACTGCCCGAGGATTTCCTTTTCCTTGTGCGCCGCGGTTTCGTCGGCGGCCTTGATCTGCTCATCGGTCAACTTCTGGACTTCGGTCTCGAGCCGTTTGCGTTCGTCCTCCGAAATCTCGTTCTTCTTCTCGTCGGCCTTGAGCATCTCCATCCCATCGCGGCGGACGTTGCGGATCGCGATGCGTGCTTTCTCAGCGTATTGCGCGGCAAGCTTGGCAAGTTCCTTGCGGCGTTCCTCGGTCAAGTCGGGGATCGGCAGGCGCAAGGTGTTGCCGTCGTTGATCGGATTAAGCCCGAGCCCGGCCGAGCGGATCGCTTTTTCCACCGGGCCGATGTTCGACTTGTCCCACACCTGTACCGTGATCATCCGCGGTTCGGGCGCCGAAACCGTCGCGACCTGGTTCAAAGGAGTGCGCTGACCATACGCTTCGACCATCACCGGGTCGAGCAACGCGGCGTTGGCGCGCCCGGTGCGAAGACCGCCAAGATCGCCGCGGAGTGATTCCACGGCGCCCCTCATCCGTCGCTCGAGATCGGATTTGTCGTACTTGGCCATCGCCTATCCTTTCCTGACGATCGTCTGGGTGCCCTTGCCCGCCAGAACCTGCGCGAGGTTACCGCGCTCGCGGATCGAAAACACCACGATCGGAATGTCGTTGTCCCGGCAAAGCGCGACGGCCGAGGCATCCATGACCTTCAGATTGCCGGCGAGAACAGTGTCGTAATCGACTGTATCGTAACGCTTGGCGTGTTTGTTCTTCTTGGGATCGCTGTCGTACACCCCGTCGACGCTGGTGCCCTTGAACAATGCGTCGCACTGCATTTCCGCGGCACGCAAGGCGGCGCCGCTGTCGGTCGTGAAGTAGGGTTCGCCGACACCGGCGGCGAAGATCACCACACGGCCTTTTTCCAGATGGCGTTCGGCGCGGCGGCGGATGACCGGCTCGCACACCTTGTCCATCTCGATCGCCGACTGGACCCGCGTCGGTACGCCGCACTGCTCGAGCGCGTTCTGCATCGCCAGCGCGTTCATCACCGTGGCCAGCATGCCCATGTAATCGGCCTGCGCCCGGTCCATGCCCTTGGCCGCGCCCGCCATCCCGCGAAAGATGTTGCCGCCGCCGATCACCAGGCAAAGCTCCAGCCCCGTGTCCTTGGCCGCCTTCACTTCGCGCGCCAGTTCGGCGACGAATTCGGGATCGATCCCGAACTGCTGGCTGCCCATCAGCACTTCGCCCGAAAGCTTTAGCAGGATTCGCTTGTAGCTGGGCTTGGGCATGGAAACTGGGGTCACTCTCGGCAGGAAGTGGCGGACCTTATACGCGCGGGCGCAGCGATGGAAAGGTGCGCGGCGACGCCATCAACATAAGCGCATCCCTGCGCATGGGACCTCGCTTGGCCGGGGACTTCCTGGCCGCCTGAGGTTCCCGCCTGCGCGGGGACGCGAATGCTCAGCCCTTGACCGCCGCTGCGACTTCGGCGGCAAAGTCGGTTTCCTTCTTCTCGATGCCCTCGCCCAGCTGAAAGCGGACATAGTCCTTGAGCACGATCGGTTTGCCCGCGTCCTTGCCGGCCTTTTCGACAACCTGCGCGATCGGGGTCTTGTTATCCATCACGAACACCTGGCTGAGCAGCGCGTTGTCCTTGGCAAACTTCGCTGCGGCGCCGTCGGCGCGCTTGGCGAGAATGTCCGCAGGGATTTCCTTGCCGTTCTTGGTGGCTTCCTCGACCGCCTTTTCCAACGCGATCTTGCGTTCACGTTCGAGCACCGCGGGATCGAGATCGGCGGCGGACAGCGCCATCGGGAACGCCGCGGCGATGTGCATCGCCAGGCTTTTGCCCAGCGCCTCGAGCACGTCGGCGCTCGCTTCGCTTTCGAGTGCGACGAGCACGCCGATCTTGCCGAGGTTCGGCGCCGCCGCGTTGTGCATATAGGGCACGACCACGCCGTTCGTGACCGACACGGTCTTCATCCGGCGGACCTGCTGGTTCTCACCGATCGTCGCGACGTTGTTCGTGAGCTTTTCTTCGACCGTCCCACCATCGGGATAGGCCGCGGTCTTGAGCGCGGCGACATCGTCACTCGTCTGGCCGAGCGCGACCTGCGTGGTCTTGCGCACGAAGTCCTGGAACTGGTCGTTCTTGGCGACGAAATCGGTTTCCGAGTTGACCTCGACGGCAACGCCCTTGGTCCCTTCCACGGCAACGCCGACCAGGCCCTCGGCCGCGGTTCGGCTCGATTTCTTGGCAGCGGCGGCGAGACCCTTGGCGCGCAGGCTATCGACCGCGGCTTCGATGTCGCCGCCGGTTTCGTCGAGCGCCTTCTTGCAGTCCATCATCCCCGCGCCGGTCTTGTCGCGCAGATTCTTCACGTCAGCGGCGGTATAAGCCATGGCGTCTATCCTTCTGAAAATAATGCGATGCGGCGCCGGGACCGGCCCGGCGCACGCGGCAATTCAAAGCGGCGGGGGTCTATCCGCCGGCTGGTTCAGGCGTCCGCGGCCGCTTCGGCAGCAGGAGCGTCTGCAGCGGCAGCCATATCGGCAGCGACTTCAGCCGGAGCAGCTTCAACCGAAGCCTCAGCCGCAGCTTCCTCGGCCATCGGCACTTCCATCGCGCCGATATCGGCACCCGAAGCGATTACCGCTTCGCGCCCGCCCTTGGTCGCCGCGGTGCTGACCGCGTCGCAGTAGAGGCGGATGGCACGGCTGGCGTCGTCGTTGGCCGGAACCGGGAAGGCGATGCCATCGGGCGAAACGTTCGAATCGAGGATGGCCACGACCGGGATGCCGAGAACGTTGGCTTCCTTGATCGCCAGCTCTTCCTTGTTGGCATCGATCACGAACATCACGTCCGGAATGCCGCCCATGTCGCGGATGCCGCCAAGCGACAGCTCGAGTTTGTCGCGCTCACGCGTCAGCTGCAGGACTTCCTTCTTGGTCAGCCCGGTGATCTCGCCCGAAAGCTGCTCGTCGAGCGTCTTGAGGCGCTTGATCGAGCCCGAGATCGTCTTCCAGTTGGTGAGCATGCCGCCCAGCCAGCGGTGGTTGACGAAATGCTGGCCGCAAGCCCGCGCGGCTTCGGCGATCGGTGCTTGCGCCTGGCGCTTGGTACCCACGAACAGGACCTTGCCGCCCGACTGGACCGACGAGGCGATGAATTCCAGCGCGCGCGCCATCAGCGGAACGGTCTGCGACAGATCGAGGATGTGGACCCCGTTGCGCGCGCCGAAGATGTACGGCTTCATCCGCGGGTTCCAGCGGTGGGTTTGGTGGCCGAAGTGGGCGCCGGCCTCGATCAATTGGTGCATGGAGACGACAGGAGCCGCCATAGGTATTTCCTTCCGGTTGAACCTCTGGGAAGCTGGAACCGTGCGGTAGGCCCAAAGACTTTAAAGTCCTGAGACCCATGCCCCGCTGCGGCACCGGGATGATCGCTTCCCATGTGGGATATGCCCGCGAAACTGGACGGCGGGTGCCGGACAGATCGTGGACGAAGCGCCGCCTAGGCCAAGATCGCGGCGAAATCCACCCTCAATCTAGCGTTCGAAAATACCGACCCATCGCAATTGGCGCTTGACGATCAGAACATAACATGAACATCTTCGGTTTCTAGGGGTTGTTACGGAACCGTTAACCACGAATCGGGTTATCCACATGTCGTCCACAGAGTTCTCCACTCATGGCCGGCCACGTCGAAAGGCTTGAATATGTTGTCGCTGTTGATCTCGCTCACGCTGTCTGCAGTTGCCTTGGGTGCCATCGCCACGCTGGTTGTGTCGTTTGCGCGCATCGCGCCCCGGCTCACCGCTTTGCGAACCGCAGCGGCGACGACCGCGGGACAGAAAGTTTATGCGCTGAGCTCCACGGGTTACCGGGTTGTCCCGCATTCGGCCGTCTATGCGCTCCCCGTCAGGTATGCGCGGCGCCTGGCGTTTCCGGACGGGTTGAGCGCTGCCGCTTGACCCGGGCGTAGTTGATCACGCCGATCGGCAGAGTCGCCAGGTAGATCGCACAGATTGCGATAAGCGTTTCCCACGGATCGGTCAGGAGCGCAGCGCCGAGAACGCCGACCAGTCCGATCAGGACCAGCCGCATGGTGCGCCGCGGCCGGAGCGAAACCCAGCTCAGGGTTGCGACGTTGGAGATCATCAAAGCCGCGATTGCGACCAGCCAGAAGCCGACCACGAGCGGTTCGCGAAACTCTGGCCTGTCGGTCACGAGCCACAGATAGATCGGCAGGAACGCTAGCCCGGCGCCGACCGGCGCGGGTATTCCCGTCAGGAACCCGGCAAGCTTGTGCGGCTGGTTGTCGCTATCGATCCGGGCATTGTAGCGGGCAAGCCGCAGCGCGCAGCATACCGCATAAGTCAGCGCAGCATACCAGCCGATCCGCGGCATCTCCTTGAGCGACCACAGGTACAGGATCAGTGCCGGCGCGACCCCGAACGAAAGCGAGTCCGCCAGGCTGTCGAGTTCCGCTCCGAACCGCGACTGCGCCTTGAGCATACGCGCGACGCGCCCGTCGATCCCGTCGAGTACCCCGGCAAGGATCACCGACAGCACGGCCTTGTCGAACTCGCCGCCGATCGCAAAACGGATGCCCGTCAGTCCGGCGCACAGCGCTGCGGCGGTTATCGCGTTGGGGAACAGTGCGCGCAGGGTCAGCCCACTCGGCAGGTCGGAACGCGCGGACGGATCGCCGTGGACGCCCCGCACCGGCCCGTCGCTCACTGGCTAACGCCCTCGATCAGCGCGGTTTGACCGATTTCGCCGAGCACGGTCTCGCCCGCAACGATCCGCTGACCCAGCACGATCCGCGGTTCGGTGCCATCGGGCAGATACACGTCGACCCGGCTGCCGAAACGGATAAGCCCGACCCGCTGGCCCGCGGCAAGGATGTCTCCGGTCTTGACGAACGGCACGATTCGTCGGGCGATCAACCCGGCAATCTGGGTGAAGCCGACCGAGACCCCGTCGCTGCGTTCGATCAGGATGTGCTGCCGCTCGTTTTCGTCGCTGGCCTTGTCGAGATCGGCATTGAGGTACTTACCCGGGATATAGACCACGCGTTTGACCGTACCGCCGATCGGCGCGCGATTGATGTGGACGTCGAACACGCTCATGAAAATCGAAATCCGCGTGAGCGGCGTTTCCGCCAGCACGCCGCCCCCGGTGCCGTCGTCGATCGTCAGTTCGCGCGGCGGAGCAACTTTCTTGATGAGCGTCACCAGACCATCGGCCGGGGCGACGATGAACCGTTCGCCTTGCGGCACCACCCGCTCGGGATCGCGGAAGAAGGCCAGTATCCCGAGGGTCAGCGCGCCCAACGGCCAGGCCAGGGTTTCCCAGGCGCACCAGGCGGTGACGGCGCAGGCGGCTGCAGCGATAAGCGCGAACTTGCGCCCTTCAGGGTGGATCGTCGGCCAATGCCAAGTGGCTTCGCCGCGCCCCCTGCTATCGAGAATTTCTCCGGGCATAACCTACATTTAGGGCCTCGCCCGCTGAGTCACAACCCGAAACCGGCAGATTTGCGGGTTAAAGCCGGGGATAGCCGCTGCATTACAAGCGATCCGGATGGCGAGCAGCGGTGGTGGACAGGGCTGGATTCGAACCAGCGTACGCTCTCGCGGGCAGATTTACAGTCTGCTGCCATTAACCACTCGGCCACCTGTCCACACCAGCTTGCCGGTGGCGGTCTGACCCGCATTTGCTGCCCCAAAGGGGCGTCCCGGCCGAGAACGCGCGTCATTGGCGAAGCCGTGCTTGCCTGTCAATGGGCGCACTGGCAGGGCCCGCGCTGGTAACGCGGGAGTAACAACGACATGGCCAGAAACGGCGACGAGCGGCCTTCGCGCGCGCTGCGCGGGCGCGCCGGGCGGATGCAGGGCGGGCGCGGCAGCGGGCGGACCGGTGCGCCGGTGCGGCTATGGGGCCGCCATGCGGTCGAAGCCGCGCTGCTCAACCCCGCGCGCAATCACCGCAAGCTGTGGGCGACGCGCGAAGGAATCGCCTCGCTCGATGGCGAACTGCCCGAGAACTTCACGATCGACTATGCCCAGCCCGCGGACCTTGGCCGCCTGGTCGCGCGCGACGCGCCGCACCAGGGACTGGTGCTGGAATGCGATCCGCTCGAGGACGTCTATCTCGAGGACGTGCTCCACGGCGACGCGATGCGTCCGCTGGTGGTGCTCGACCAGGTTACCGATCCGCACAACGTTGGCGCGATCCTGCGTTCCGCCGCCGCGTTCGGCGCCTGCGCGCTGCTTACCCAGGATCGTCATGCCCCACCCGAATCGGGAGTCGTCGCGAAGTCTGCGTCGGGCGCGCTCGAATTGGTGCCTTGGGTCCGCGTGGTCAATCTGGCCCGCGCGCTCGAAGATGTAGCCGAGGCCGGATACTGGCGGATCGGCCTGACCGGCGCCGGGACCACCACGCTGGCCGAGGCGCTGCCCGCGGGCCCGGTGGCGCTGGTGCTCGGGGCTGAAGGCGACGGAATGCGCCATAATATCCAGCAGCACTGCGACGCATTGGCGCGACTTCCAATTAGCGAGGCGATGGAAAGCCTGAATGTCTCGAACGCCGCGGCGATCGCGCTTTATGCCGCAGCCACGCGGGTTTGACTTGAGCCGGACACCAGCCGCAAAAGAAAACGCCGCGCCAGCCTTCTGGGCTAGCGCGGCGTAATCGTATCGGGCCGCGAGGCGTGCGGCCAATCGAAGCGGTGCTTAGTTCACCGAATCCTTGAGGCCTTTGCCGGCCTTGAACTTGGGCTGCGACGATGCCTTGATCTGCATCGGTTCGCCGGTCCGCGGGTTGCGGCCGGTCGAAGCCTTGCGCTTGGCGACCGAGAACGTGCCGAAGCCGACGAGACGGACTTCATCGCCCTTCTTGAGCGAACCGGAAATCGCTTCGAAAACGCCTTCGACGGCTTTCATCGCGTCTCCGCGCGTCAGTCCGCTGGAATCGGCGACGGCGCTGATGAGATCGTTCTTGTTCATGTGCGGGAACCCCTAGCTGAGAAATTATCGAAATAAGCGGAATCGCCTCTCGGTGCGCGGAATTGAGCGGCTTTTGCCGAGGCTGTCAAAGCCAAATGGCGCGTTTGAACGTCGTTTCTCCACCAAATTGCGTCGATTTCGACGAACCGAGGCTTGCTCCCGTCCGATTATCCCCGATGCCGCATTGCACCATATCGGATCGCTACCGATTCGCTGCGACGCACCATAAATTCAGCCGCCTCCGCGCGAAGGCGGGGACTTCAGGCGACTAGATGGTCTGATTCTGCTTGAGGCCTCCGCCTGCGCGGGTGATCACGTTTTTTTGGACTTTAATGCGCGGTCGGCGCAACCGGCGCCGCGGGCGCCGCCGGCACCAGCGGCTGACTGGCCAAATCGTCCGCTTCGGTCCACTCGATCGCGCTCGTCGGCGTGACCAGGGCCCGCGCCAAAACTTCGTCGACATGGCTCACGGGCACGATCTCGAGCCCGTTGAGAATGTTAGCGGGGATTTCGACAAGGTCCTTGCGATTGTCCTCGGGGATCAGCACCGTCGTGATGCCCCCGCGCAGTGCTGCGAGCAGCTTTTCCTTCAGCCCGCCGATGCCGAGGACGCGTCCGCGCAGGGTTACCTCGCCGGTCATCGCCACGTCGGCGCGCACGGGGATGCCGGTCAGCGTCGAGACGATCGAGGTGACCATGCCCACGCCCGCGCTCGGCCCGTCCTTGGGCACCGCGCCTTCGGGCAAGTGGATGTGGATGTCCTTGCGCTGGAACAACGACGGCTTGATCCCGTATGCGGGAGCACGCGCCTTGACGAAGCTGAAGGCCGCCTGGACGCTTTCGGTCATCACTTCGCCCAGCTTGCCGGTGGTCCGCACCGCGCCCTTGCCGGGGACGGTGACGCTTTCGATCGTCAGCAGTTCGCCGCCGACTTCGGTCCACGCCAGTCCGGTCACCGCGCCGACCTGTGCCTCGTCGTCGGACATCCCGTGGCGATATTTGCGCACGCCCGCAAACTCGCCGAGATTTTCGGCGGTGACGGTGATCGCGGAGTCCTTGCCCTCGAGGATCCGGCGAAGCGACTTGCGCGCCAGCCGAGCGATCTCGCGCTCCAGCGTCCGCACGCCGGCCTCGCGCGTGTAGTAGCGGACCAGATCGCGCAGGCCTTCGGTGGTCAGCGTAAACTCACCGTCCTTGAGCCCGTGGGCCTCGATCTGCTTGGCGATCAAGTGGCGCTCGGCGATCTCGACCTTTTCGTCTTCGGTGTAGCCTTCCAGGCGGATGATCTCCATCCGGTCGAGCAGCGCCTGCGGCAGGTTGAGGCTGTTCGCGGTGGTGACGAACATGATGTCCGACAGGTCGTAATCGAGTTCGAGGTAGTGGTCCTGGAACTTGGCGTTCTGCTCGGGGTCGAGCACCTCGAGCAGCGCCGAAGCGGGATCGCCGCGGAAGTCCTGGCCGAGCTTGTCGATCTCATCGAGCAGGAACAGCGGATTGCTGGTCCCCGCCTTTTTGAGGTTGGTGATGACCTTGCCCGGCAGCGAGCCGATATAGGTGCGGCGATGGCCGCGGATCTCGGCCTCGTCGCGCACGCCGCCCAATGACTGGCGCACGAATTCGCGCCCAGTGGCGCGGGCGATCGACTTGCCGAGGCTGGTCTTGCCGACACCCGGAGGGCCGACCAGGCACAGGATCGGGCCCTTGAGCTTGTTGGTCCGCGCCTGCACCGCAAGGTATTCGACGATCCGGTCTTTGACTTTCTCCAGCGCGTAGTGATCCTCGTCGAGGATTGCCTGCGCCGCCGCGATGTCTTTCTTGACCTTCGATTTCTTGCCCCACGGCAGCCCGAGCAGAACATCGAGATAGTTGCGGATGACGGTCGCCTCGGCGCTCATCGGCTGCATCGTCTTGAGCTTCTTGAGCTCGGCTTGCGCCTTGGCACGAGCTTCCTTGGGCAGCTTGAGCTTGTCGATCTTGTCCTGCAATTCGGCCAGCTCGTTGGTTTCGCCGTCCTCGCCGCCAAGCTCGGACTGGATCGCCTTCATCTGCTCGTTGAGGTAATATTCGCGCTGGGTCTTCTCCATCTGGCGCTTGACCCGCCCGCGGATCTTGCGCTCGACCTGGAGCACGCCAAGCTCGCCTTCCATGAAGCTGTAGACCATCTCCAGCCGCTTGAGCGGATCGCTCTCGGTCAGCAGAGACTGCTTGTCGGCGACCTTGGCGTTGAGGTTGGCGGCAACCTCGTCGGCCAGCTTCGAGGCGTCGGCGATCTCACCGAGCTGGTCGCCCGAGTCGTTCGACAGTTTCTTGTTGAGCTTGGCGTATTCGCCGAACTGATCGACGACGCTGCGCATCATTCCGGCAACCTCGTTGCCCGAGGCCGCGACCGCTGCCACCGGCTCGATTTGCGCGACGATCATCTCACCTTCTTCGCGCAGGCTTTCGAGCGTAGCGCGCTGCTGACCCTCGACCAGCACGCGCACGGTGCCATCGGGCAGCTTGAGCAACTGGAGAACGGTGGCGATCACGCCGACATCGTAGAGGTCGTCGCGCTCGGGATCGTCGCAGGCCGGATCGAGCTGGGCGACGAGGAAGATGTCCTTGTCCCCCGCCATCGCGCTTTCCAGCGCGGCGACCGACTTTTCGCGGCCCACGAACAGCGGCACGACCATGCCAGGAAACACGACGATGTCGCGCAAGGGAAGCAGCGGGTGAAGCGTCATGTCTGTCCGTCCATTATAGCGCGCCGCGGCCCAGGTCGGGCAGCGCAGCTGCGGGCCAATGCCCGCTCACCCGGCAATATGGGGAGCGCGCGGGAAACGCGCAATGGCGCACGGCGCCGCGGCTGTGGACGCCTCCCCGGGCAAGCGCGCCGGCTCAGGTCATCCCGGGCAAGTTGAATCCGGCAGGCAGCCCCATCCCTTGCTGGATCCGCTCCATCTCGCGTCCGGCGACTTGCTCGGCTTTGGTCCGGGCATCGTTGAACGCAGCGGCGACCAGGTCCTCGAGCATCTGCTTCTCGCTCGGCTGGATCAGGCTGTCGTCGATTGCGACCCGGATCACCCGGCCCTTGGCCGAACAGGTGATCTTGACCAGACCGCCACCCGCCGCGCCTTCGACTTCCATCGCTTCCAGCTTGGTATCGGCCTCGCCCATCTGCTTCTGAATGGTTTCGGCGGCGGCCTGCGCGGCGCGGATCATTTCTTCCATCGATTGCATCATCGGCTCCAGTTGCGTTCGCCGCGCGCGGCGGCAGGTTCATCGGTAACGATCTCGGCGTCCGGAAATGCCGCAAACGCCGCCGCGACCAGCGGCGAGGCGCGCACTTCGGCGGCGGCATCGGAGGCGCGCTGTTCGGCGATTTCGCGCAAGGCCGGTTCGCCGCCCTCGGCAACGAGTTCGAGCGTCCAGCGCTCACCCGTCGCCGCGAGCAGGCCGTCGCGCAAATCGGCCGCGACGTCGCCGGTGTAGCCCGGCGCCAGAGCATAACGGAGCAGTTCGGGCTCGAGTGCGATCACGCGCACCCAGTTGCGCATCAAGCTGGCCGCGACCGGCTTGAGCGTATCGACCCGCGCGACCAGTTCCGCCCAGTCGAGCGTGGCTGGGGTTACGCTGGCAGGATTCGACGTTGTGCTCGTTTGAGGCAGGGTCGCACCGGTTTGCGCGAGGTTTTCAATCCGGCGCAGCAAAGTCCCCGGATCGGGCAGATCGGAAGCGTGCAACACGCGCAAAAGCGCCATTTGCGCCGAAACCAGCGGATCGGGCGCGACGCGAACTTCATCGTGGCCCTTGATCAGCAGTTGCCACAACCGGTGGAGTTGCCCAGCGCTCAGCGACTTTGCCCACCCCTCGATCGCCTCACGTTCCTCGATTGCCAAGGCATCCGCGCCGCTTTGGCCAACCTGGGCGACCGTGATCCGGTGAACCAGATCCATCGCTCCACGCATCAGCGCCACCGGCTCGACCCCCAGCAAATACTGCGCGGCCACCACCTCGAGCATCGCCGCACCATCGCCCGCCAGCAGCGCGCTCAGCATCCGCCGCTGCGCCGTGCGGTCCGCCAGCCCGAGCATTTCGCGGACCTGATCGGCGGTAACCTGCGCGCCGCCGTCGCTCGCATCGAGATCGGCATGCGCGATCGCCTGGTCGAGGATCGACAGTCCATCGCGCACCGAACCTTCGGCCGCCGCGGCAATCATCGCCAGCGCCTGATCTTCTGCAGCGACATGTTCCGCCGCGCAGATCGCCGCGAAATGGTCCGCGAGTTGCGGCGCCGCAACTCGCCGCAGATCGAACCGCTGGCACCGCGACAGCACGGTTACCGGCAGTTTGTCGGCCTCGGTCGTCGCGAACAGGAACTTCACATGCGCCGGCGGTTCCTCGAGCGTCTTGAGCAGCGCATTGAACGCGCTTTTCGAGAGCATGTGCACTTCGTCGATGATGTAGATCTTGTAGCGCGCGGAAACCGCGGCATAGCGCCCCGCCTCGATGATCGCGCGCATGTCGTCGACCCCGGTGTGGCTGGCGGCATCCATCTCGATCACATCGATGTGTCGCCCCTCGGCGATCGCGATGCACGGCTCACATACCCCGCATGGATCGATCGTGGGCCCGCCCTGCCCGTCCGCGCCGATGCAGTTGAGCGCCTTCGCGATCAGCCGCGCGGTGCTGGTTTTGCCCACGCCGCGAACCCCGGTCATCAGAAAGGCGTGCGCCAGCCGCTCGCGGCGGATGGCGTTACCCAAAGTCTGGACCATCGCATCCTGGCCGATCAATTGGGCAAAGGTCTGCGGCCGGTACTTGCGCGCGAGCACGCGGTAAGGCTGCGGCGCGGCGGAACCCGCGGCGCTGCGCACGGGCAAGTCCATGCCCAGCGAAGGTTCGTCGCCGGTTTCGATCTGGCCAAAGTTTTCGGAGGAATCGGGCATCGCCGGTTATCTAGGATCGTCCAGCGCGAAAGTCGAAGCCCGCTGGGCGAAAAACCCGGTGCCGGGAAACGTTCGGACGGTAAAAGGAGCCGGGTGACCCGCCGCAACCCGCTGTGGCTGCTTCCTTCCGGACCTGACCAGGTTGGCGAACGCAAACGCCCACCCGACTCCCGGCCGCGCATATGGCTGCGCTGTCGTGTAATGACAAGCCGGCGCGAGCGGAATAGACTAAAACCGGGCGCATATCCGACCGAGTCGGGTTAGGGAAACAGGGGTCTTACATGGCACATAAAGTTCGCGAATCGTTTGCCGCAATACTGACAATGGCGATGGCCTTGCCCGGTGCGGCCCACGCGCAGGCGCCCGATTTCGGCGACGACAGCAGCACGTTCTCGAAGAACGGTGAGTGCGACGACATGCGCTTCACCGGTCCGGGGATGACTGCGACGTTGCTGATCGACAGCGACATCAAGCACGACGCAACCGATTGCCGCAACGCCTTCAACGCGGGCCGCTTGTCCTACGCGGGCGGGCACCGTCCGGCCGGCGGCGCGGCGACGACCACGACGATCAACTTCGGCGACGACAGCAGCCGCTGGGCGCGCAATGGCGAATGCGACGACAAGCGCTTCAGCGGCGCGGCGATGGCTTCGATCCTGATCGATTCGGACATCAACCACGATGCCACCGATTGCCGCACCGCCTATACCCAGGGCCGGGTTACCTGGAACGCCGGGACGACCGTGGCTGCGGGCCGCGATTCGAGCCACATCGTCTGGGGCGACGACAGCAGCAGCTGGGCCAAGAACGGCGAATGCGACGACAAGCGCTTCATCGGCGCGGGGATGACCACGACCTTGCTGATCGATTCGGACATCAAGCACGATGCCCAGGATTGCCGCCGGGCCTACGAACAGAACCGTCTCGAACTGCGCTAAACTTTCCGGCTAGAGGTGCCGCCCACCGGCGGTGCCTCTAGCGAAATTTGTCTGCGTAGGTCTGGAGCTTGAGCTTGCGCACCGCAGGCTCGTGCACCTGCGCGTCGATACCGTAACGCGCCGCGTAAGCCTGCGCCTCGGCAAGATCGGAAAACTTGAGCACGACTTGCGCCTGGGTGTCGCCCGATCCTGCCCAGCCCATCAGCGGATCGGCGCGCTTCGCCTCGGCCGGCGCAAATTCGAGCAACCACTCGTCAGTCAGCGCGCGGCCCGATTGCATGGCGTTTTTCGGTCGCTGATAGATACGTGCGGTCATATCCCGGCTTTCCCGCCAAACGCGCGGCAAATCAAGCCCCGCGTTGCCGATCGAATGCGTTGCGCGTCTTGAGGCTCGGATCCTCGGCCCACGGCGCATCGGGCCAGCGGTGTCGCGGATAGCGGCCCTTCATCTCGCGCTGGACGTCGCGCCAGGTCCCACGCCAGAACCCCGGCAAGTCCTGCGTAACCTGCAAGGGCCGCCCCGCTGGCGATGTCAGCTTGAGCAGCAATGGCCGCGGCGGGCGACCAATCAGCGGATGGGTGTCGAGCCCGAACAGCGCCTGAACGCGGACTTCGACACTGGGCCCGGCAGGATCGCCAAAATCTATCGGGTGTTGGCTGCCCGCCGGACTGACGAAGCTGGCCGGCGCGCGCGCATCCAGATCGCGGCGGGCGGCGTAATCGAGCCGGGCCAGCAACGCATCGTGAAGCGCCGTGGGTGCAATCGCATCCAGCCTCCGCTGACCGCGCAGCAGCGGCCCGACCCAATCCGCAAGGTCGGCGATCAACGTCGGCGGTGCGAGCGCGGCAACGCCGGCATATTCGCACCGCACGAGCAGCGCGCGCGATGCCTGCGAGAACGGCAGCAAGTCCAGCCCGCCGCGCTCGACCCGCTCGATCAGAAACGCCTCGAGCGCCGCGGTATCGGGCGCCGGGTCGGGCCCGCGCGAGACGAGAATAGCCCCGAGGCGGCGCTCGATCAGCGCCTCGACCCGCCGCTCCTCGGCAATCCAACGGAGCACCGGAGATGCGGTGATACGTTCGGCCAGCCACGCCTCGACCTCGGCCAGCGAGAGCGCGGCGGCGGCGGTGATCCGCGCGCCTTTCGCCTCGCCTTGGGCATCGCCGACCGCAAGCCACTCGGCGCGCGCGAGCGGGGACGCGGGATCGAGCCTAAGCCCGCGCCCTCCCGTGCAAATCCAGTCTTCGCCGCCACCATCGCGGCGCCGCGCGAGATTATCGGGGAACGCCTGCGCGAGGATGACGCCCAGCGGCGGCTGTTCTCCGCGCTCACGCTCGGGCCCCTGCCCCGCTCCTGCCCTGACCCAGCGCGCGGCGAGTTTGCGCGAAGGTTCGGCGCGCGCGCTGCGATCACTCTCCCACCGCGCCAGCCGCGCCGCCAGATCCTCGCCGCGCCCGCCGAGCCCGCGCTCCTGGAGGAGCAGTGCGAGCTTCGCCGCGATTTCCCCGGCACCACGCCTGCCCGCCCACACCAGCATGTGGGCGAGCGGCGGATCGAGCGGTACCGCCGCCAGCGCGCGCCCGTGCGGCGTGATGCGCCCGGCTTCGTCGAGCGCGCCCAGCGCTACCAACCGCGCCCGCGCCGCCGCCAGCGCGGCTGCCGGCGGCGGATCGAGCCACGCCATGGCACCGGGATCGCCCGCACCCCACTGCGCCAGCTTGAGGGTCAGCGGCGTGAGATCGGCAGTCAGCATCTCGGGCGGGTCGAACCGCGCCCGTCCCGGGTGCGCGGCCGCTTCCCACAAGCGGTAGGCAGTGCCCGGGCCCTGCCGCGCAGCACGCCCGGCGCGCTGTGCGCTCGCGGCCTGGCTGGCGGTGTGAGTGACCAGCCGGGTGACGCCCGCGGCCTTGTCGAACTCGGCGCGGCGCGAGAGCCCGCTGTCGACGACCACGCTGACCCCATCGAGCGTGAGCGAGGTTTCGGCGATCGCGCTCGCCAGCACGATCCGGCGGCGGCCCTGTGCGTCGCGGCGGATCGCGCTGCGCTGCGCGGCGGGATCGACCTGCCCGTGGAGCGGCAGGATCGGAGCCTCGGGAAGCTGTTCGCGCAGCCGCTCGGCGCAGCGCTCGATCTCGCGTACCCCGGGCAAGAAAGCGAGTATGTCCCCCGTCGTCTCGCGCCATGCGGTCTTCACTGAGGCGGCGACCGCATCCTCGATGCGCAGTTCAGGCCGCGCACCGAGCCAGCGCACGTCGAGCGGCCAGGCTACCCCGGCACTCTCGATCACCGGCGCAGCGCCGAGCAAGGCCGCAAAGCGCGCGCCGTTGATGGTCGCCGACATGACCAGCAGGCGCAGATCGGGGCGCAGTACCGCGCGGGTTTCGGCAGCGAGCGCGAGCGCCAGGTCGCTGTCGAGGTGGCGTTCGTGAGCCTCGTCAAACAGGATCGCGCTGATCCCCGCAAGCTCGGGATCGGCAAGGATCGCGGCGACGAAAATTGCCTCGGTCATCACCACGACGCGCGTCGCGTGCGAACGCTTGCTATCGAGCCGGGTGGCATAGCCGACCGTGGTGCCAACGGGTTCGCCCAGCAGTTCGGACATCCGTTCGGCTGCGGCCCGCGCGGCGACGCGGCGGGGCGACAGCACGACGACGGTCCCGCTGCACCACGGCTCGCCGAGCAGCGCCGGCGCGACCGCGGTGGTTTTGCCCGCGCCGGGAGGGGCAATCAGCACCGCACCGGTCTGTTCGCGCAGCGCAGCGAGCAGGTCCGGAAGAACCCCGTGGATCGGAAGATCAGACATGCCTGGCGCGGGTTTGCTCAACCCCGCCTTCCGAGGATCAATACCGCCGCGCCGCCGCGAATTCGGCCGCCTCGACCATCGCTGCGCGTGCCGCGCCGGTCGGGAACCCCGCGATGGCATCGATCGCGCGCTGCGCGAAATGCCGCGCGCGTTCTCGCGTGGCGGACACCGCATCGTGGCGCCCGATAAGCTCGACCGCCTCGGCGAGATCGGCGTCGCTGGTCCGGTGCCCGGCAATCGCGGCGCGCCAGAACGCGCGCTCGTTGTCGCTGCCGCGGGCGTAGGCGAGGATCACCGGCAGCGTCATCTTGCCGTCGCGGAAATCGTCGCCCTTGCCCTTGCCCATCTCGGCGCTTTCGGAATCGTAGTCGATTGCATCGTCGACCAGTTGGAACGCGATCCCGAGGTTGCGGCCATAGTCGTCGAGCGCTTGTTCGACCGCCTCGCCGCGCTCGGCCACGACCGCGGCGATCCGGCAGGCGGCAGCGAACAGCGCCGCGGTCTTTGCACCGATGATCCCGAGATAGCGTTCTTCGCTGGTTTCGATGTGGCGTGCCGCGGTCAGTTGATCGACCTCACCTTCGGCGATCACCGCGCTGGCGTGGCTGAGAATGCGCAGGACCTTCAGGCTGCCGTCCTCGACCATCAGTTCGAACGCGCGGCTGAACAGGAAATCGCCGACCAGCACTGTCGCTGGATTGCCGAACACGATGTTGGCGGTAGCCTTGCCTCGGCGTAGGTCCGATCCGTCGACGACATCGTCGTGGAGCAGCGTGGCGGTGTGAATGAACTCGACCGCGGCGGCGAGCTTGTGCTGGCGGTCGCCCTGGTAATCGAGCAGGCACGCGCTCGCCAGCGTCAGCATCGGACGCATGCGCTTGCCCCCGCCAGCGATGAGATGCCCGGCAAGCGCGGGGATCAGCGGAATTTCGCTCTGCATCCGGTCGAGGATCACCGCGTTGACGCGGTTCATGCCGGGCGCTGTCAGGCTCAGCATCGGCGTCAGCGAGGGCTGCGCGGCGGCGGCGGGGCGAAGGCGAAGCGGGACGATCTCGGCGCTCATCAGGCGCAAGTGCGCGGGGCCGCACGGCTTGGCAAGTGCAAAGCGGGCAATGGCCTTGCCGGTTTTGTCATGGTAGCGCAGCGCGGATGGACCAATCGCCGCCCACCACCGATGATGCGCTCGCCAGCTTTCGCGCCAGCATCGACAATATCGACGCCGCGCTGATCCATATCCTCGCCGAACGGTTTCGCATCACCAAGGCAGTGGGCGCGTTCAAAGCCGCCAACGCCCTGCCCCCGTCCGATCCCAGCCGCGAGGAACGCCAGATCGCGCGGCTGCGCAAACTCGCGGGCGAAGCGCAGCTCGATCCGGAGTTTTCCGAGAAGTTCCTGCGCTTCATCATCGACGAAGTGATCCGCCATCACGAGCAGGCGCAGGTCAACGGTCCTGGCTGACTGAGGGCAGGTGAATGGGTTTTAACCCACCCGCGGCAACCGCAACCTGACCAGCAGCCCGCCCAGATCCTCGCTCTCGTCGAGTTCGACCGAGCCGCCGTAGATTTCCGCGACGTCGCGGACGATCGCCAGTCCCAGCCCGGTGCCGGGCTTGCCGGTATCGAGCCGGGCGCCGCGATCGAAAATGCGTACCCGCTCCTCTTCGGGAATGCCCTTCCCATCGTCCTCGACCCAGATTTCGCATTCGGGTGAACCGGCGACAGCGTCGACCGTCACGAACACGCTGCCCCCGCCGTATTTGGCCGCGTTCTCGATCAGGTTGCCGAGGATTTCGTCGAGGTCCTGGCGCTCGATCGCGACCACCGCCTCGCGGTTGCCGTCGAGATCGAACCGCGCGTGGTCGTAAAGCCGGGTGACCGCGCGCAGCACTGCCTCGACGCTGTCCCACACTCCTGCGCGCGAAAATCCGGCCGAACGCCGCCCGACCGCGCGGGCGCGGGCAAGGTGATGGTCGACCTGGCGGCGCATCACCCCAGCCTCGCGGATCGCGGTGTCGGCCAGGTCGGGAGCATGCGCTGTCGCGGCGTTCATCACTACCGTCAGCGGGGTCTTGAGCGCGTGCGCAAGGTTGCCCGCGTGCGTGCGCGCTTCTTCGGCCTGGCGTTCGGAATGCGCGAGCAGCGCGTTAAGCTCGTCGACCAGCGGGGTCACCTCGAGCGGCAGGGGTTCGGTCACTCTCCCGGTGCCGGTCGTGCGCATTTCCTGGATCGCGCGGCGAATGCGGCGCAGCGGGCCAAGCCCGTAATAGGTTTGCAGCGCCGCCATCCCGAACAGCCCGAGCCCGAGAACGACGAAGCTGTACAGGAGGATCGCGCGGATCCGCGCGATCTGGAAATCGAGCTCGCCGCGGCTGGCGGCAACGGTGAACCACCACTGGGTCTGGCTGCCGGGGAGGATGATCGAACGTTCCATCACCCGCAGCGGCTCACCAGGGAATTGCGCGGTATCGTAAGTGTGCGGCGCCGCGTCGAAATGCGCCGCGGGAATGGTCAGGCTGCGGTCCCATAACGAGCGCGAGGGGAACACGTCGTGGCCCTTGGCGCTGATCTGCCAGTAAAGCCCGCTGTTGGGCTCGAGAAACCGCTGGTCGCCGAGCGGACGGTTGAAAAACACCTCGCCGTCGGGACCGATTTCGGCCGAGGCGACCATTGCGGTCAGCATGTAGCCCAGCTGGTCGTCGAAATTGTGCGTGACCAGCCCGGTGAGCGTGCGGTCGAGTGCCAAGCCGCCACCGAGGAGGAGTATGGTGATCCACCCCGCGGCAATAACGATCATCCGCCGCGACAGCGATCCGGTGTGCGCGGGTTTGGTGGAAACGGCGGTATCACCGCCAGCCCCGCGCGCGCCGGGAGCCGGTGAAGCAGTACCGCGCGCAGGCACGGAATCTGGACCCCCGCGTTCGCGAAGGGGACGGACAGTTACAGCGGGCGCGTCGTCAGCCGTGGCTACCTCAACCCCGGCCCGGCCCAGCGGGATCGTCGAGACTATAGCCCAGTCCGCGAATCGTGGTGATCACGTCGGCTCCCAGCTTCTTGCGAATGCGCGTGACGAAAACTTCGATGGTGTTGGAATCGCGATCGAAATCCTGATCGTAAATGTGCTCGATCAGCTCGGTCCGGCTCACGACCTTGCCTTTGTGGTGGAGCAGATACGAAAGGAGCTTGTATTCCTGCGCGGTCAGCTTGACCGGTTCGCCGGCCAGCGTCACGCGGCCCGAACGGGTATCGAGGCGGACGTCGCCCGCAGTCAATTCCGACGACGAGTTGCCCGAAGCACGGCGGATCAGCGCGCGCAAGCGGGCTATCAATTCCTCGCTCTGGAACGGCTTGGCAAGGTAATCGTCCGCGCCTGCGTCGAGCCCGGCGACCTTGTCCGACCAGCTATCGCGCGCCGTCAGCACGAGCACGGGAAACGTGCGACCTTCCTTGCGCCACATGCCAAGCACCGTCAGACCATCGATCTCGGGCAGGCCGAGATCGAGGATCACCGCGTCGTAATCCTCCGACGAGCCCATATAGTGCCCGTCCTCGCCGTCGACCGACAGGTCGACCGCGTATCCCGTCGATTCGAGCGTGGATTTGAGCTGCTTGCCGAGAGTGGGTTCATCCTCGACGATCAGGATGCGCATGGCTTGATGTCCCTGTTTACCGCCGCCGGGCAGCGAGCTGCGATGCGCCAAGCCATGCGGCGAAAGCCCCGAAGCGTCAAGCAACGGGCCAGCCGGTCCAAGGCGAAAACGATGTCAGCGCGATTGATGGAGGACAAGTCCCGAGCGCGCGTCGACATCGACAAAGACCACGCGGCCATCGCGAATGAACTTGAGCCGATAGGCAAACGCGGTCGGATCGTATTCGGGTCCGAGATACTGCATCCCCGGCATCGTCGGGATGACCCGGCGCTCGATATCGCGCAGCGGTCGCACGTTGCCCGCGCGCGTATCGCGGCGCGCCTGGTCCTGCTCGGCATTGGGCTCGGCGCGCGCCGGTACCGCGGCGAGTACCGCAAGCGTTGACAGACAAAGAACAAGACGGCGGATCATTTGGCTCGGCCTATGCGCAAAGCATTGAACAACGGGTGAATGTCCGCCGCCCCCGGGGTTCATGCGCTAACGGGTCATCTCGTATTTGACCGTCAGGCTCGCCATCGTTCCCACTTGTCCAGGCTCGATCGGGGTGGCCTTGTCCGCGCGCATTGCGGTGACCATGATCTCGCGCTCCATCGGCATGGGCCTGGCGTTGGCATAGCTTTCCGAGATTTCGAGCAGCTTTACCCCGGTGTACCCGGCAAGCCCGGCAAGTTCGCGGGCGCGCGACTGCGCATCGGTAAACGCGGCGCGGCGCGCGGCGGAGCGCGCGGCGGTGTCGTTGTCGAGCATGAAGCTTGGCCCGTTGATGCTGTTGGCGCCGCTGGCAATCAGGGCGTCGAGCGCTGGTCCGACCCGGTCGAGTTTGCGCAGCTTGACCGTGACCATGTTGGCCACGTCATAGCCGATGAACTTGGGCGGCGTGTTGTCGTTGTTGTACTGAAACTGGGGATTAATGCTGAAGTTGGAGGTTTGAATATCTTCCTTGGCCACGCCGAGCGCGCGGATGCGGGCGATGATCGCGTCCATCTTCACGGCGTTTTCGCGCGCCGCGCCGTCCGCCGTCATCGCGCGAGTTTGCACGCCCGCTCCGACCGTGGCGGTATCGGGCACGGCGTTGACCGTCTGGCTGACCGAAAGCTCGATGATCGGTCCGACGCTCTGGATCTGGATTTCGGCAGCTGCGGCGGGGCTGGCAATCAGCGCAATTGCGGCAAACGGCAGGACGGTCTTCAACATTTGCATTCTCCGGCAGGTGACGAAGTTGGGCCATGGACAGTGCGGCTTTACGCTTGGCTGAACGGCGCGGTCAGCCCTCAGCCGCCCCGCAACGCTTCGATATAGCTGGCGCGCAAGGTGCGGGTGATCGGGCCCGGTCGTCCGTCGCCGATCGCCCGGCCATCGACGCGCGTCACCGGCAGGACGAGCGATCCGGCGGCAGATACGAACGCCTCATGCGCGGCGAACAATTCTTCCGGTGAAAACGCTCGCTCTTCGATAGCGATGCCCTGCGCCGCCGCGATGTCGATCACCGACATCCGCGTGATCCCGGGCAACACCCCGCCAGGCGCGGCGCGGCGATGGACCGGGTGCGTCACCAGCACTCCGCGCGCGTCGACGATGTGCGCGTTCTGGCTGGTCGCCTCGGTAATCATGCCGTTCTCGATCATCCACACATCGTCGGCCCCGGCGATCCGCGCTTCCTCCTTCATCCGGAGTGCATAGAGCAATTGCGTAGTCTTGGCCGCGCGCAGACCCCATCGCAGGTCGGGGCGCAGGATCACGCTGAGCCCGCTTTCGGCCCGCGGATCGGCGAGCATGTCGGCGGTCTGGGTGAACGCGAACCGGTTCGGCGGCGGCATCGGCTGGGGCTGGGCGAAATCGCGGTCACCTTGCGATCCTCCGGTGACCTGAAGATAGACGCGGCCTTCGTCCAGCGCGTTGCGCGCGATCAGCTCGGCCAGGATCGGCGGCCAGTCGGTGGCATCGGCGATCATCGCGGTTTCGAGCGAATCGGCCAGCCGCGCGGCGTGGCGCGGCCAATTTGCGATCCGTCCGCCGACCACCGGAGCGACTTCGTACACCGCTTGGCCGAACAGCAGCCCGCGGTCGAATATCGAAATCCGCGCCGCGTCCGCTGCAACAAATTCGCCATTGAACCAGACAGTCCGCATTCGCGCCATGTCCGCATCCGCGCCGCGCTTGTCAACGCCGCCCTTCACCCTCTAGGGCGCCCCGGCATGGCCGCCGCACCGATCTTGAGCTGGGAGGGGCTGAGCCTGATCCAGGGCGCCGGGTGGCTGTTCCAGGACCTCGACGTCCATATCGGCCCGCGTGACCGGCTCGCACTGATCGGGCGCAACGGGGTGGGCAAGACCACGCTGCTGCGGCTGCTCGCCGGGCAGATCGAGGCCGACCGCGGCAAGCGCTCGATCCAGCCGGGCACCCGGATCGTGATGCTCGAACAGGATCCGTTCTTCACGGCCGCCGGCACGCTGATGGACTTTGCGCTGGCGGAGCCTGGCGCGCCGCCGCGCCACGCGGTTGAGGCGATCGCCGGCCAGCTCGGGATTGATCTCGAGCGCCCGGCGAAAAGCGCCAGCGGGGGCGAGCGCCGTCGCGCCGCGCTGTCGCGCGCGCTCGCCAGCGAGCCCGACCTGCTCCTGCTCGACGAGCCGACCAACCATCTCGATCTTGCCGCGATCGACTGGCTCGAAAGCTGGCTGGCGCGGTATAACGGCGCGTTCGTTGCGATCAGCCACGACCGCACGTTCCTGACCCGGCTGACCAAGGCCACGCTGTGGCTCGACCGCGGAGCGTTGCGCCGCAAGGACATCGGCTTCGGCGGCTACGAAGCGTGGATGGAGACGATCTACGCCGAGGATGCGCGCGCTTCGGACAAGCTCGACGCCAAGCTCAAGCTCGAGGCACACTGGCTCGAACGCGGGGTGACCGCGCGGCGCAAGCGCAACCAGGGCCGGCTGGAAAAACTGTGGGAAATGCGCGCCCAGCGCGCGGCGATGCTCGGCCCGCAAGGCCCGGCCAAGCTCAAGCTGGCGAGCGACGATGTGAAGACCAAGGCGGTAATCGTCGCCGACAAGGTGACGAAATATTTCGGCGAACGCCCGATCATCAAGGACTTCACCCTGCGGATCACCCGCGGCGACCGGATCGGCGTGGTCGGCGCGAACGGCGCGGGCAAGACCACGCTGCTCAAGTTGCTGACCGGAGAGCTGGAACCCGACCAAGGCACGGTCACGCTCGCGCGCACGCTCGACGGGGTGATCATCGACCAGCAGCGCAGCCTGATGGCGCCCGATAGAACCGTTCGCGACATCCTGGCGGAGGGCGGCGACTGGGTCGATGTGCGCGGGGTGCGCAAGCACGTCGCCGGCTACCTCAAGGAGTTCCTGTTCGACCCCGGGATCATCGACACCAAAGTCGGGATCCTCTCGGGCGGCGAGCGCTCACGCCTGCTGCTGGCGCGCGAATTTGCCCGCAAATCGAATTTGCTCGTGCTCGACGAGCCGACCAACGATCTCGATCTCGAGACGCTCGACCTGCTCCAGGAAGTGATCGCGGACTATGACGGCACTGTCCTGATCGTCAGCCACGACCGCGATTTCCTCGACCGTACGGTAACCGTCACGCTCGGGCTCGACGGTTCGGGCAAGGTCGATATCGTAGCCGGCGGGTACGCGGACTGGGCGGCGCGTAAAGCCGCCGAACGCGCGGTGCCGGTCCGCGCCGCCAAGGCCGATGCCGCGACACCGCCGCCTCCGCCGCCCACCCCCGCAAAGGTCAAGCTGACGTACAAGGATCAGCGCGATTACGACCTCCTGCCCGCAAGTATCGAAGCCTTGGATGCCGCCATCGCGCGCGACGAGGCGAAGCTGGCAGACCCGCAGCTCTACGCCCGCGACCCGGCCAGATTCGCCGCGCTGACCGGAGCGATCGACCGGGCCCGCGCCGACAAGGACGCGGCGGAACTGCGCTGGCTGGAGCTGGCGGAACTGGTCGAAGGGTAGGTCCGGACCCGGCCCCCCGCGAATTTCTTCCGCAAATCCTACCCCGCCATCGTCATCAACCGTTCGCGCGTGCGCGCTTCGATCCGCTCGGCGAGCATCGTCAGCGGCATCGCCCCGTCGTCGAGCACATCGTGGAACCACTTGAGATCGAACCGCGGCCCCAGCGCGGCCTGCGCTTTTTCGCGCGCATCGACCCACGCGCGGTGGCCGATCTTGTAGCTGCATGCCTGGCCCATCATCGTGCAGTAACGCTCGACCTCGCTTTGGCAGCGGGGGCGGGCAAAGCCGGTGGCGGCGACCATGTAGTCGGTCGCGCGTTCGCGGCTCCAGCCCATCGCATGGATCCCGGTATCGACCACCAGCCGGGCGGCGCGGAACAGGAACGACTGGAGATATCCGGCCCGCTCCAATCCCCGGTAACCGCCAAGTTCGTCGGCAAGCTGCTCGGCATAAAGCGCCCAACCTTCGCCATAAGCCGAGTAGAAATGGTTCTTGAGCAGCATCGGCAGCGCGCCTGCACTTTGTGCGTAGTTGATCTGGAGATGATGCCCCGGAACCCCCTCGTGATAGGTCAGCGCGGGGAGCGAGTATTTCGGCCAATTGCCCACGTTCTTGAGGTTGATCCAGTAAATTGCCGGACGCGAGCCATCGAGCGCGGCAGAACTGTAATAGCCGTTCGACGCGCCATCCTGAATCTCCACGGGCACGCGGCGGATCGTGAGCGGGTGCGCGGGCTGGCGCGAGAACGCTTGCGGCAGCTTGGCCATCATCGCGTCGATCCCGCGGTTGAGGCTGGCGATCAGATCGGCACGGCCCGCGTCGCTATCGGGATAAAGCTGATCGGCGCGGCCATTGAGCGCGGTCAGGCGCTCGCCAACTGTACCCGCGCTCATCCCCGCCGCGGTCAAAATCGTATCCAGCCTGCCGGTGATGTCGGCAACTTCAGCAAGCCCACGCGCATGAACCTGCGCCGGGGTAAGCGCGGTGGTCGTCGCCTGGGCCAGCGCCAACGCGTATATCTCCGCGCCGCCGGGCAGTCGCTGCGTGGCCCCGTCGCCAGCCCTGGTGGCCGGGCGCAGGCGCCTGACCAGCGCAATCTGGCGATCGAGCGCGGGATAGATACGGGCGTTGACGATGGCCGACGCGCGGCTCTGCCATGCGCCCTCGATGCCTTTGTCGTGCGCGCGGCGGACCAGCGACTGGACAATCGAACTACCTTCGGCTTGCTGCCCGCGCAGCGCGCCCAGTTGGCCGAGCACGAGATCGAGCGACCACCCCGGCGCCAGAAACCCGCGCCGCGCTTGCCGCGCCTGTTCCGCGGTATCCTGGTCCAGCGCGGTAGCGAACGCGGTCAGGCGCGCGAGGTACGCTTCACAATCGGCGGCGGTCTTGATCGGGTGGGTCGCGTTGAGGAAATCGGGTATCTCGAAGTAGGCGCCCTGCTGCTGGGTCAGCACATAAGGCCGCTGGGCATCGCCGATCCCGAACCGCGTAGGAGCAGAAATTCGCTGGCCAATGATGTCCTGCGCCACTCCGAGCTGCAGCTTGCCGCGCGCGCTGAGCGTGGCAGCGTCCACCCGAGCGAGCTGCGCTGCATAGCCGCGATTGCGCGCGACCGACGCCGCCTGCGCGGCGGCTCCACGCGGATTGAGCCGCGTCCGCAAGACGGCCAGGCTCCCGATGTCGAGACCGTAACTGGTCGCGCTCTGCGGACTATGCCGCACTCCGTCGGCAAAGATCGCGTCGAGCAAGGCGAGCAATGCAGCATCTCCGGACGTCGGCGTCGGAGCCCCGGTGGCAGCTATTGCGGGTGCGGCTAGAATGAACGCGCCGAGACTGGCGGAGACGACGAATTGGCGGCGGAGCATGTGCGATCCCATTTTCTTATTGGCGAATCCGCGCTTTAGCACGCCGAGACACGTTGCAAAGCAGTGACTTACGTAGTGTGCGCAAACCAAAATCCGCCCCGCCCTTGTCAAAGCGAACCAACTGCGCGAAAGCTGTGCAACCAAATCGGTTAGGGACGACGCGCATGATCAACCGCATCAGGGATATCCGGCGGGCGAAAAACCTGACGCTCGCCGATGTTGCCGAGCGGTGCGCGCCGCCGACCACCGCCCAGACGATCGGGCGCCTCGAGACGGGAATGCGCAATCTCTCGCTGGTGTGGATGAACCGCATCGCGGCCGCGCTGGAAGTCGCCCCCGAACTGCTGGTTCGCGCCGAGGCGGAGCCGCCCGCGCAATTTGTAGCCCGACTCGCAGAAAATGGGGCCGAGGCCCTTTCCAGCCCGCGCGACGCTATTCTGCCAAGCGTCTTGGGCGGCGACGGAGCATTGATGGCGTTGGCGGTAGAGGTGGGCGCAGGCGAGTACCGGGCCGGCGACCAAGTCTGGTGCCGCCGTGCCGAACCCGCCGACTTCGCCCGCCTGCTCAACCGCGATGTCCTCGCCCCGCGCAGCGGCGGGCGGTTTGCGTTCGGAAGGATGATCGATCGCACCCCGCGCGGCGACGGCGGCAGCCGGATCGCGCTCCTCCCCCCCGGTCCCGGTCAGCGCCAGGTCGTGATTGACAACCCGCCGTGGCTGGCATTTACCGAGATGCTTGTGCGCGCGCTTTAGGCGGTGGTGCGCGTCCTCACCCTGAGCACGCTTTTTCCCAGCCCGGCGCGCACCGCGTTCGGGCGCTTCGTCGCGGCGCAGACCGCAGCCCTCGCCGCGCGCGGCGACGTTGCCGTGACGGTGATCAATCCAGTCGGTCTGCCGCCGTTTCCACTCTCGCGAGGCACAGCCTATCGCGCGGCCCGGAAAACCCCAGCACGCTCATCGGCAGACGGTTTCGACGTCTATCACCCGCGCTTCACGCTGCTTCCGCTGATCGGCGGGGATAGCAACCCGGCCAGGATCGTTCGCGCGGTCCTGCCACTGGCGCGCCGCATGCATGCCGCCGCGCCGTTCGATCTGATCGACGCGCAGTTCTTCTTTCCCGATGGTCCCGCTTCCGCCGCGATCGCGCGCGCACTCGGTTTGCCGCTGGCGATCAAGGCGCGCGGATCGGATATCCATTACTGGGGCACGCGGCCCAATGCGGCGGCGCAGATGCTGGAGGCAGCCGCCCAGGCCGACCAGCTCCTGGCGGTATCAGCGGCGCTTGCGGGGGATATGGCCGCGCTGGGCATGCCCGCAGACGGGATCGCGGTGCATTATACCGGGCTCGACCACGCACGCTTTCATCCGGTGCCCCGCGCCGCGGCGCGCGCGCAGCTTCCCGGAATTCCGCCGCATGGGCCGCTGCTGACGGTGCCCGGGGCGCTGATCGCGATCAAGGGTCAGCGGCTGGCGATCGAAGCGTTGGGCGAACTGCCCGACGCGGCTCTCGCGCTTGCCGGGGCGGGGAGCGACGAGGCGGAGTTGCGGACGCTGGCGGCGCGGCTGGGTCTTGGCGACCGGGTACACTTTCTTGGCCAGGTTGAACACGACGCGCTCCCGCGACTTCTCGCCGCGAGCGATGTGGTCGTCCTCCCCTCGCAGCGCGAAGGCCTGGCCAATGCCTGGATCGAAGCGCTCGCCTGCGGCACGCCGCTGGTGATACCCGACGTTGGCGGTGCGCGCGAGGTTATCCGCACGCCGAGCGCCGGACGGATCGCGGCACGCAACGCCGCGGCCATCGCCGCCGCGGTGCGCGAAGTACTCGCGGCCGGTTATTCGCAGGCGGAAGTCGCAGCCAACGCCGCCCGGTTCAGCTGGCAGACCAACGCCGCACAGCTCGCTGCGCATTACGCGCGGATCGCGGGTTAGCGTTCGCGAGCGAGCCGGTCCTGGCGCTCGGTCGCGTTCTCTGCCGGCACGAAGCTGCGCGGGGAAACGTTGAGCCAGATCAGCAGCGGCGCGGCCATGTAGATCGACGAATAGGTCGCCACGAAAATCCCCAGGATCATCGCCGCGGCAAACCCGAAGATGATCTTGGGGCCCAGCAGCATCAACGCCAGCAAGGTGATGAAGATCGTGAGCGACGTCATGATCGTGCGCGCCAGGGTCTCGTTGACCGAAAGGTCGAGCAATTCGTCCATCGGCATGCGCCGGTATTTCTTCAGGTTCTCCCGAATCCGGTCATAGACCACGATCGTATCGTTGAGCGAATAGCCGATCACCGTCAGGATCGCCGCGACGATATTGAGATCGAATTCCATCTGGGTGACCGCAAACAGCCCGACCGTGAGCGAAACGTCGTGAACGAGGCTGAGCAGCGCGCCGACCCCGAACTGCCACTCAAACCGGAACCAGATGTAGATCGAGATCGCCAGTGCCGCGAGCCCGAGCGACTTGAACGCCGTCCAGCCAAGTTCGCCCGAGACCTTGCCCGAAACCGAATCAACCCCGTCGACGCGCGCATCGGCGTGCGCGGCCTTGAGCTTGCTGCTGATCGTGCGGGTCATCGTATCGGCCAGCGCAGCGTTGTGATCGGCGCCCGGCGGCAGCTTCATCCGGATCGAAATGGCGTTGGCATTGCCGAAACGCTGGATGATCGGTTCACCATAGCCCAGCGCCTCGACCTCGCTACGAACCGCCGCGACCGGCGCCTCGGCACTTTGGGTGAAGCTCACACGGATCATCTGACCGCCGATGAAATCGACCCCGTAGTTAAGCCCGACCGTGCCGACCAGGACCCAGCTGGCGATCATCAGGATGGTGCTGACTATCGTGGTCGGCCACTGCCAGCGCAGGAACTTGACGTTGGTATCGTCGGGGATGAACTTGAGCAGACGCATGGCTTCGGCCTCAGATTTCGAGCGCGCTGGGACGCGCCTTGCGCAGCCACAGCGCGACCCACATGCGGGTCATGTAAACCGCGGTGAACACCGAGGTGGCGATCCCGATCATCAGCACGACCGCAAAGCCCTTGATCGGGCCCGAGCCGAACGCGAACATCAGCGTCGCAGCGATGATGTGGGTGATGTTGGCATCGAAGATCGTCCGGCTGGCTTCGGTATAGCCCATCTCCACCGCCTGGAACGGCTTGCGCCCGCGGCGACGTTCTTCGCGGATCCGTTCGTTGATCAGCACGTTGGCATCGACCGCGGCGCCGATCGTCAGCACGAAGCCGGCGATCCCGGGCAGGGTCAGCGTGGTGTTCATGATCGCCATGATTCCCAGGATCATCAGCACGTTGACGACCAGCGCGATGTCGGCATAAATCCCGAACCGGCCATAACTCAGCGCGATCAGGAGCAGGACCAGCGAGGTCCCGACGAGCATCGCGATCATGCCCTTGCGGATCGAATCGGCGCCGAGATCGGGCCCGACGGTGCGCTCCTCGACCACTTTCAGATCGACCGGCAAAGCGCCCGACCGTAGCGAAATCGCCAGCTGGTTAGCCGCCGCGACATCGAACCCGCCCGAAATCTGCGCGCTGCCGCCCATGATCGGCTCGTTGATGTTCGGCGCCGAGAGGACCTTGCCATCGAGGATGATCGCAAACGGCTTGCCGACATTATCGGTCGTCAGCCGCGCGAATTTGGCCCCACCCTGCTGATCGAACGTGATCGAGACAACCGGCTGGTTGTTCTGGTCATAGCTCTGCTGGGCGTTGACGAGCTGATCGCCCTTGATCCCGCCGAGCCGCTTGACCGCCAGCCCGCCGCTGCCCCCGGACTTGGCAGGATCGGCGAAGGGCACGATCTGGCTCCCCGGAGGAGCGATGCCCTGCGCCACGTCGGCGGGGAGCGCGGTCAGATCGACCATCTTGAATTCGAGCTTGGCGGTTTGGCCGAGGAGGTTCTTGAGCGCGGTCGGATCCTTGAGCCCGGGGACCTGAACCACGATCCGCTGCGCGCCCTGGCGGATGATCGTGGGTTCGCGCGTGCCGAGCGCGTCGATACGTTTGCGCACGACTTCGGTGGCCGTGTCCATCGCCTGGGTCACCGCCTGGTCGAGCCCGGCCTGCGTCGGGGTCATCTCGAACCGCGATCCGTCGACCACCTGAAGGTCCCAGTCGCGTTGTCCCGAAAGCCCCGCGCCGCTGGTCAGCGGCAGCAGCAGATCGCGCACTGCGTCGACTTGCGACGGGTTGAGCACGGGGAACGAGAGCTTGCCGTTGAGCGCGGAAATATCACCGATCGCGATCGGCTTGTCGCTGCGCTTCAATGCGTTGCGGACTTCCTCTTCCTTGGTTTCGAGCCGCTGGCGGACGAGCTGGGCGGTGTCCGCCTCGAGCAGCAAATGGCTACCCCCGGCCAGATCGAGCCCGAGATTGACGCGCGGCGCGGGCAGCGCCGCGGGCCAGGCGAGGCCGGCCACCGCGAAGATCGAGGGCAAGGCAGCAAGCGCGAAGACCGCGGTCACCGCCCACAGCCAGATCTGCTTCCAGCGAGGAAAATCGAGCATTGTCAGCGCTTCCCGCGGATCAATCGTTCGCCGGGGGCGAGCCGGCAGGCGGGATCACGTCGCCGATCGTGGCCTTCACGGCCTTGACCCGGACGTTTGGCGCCAGCTCGAGCTCGGCATAATGATCGTCGACCTTGATCACCTTGGCGACGAGGCCGCCGGCGGTGACGACCTGATCGCCCTTCTTGAGCCCGCCGAGCTTGGTCTGGAGATCTTTCTGGCGGCGCATCTGCGGGCGCAGGATAAGGAACCAGAAGATGAAACCCATCGCCACCAGTGGCAAAAACTGGAGCCATGCCGGCGGGGCATCCTGCGCCGTGGCAGCGGCCGCAAGGACAGGTAGAAGGGAAGCGCTCATGGCGGGACTATCGGCTTTCGATCGGTGCGGCGCGGCGAAAATGTGTGCGCCTGCACGCAGGACGGAGCGGGACCTCGGGGGTCCGCAGTGGCGCGCGACTAGCAGCAATGCCCGGGCATGGCAACGCGGGGGCACACCGCGGCATGGTGTGCCCGGCTCCGCGCTTGCCACCATCCCCCGCCCTGCCTATAGGGCCGCGTTCCGGTCGGGACGTAGCGCAGCCTGGTAGCGCATCACACTGGGGGTGTGGGGGTCGGAGGTTCGAATCCTCTCGTCCCGACCAACTATTTTCGGCGCACGCCGCGCGCTGTTTTCCTACACGAACCGAATTGGTTATATGGCCGCGCTTCACCTTTTGGAGCGCAGTCGTTATGCCCATCTTCGACGCTATCATCGGCCCGATCGTCTCGATCATCGACAAGGTCGTCCCCGATCCCGCCACCCGCGACCGCGCGAAGCTCGAGCTGATCAAGCTCGAGGGTTCGCAGGAACTGGAGGCTATCCAGGCCCGGCTCGCAGCAATCGTGGCCGAAGCCAACTCGCCCGATCCGTGGACCAGCCGCGCGCGGCCGAGCTTCCTCTACATCATGTACGTGATGATCCTGTGGTCGCTGCCGATGGGCGTGATCGCGGCGTTCCGTCCGGCGACCGCCCAATCGATCGCAGCGGGAATGAATGCGTATCTGAACGGCTTTCCTGATTCGCTCTATGCATTGTTCGGCACCGGATACCTGGGCTATACCGTTGCGCGGCAATGGGGAAAAACCGTGGGCACCGACAAATAGCCGGGCGCTTACCGGTGCGCGGTTAGCGAAAAATAAGGCATTCCCCGGTAACGCGCAGGTGCCGCCGCTGGCTGACCCGCGGCGTCACAGGAGATTTCGCCGTGCCGTACCGGACGCCGATCCGCGCGATCCTTCGCCGCACGAGGCTGGCAGCCCCGATATCCGCAATCGCCTCGGCTCTGCTCGTGGCCGGCTGCAACACCAGCGACAGCGCGATGGCCGATGCGGTCGCGCGATCGGAAGCCGCCGCGGTCCGCGCCGAAGCTGCGCAGAACAAGGCCGAAGCTGCTGCCAGCGCGGTGGCCAGCGCGCCTGCCGCAGCCCCGGCCTCGGTCGTGGTCGAGACGCAACCAGGCGAACCCGCGCCCACTCCCGATCCGAACGATCCGCAGACGCCCCTGGAAACTCCGCAAGCCGGCGCCTGATCCAAATCGTAGGCTCCCGGCACGGCGCCCCGCGCCGAGCGCTTGCCCTCGCCCTCGCCCTCGCTCTCGCCCTTGCCCTTGCCCGCCCGCACCGCCTAGAACCGGCCGCGACGCGCAGCGGAAAAGCGAGACGCAATGGCAGGCAACACAGTCTACGTCCTCAACGGGCCCAACCTCAATCTCCTCGGCACGCGCGAGCCCGAGATCTACGGCAGCGCCACGCTCGACGATATCGCGGCACAGATCGCCGAACGCGCGGATGCGCTGGGGCTGGCCGCGGATGTCCGCCAGTCCAATCATGAGGGTCATCTCGTCGACTGGCTCCACGAAGCGCAGGCCGAAGGCGCCAAAGCGGTCTTGCTCAACGCCGGCGCGCTGACCCACACCAGTCTCGCGCTCTACGACGCGATCCGCTCGATCCGCACTCCGGTCATCGAAGTGCACATCTCAAACCCCCACGCGCGCGAGGCCTATCGCCACAAGAGCTATGTCGGCATGGCCGCGCACGGGACGATCGCGGGCTTCGGCGCACTCGGTTATCTGCTCGCGCTCGAGGCGGCGGCAGCGCTCTGACGAACGTTCAACCGTGGATTTGCCGCGCGCGATTTGCCCCGCGTGCTTGCCTCTGGGGCCCGGCCCGCGCATAGGCACGGGTCACATAACCCTGAGGTACCCATGGGCGACGAGCACCCCGGCGGCAACAAACCCGCCGACCGCAACGACCGCGGAATGAATATCGACAGCGCGCTGGTTCGCGAACTGGCCGAACTGCTGAGCGAAACCGGGCTCACCGAAATCGAGGTCGAGGACGGCACGCGCAAGATCAAGGTCGCGCGCAACGTTACCGTGGCCGCGCCCGCGCCGGCCTATGCGCCCGCGCCTGCCGGCCCTCCTCCCGCGGCCGTAGCTGCCGGCGCTGCACCCGCCCCTGCGGCGGCGCCCGTGGTCGATGCGGGCGCGGTACGCTCGCCGATGGTCGGCACCGTATACCTGACCCCCGATCCCAGCGCGCCGCCGTTCGTCAGCATTGGCCAAACGGTCAAGGCGGGCGATACCCTGGTAATCGTCGAGGCGATGAAGGTGATGAACCCGATCACCGCGACCGGCGCCGGTACGGTCACCGCCATCCTCGTCGAGAACGCGCAGCCGGTTGAGTTCGACCAGCCGCTGGTGGTCGTCTCCTAGGCATGGCAATTACCCGGCTGCTGATCGCCAACCGCGGCGAAATCGCGCTGCGCATCCACCGCGCGGCACACGAAATGGGCATCCAGACCGTCGCCGTGCATTCGACCGCGGATGCCGATGCCATGCACGTCCGCCTGGCCGACCATGCAATCTGCATCGGCCCCCCCGCGGCCAAGGACAGCTACCTCAACGTCGCCGCGATCATCTCCGCGGCCGAGATCGCGCACGCCGACGCGATCCATCCGGGGTACGGTTTCCTGTCCGAAAACGCCCAGTTCGCCGAGATCGTCGAAGCGCACGGGATCACCTGGATCGGGCCCAAGCCCGAACACATCCGCACGATGGGCGACAAGGTCGAGGCCAAGCGGACCGCGGGCAAGCTCGGGCTGCCGCTCGTCCCCGGTTCCGACGGCGCAATCGACGATCCCGAGGAGGCCCGCCAGATCGCCGCCGAGATCGGCTATCCGGTAATCATCAAGGCCGCATCGGGCGGCGGCGGGCGGGGCATGAAAGTCTGCACCGGGCCCGACGAGCTCGAAACGCTGATGCGCCAGGCGGGCAGCGAGGCCAAGGCTGCGTTCGGCGACGATACCGTCTACCTCGAGAAATATCTCGGCAACCCGCGCCACATCGAGTTCCAGATCTTCGGCGACGGCAACGGCAACGCGGTCCACCTTGGCGAGCGCGACTGTTCGCTCCAGCGGCGCCACCAGAAAGTGCTCGAGGAAGCGCCATCCCCTGTGATCAACAGCGCCGAGCGCGCGCGGATGGGCGGGATCGTCGCCAAGGCGATGGCCGACATGCATTATCGCGGCGCCGGGACGATCGAATTCCTGTGGGAAGACGGCGAGTTCTACTTCATCGAAATGAACACCCGGCTCCAGGTCGAACATCCGGTGACCGAGGCGATCACCGGGGTCGATCTGGTCCGCGAGCAAATCCGCATCGCCGATGGCAAGCCCTTATCGGTCACCCAGGACGAGATCGAGTTCAAGGGCCATGCGATCGAATGTCGTATCAACGCCGAAGATCCGTGGACGTTCGCCCCCTCGCCCGGACTGGTCACCAGCTACCACGCCGCCGGCGGGATGCACGTCCGTGTCGATAGCGGGCTTTACGCCGGGTACCGGATCCCGCCCTACTACGATTCGATGATCGCCAAGCTGATCGTCTACGGACGCACCCGCGAAGGCTGCATCATGCGCCTGAAGCGCGCGCTCGAAGAGATGGTCATCGAAGGCGTCAAGACCAGCATCCCGCTCCACTGCGCGATCCTCGAACAGCCCGACTTCCTCAACGGCGACTACTCGATCAAGTGGCTGGAGGAATGGCTGGCGACGCGCGAGGGTTAGGTTTTCGGCGGGACGAGCCGGCCTACGTCACAATCCGGCTGAAAAAGGCTGAGCCGTGCTTGCATTCATCATCCAGCGTTGCGCCAAATCGTGCGATTTGCACGAAACCGACGGATCGAGACTTCGCCAAGCTACTCCAGCGGCACTCCGGGCAACTGTTTCGCCGTCCGGATCGTCAGGCTTGTCTTCACGCTCGCCACGTTCGGCGCCGGAGTCAGCTTGCTGGTCAGGAATTCCTGGAAGCTCTGCAGGTCGCGGCTGACGATCTTGAGGATGAAATCGATCTCGCCGTTGAGCATGTGGCATTCGCGCACTTCGGGCAGATCGCGCATCGCGTCCTCGAACTGGCGGAGCGATTCCTCGGCCTGGCTTTTCAGGCTGACGAGCGCGAACACGGTGATCGCGAAGCCCAGTTTCGACGCATCGAGATCGGCGTGGTATCCGCGGATCACGCCGTCTTCTTCAAGACTGCGGACGCGGCGCAGGCACGGCGGCGCGGTCAGCCCGACCCGGTGGGCCAGCTCGACGTTGGTCACGCGGCCCTCGTCCTGCAGTTCGGACAGCAGCTTGCGGTCGATCGCATCGAGGTTCGCCATCATTGTGGTTTTGGCCCTTCATGGACAGCGCAGCTTGCGTCTGCGCGAAATAATCACCGGCTTCTGCCCGCGCCGGGGACAACTTTATTATCTTCTATCGCAATCGTCCCGGTTTGCAACGGCGTAGCACCCTTGCCTATCGCGCGCTCCGCAACCTGCTAAGCGGACCCTCCGCCGTGGTCCGTCAGGGCTGCGCCATCCCCGTCTGCCGGAGCCGCAATGCAGTTCGACGACCGCCTTGCCACAGTGCTGCGCGCGCGCACGGCGAGCATGGCCAGCCGGCGAACCCAGTTGCGCCAGTTGCTCGATCTGCTCGGCACGATGCCCAGCGAAAGCGGCGGCGAAGCGGTCGACGCGGCGTTCGACGCCGCTGCCCGCCTGACGCGCGATATCCCCGACGAGGCCCGCGCGGCGATCATTGGCGAGCCCGGGGTGCGGCTGCGCTCCGCCCGTCTGGTTGCCCTGCTGGCCGTCGGCGATCCGCGCAGTGCCGCCGCCGCGGTGACCAGCGCCGAACTGACGCCCGAAGCCTGGCTCGACCTTATCCCCGCACTGCCTGCGCGCGCGCGCTCTGTCCTCAGCGCGCAGCCGGCGCTCGATCCGCAGGTGCGCGCGCTCCTCACCCGGCTCGGGGCGGGGCCCGTCGCGCTGCCCGCCGCAGCAAGCGTGCCCGAAGCGGCAGAGCCGGCGCGCGCCAACGACGGTATCGGCGCGCTGGTCCGGCGGATCGAGGCGTTCCGCAAGAACCGCGACACCGCCGCCGCGCTGCGACCGGGCGAGCCAGCCGAACTGGCGCTCGACGACCGTGCCCCGCCGCCCGAGACCGTCCGGGTCGGTGCATTCGACTTCGTCACCGACCGCGATCTGCGGATCGTGCGCTGCGATCCCGGGGTGGCGCCGATGGCGATCGGCCTGGCGCTGGCCAGCCGCGACCGGGCCGCGCCGGTTACCGCCGCGCCGGCGCTGATTGCCGCTGCCGCGCGCCGCCAGCCGATCCGCCGCGGTGCGCTGGAGATCGTTGCCGCCCCGGCGTTGGCGGGCGCCTGGCTGATCGATGCGGCACCGTGGTTCGATCCGCTTGGCGGGCGCTTCATCGGCTACCGCGGCCGCGCGCGCCGTCCGATCGCCGCGCTGCCCGAGGACGCCATTGCGGGCGATAGTGCCGCCGAGAAGATGCGCCAGTTGCTCCACGAACTGCGCACCCCGGTCAACGCGATCCAGGGCTTTGCCGAGGTTATCCAGCAGCAGTTGTTCGGGCCGACTCCGCATGAGTACCGGGCGCTCGCCGCGACCATCGCCAGCGACGCGGCGCGAATGCTCGCCGGATTCGAGGAACTGGAACGCCTTGCCCGGCTCGACAGCGGCGCCGCCGCGATCGAGGCGGGGACGAGCGATCTTGGCGCGCTGGTCGAGGCGACGATTGCCCAGCTTGCCAGCCACACCGCGCCGCGATCGAGCGGATTCACCCTGCGCCGCGACGAAGGCAGCAGCGCCGCCGCAATCGCGCCGCATGAGGCCGAGCGCCTGATCTGGCGCTTGCTTGCCACGCTTGCCGGAGCCGCAGCTCCGGGCGAGGTCCTGCGCCTGCGCCTGCGCCGCCGCGAGGGCTGGGTCCGCTTGACGCTCGATCTGCCCGCTGCGCTCGCCGCGCGCGAAGGCGATGCGCTGTTCGCCGCGACGCCCGGAGCTGTGCCACAGGCGCTGGCCGCAGGGATGTTCGGCGCGGGTTTTGCCCTGCGCCTGGCTATGGCCGAGGCGCGCGGTGCCGGCGGTACGCTAGAGCGCCGCGAGGCACGGCTCCGGCTGAGCCTTCCGGCAAGCGTTGCGCCGGGCTTGACCGGGCCTGCCCCGGCTAATAGCCAAGGCACGCCCGGGTCCGGCCGCACGAACAGCGGCTGATTGCCGTCCGGCACACCAAGCAGGGACTTTGTAACCGCAATGGCCGGACTGCGTATCCCCGATGTGCCCCGGCCCGAAGACCGCGCGCGGTTTCCCGCGGGGTTCGGCCAGCGGTTCATCGTCACGGTCGACACCGAAGAGGAATTCGACTGGGGCGCTCCGCTCGAGCGGACCGGCCACAGCCTCGCCAGCGTGCCGCGGCTGCGCAAGTTCCAGCAATTCTGCGAAGGGCTCGGGGTCAGGCCGATCTATCTGGTCGATTACCCGGTCGCCCAGTCGCCGCAAGCCGCAGAACTCCTGCGCGCCCCACTGGCCGCCGGGCGCGCCGAAATCGGGGTCCAGCTGCATCCTTGGGTGAGTCCGCCGCACGACGAGGAAGTCACCCAGCACAACAGCTTCGCCGGGAACCTGCCCCCCGCGCTGGAACGCGCCAAGTTCATCAAGCTGCGAGATACGATCGAGGCGAACTTCGGCGTCGTCCCGCAAATCTACCGCGCCGGTCGCTACGGCGTGGGTCCCGAGACCGCGAACATCCTCAGCGACTGCGCGATGGCGATCGACAGTTCGGTCCGCGCAGGGTTCGATTATTCGAGCGCGGGCGGGCCCAACTTTCGCGATCACCCGGTCACGCCCTACTGGCTCGATCGTAGCAACGGCCTGCTCGAACTGCCGCTGACCACGATCTTCTGGGGCCTGCTGCGGCAACAGGGCCGGTGGCTTTACCCGGCGCTGTGGCGCGCGCCGCGGCTGCGCGGGGCGCTGGCACGGGTCGGTCTGCTCGAACGCATCCCGCTGACCCCCGAAGGGGTGACGGTGGAGGAAGCCATCCGCGGGATCGACATCGCGCTCGACGAAGGCCTGCCGGTGCTGGTGTTCTCGTTTCACAGCCCGTCGCTATCGCCCGGCAATACGCCCTATGTGGCCGACGAGGACGCCCTGGATGCGCTATACGACTGGTGGCGGCGAGTGTTCGCCTACCTCGCGCTGCGCAAGGTCGCGGCCACCAGCGTTGCCGAGATCATGGGCGCGGTGGAGCTTTCGTCCAAATAGGCGAAGGCGGACTTACCGTGATCGGGACATCCGAAAGCCGCGGCAGCAGCCCCGCACATGTGCCCGCCTCGATCGTCGCCACTACCGCCGGGCGAGTCATCGTTATGCCGAGCCGGGCGAGCTGGCGCTGGAGCTGATCCTCGATCGGTGCACGCAGCCGCGGAAAGCTGGCGCTGGCGACGCCGCGGTAGTGAAAGCGCAAAGTTTCGCCCGGCCTGCGCGCGCCGGTCCAGCGGGCCAAGTCCTGCCCCATGTCCCCTGCGACAGCGGTCAGTACCGCACACTCCCCGCGGCGAAAGGCGTGCGCGATGCGCATTCCCGGACGCGCAGGCTGCGCGGCAAACCCCGCGCGCTCCATCCGCGCGACCAGTTCGCCGTCGGCTCGGGCGACGTCGGGAAAGACGAAGCGCTCGCCCGCGGTCAGCTTAAGCCCCAAACCCAGCCCGCCCAGCACCAAGACCGCGGCCAGCCACGCCGCATCAGCGCGGCGCATGGCGCAGCCGCAATTCGGTCGCCGCGCCGATCACTGCCACGATGGCGATCAGCGCAAGCCATCCGAACAGGACCGATCCTGCGCCGTGGTGCCAGTAATCGACATCTTTTGGATGAAGCGCGATCATCGTCATCCGTCCGATATTGACCGCCAGTGTCGCGAACGAAGCCGCCGCAACGCTCAGTGCGGTCCGCCAATCGAGCGCGAGCCCGAGATAGCGAGACACGCTGACCGCCAGGATCGTCGCCAGCGACATGTTGTTGAGCGACGAGCACCCCGGCGCGACCATGAACCACCTGGAGCCATCGCTACTGGCGTAAATGTTGCCGTGCGCCAGTCCGCCGGTAAGACGCGCCACTAGCTGCGCGTCGAGATCGAGGAGCTCGGGCATGACCCGCAGCAAAAGCGGTCCCCACACCAGCGTCAGCGTGAGCGCGAGGAAAATCGACGCGGCCGCGCGCTGGGCAGGTGCGGCACGCGCGTCCAGCAGTCCCCAGATGGCGTACGGCACCAGCACTGCCCCGGCCAACGCGGGCGCGGGCAACAGGCTGGCTGCGATGACACCAAGCGCGGCGGCGACGTCGCGACCGGAAGCACGTTCATCGTCGGTGTTCGAGAGTACCATCGCAACGACGATACCAAGCGCCAGCCAGACGATCCCACTGACCCCGAATGTTTCGCTCAGCGACAGCCACAGGCCTTTGCTGAGCGACCAGGCAATCCGGCTGGCCAGGGCGTTGAGCGCCGCGATCAGCCCGGCGGCGGCGAACAGCCGAGCGCGGACCGGATATTTCAACGTGGCCCCCGGCAAGTATCCCCGCGGTCAGCGCGCGCGGCGCTTGCGCAGCCAGGCCAGGGTCGCGCCGAGCAAGCCCATCGCGATCATGCCCTCGCCCGCTTCGGGTCCGGGGGTCACCGGAAGGAAACCGGCCCAGGCCGGAACGGTCGTGGCGAGGAACAGCGAGGTAGCGGCAAAAACGCGGATCATGGTGAAGCCCCACATTGGTTAGGTATTTCTACCGAGCATGTATTGGCGGCTTCACCGGCCTTGGCAACGCGAAAAGTGTACCAGAGCCGCGCCTTATGCGAAAATCTTCAAGATTTGGCGTGCAGCGAATTGTGCTGCTATTCATGGCGGCCATGCCGCTGTTTGAGCTGATCCTTCACCGTCCCTGGCTCGTCGTGATCGCCGCGGTGCTCGTCCTGTTCATGCTGGAGGAACGGGCAGACTCCGCTGGCCACCGGCCATCGGATGGCCGGATCGCCACAAATTTCGTCCTCTACAGCCTCGGCCTCGGCATGATCGGGTCGATCGGGGTGATCCTGCCGGGCCTGTTTGCGGCGCCGACCGCGGCGCTGTTGCCGGGATTTGGCCTTTCCAGCTGGCTCGCCCTGCCCGCCTGGACCGGTTGGTTCGCTCTCTTCCTGGTCGATAGTTTCATAAACTACTGGCTTCACCGGCTAAGCCACAGGCTGCCGTGGTTGTGGCGCATCCACCGCGTTCATCACAGCGACCCGGCACTGGATGTGAGCACCGCGTTGCGCAGCCACCCGCTTGAGCTGCTGCCAGGTTATCTCGGTCAGTTGGCAGCAATCGCGGTCGTCGGCGCGACCCCTCTGCAGGCGCTCGGCGTGGCGCTGGTCAATATGGTCTGGGCGTTGTTCGTCCATGCCCACTTGCGGCGCACGGCGCTCGATTTCCCGCCGCTGCTGCGCGCCCTGGTCAGCCCCGCCTATCACCGCGTGCACCATTCGGCGCTGTCCGCTCAGACCGACAGCAATTATGCCGCCATGCTGACTCTGTGGGACCACGTCTTCGCGACGGCACGCGTGCCGCAGCGCGAGCAGATCGTCGAGATCGGGCTTGGTCCGGGCTATGCCGGCGCGCTCACCCTGCGCGGCCAGCTGGCGCTGCCATTGTGCAGCATGGGTCTGAACGGCGCACTTGTCAGACCCCCCGCAATTCGTCTAACGCGCCGCCATCCGGAGGCCGC
>JANXSP010000127.1 GCA_025356575.1 Novosphingobium sp.
CCGTTGAACCAGAGTTGGCGGCCCGGCATGTACAGCGTGCCGTCCAGGATGCTGACCGAGTTGCCGTTCCACTTGATCTGCGAGGTGGACTTGGGATCAAAAAACAGCATTCCCGTGAGCTTGGCAGCCCCCGCATCGCTATAGCCATACGTATTCATCAATGTCGATTTGGTGATCCCGGACAAAGTGATGTTCGAGTTCGAATTGATGTTCGCGATGTTGGTGGCGTTGGGCAATACAAACAGGATGTCGGACCCGGTGACGACTGCGTTCGAGTTGAAGTCAAAGGTTCCGGTTACAACGTAGATGCCCGCGCTGAACCGCGTCTCGCAGGCCAGCGACAGCGAGCTGTAAGTCCCGGGCAGCGGGCGAGCAATACCGTCGCTGCCAGGGTTGTAGACCACGTTCGTATAAACCGTGCGCGTATAGACCTTCTTGACTTCGCGCACGCCCGCGGTCGTCGTGGCGCCCATGTCGGTATAGGTCGTGGTCGAGTCGGTATAACTGCCTTCCGAGGTTCCGGTCGCCACGGAAGCACCGTTCGTGACGGTCCCCGCCGCGCTCGTTGCGGCGCGGCGATAGGGGGAAGACATCGTCCCGCTATAGGTGTTTGTGCCGTTGGTCGCATACGTGATGGCATTGCCCGAAGTGCTTGCGATGACGTACGCGTAAGACGTGTACGTAGTCGGGCTGGTCGTGGCTTTCGTGCTCGAGGCCACGACCGCAGGACAAGAATACGTCCGCGCCACCCCCGAGCCGGTCGGCGTGGCGATCGTTCCATACGGATCGGTCAGGCCGGTCTGGTTCGACTGCAACCGGGACGCTACGTTCCCGACATTGTTGAGCAACGACCCCTCGATCCCGCCGCGCGCGGCAAGCAAGCCGAATTGGACCGGGGGATTGCCGTTCTCCTGGATTGCCGCGGTCGAATCGCTCGACAGCGTGGCGCCGCCGCAGGGGACCGTGCCCGAGGCGGAGCCGCCGATGGTAAAGGCGCCGCTGGCGGTCGGATCGAGCGCGACGAGGCAGGCGGATACGCCCGCGACGGTCGAACTCGTCGATGTGCCGGCTACTGCGGGAACGACCGATGCCGTCGCGGATACCGCGACCGTCACGCCCCTGCTCGTCAGGAAACTGGAGAACGGCAACGTCTTGGTCGCACTCGCGGACACCATCACCGCATTGGCGGTGCCGGTGCCGTAGTTGACCAGCGTGACCGTCGGCGCGGCGTCGATATCATCGACCTTCTGGACGTTGAGCTGATATTCCTGGGTCGCCCGGGTCGTGTAGGAGCTTGCCGTTGCGGTGGCGGTGCGGGCCCAGGCGCCGGCCAGCGCGCCCTGATCGACCGCGTACTGCATCTCGCGCTTCCACATGTACCATTGCGCGGTGTCGATCGCGAGGCCGCTGCCGCCGATCAGCGCGGGCATGCCCATGGCGACAAGCATCAGCGCATTGCCGCTCTTGCTGCGTTGCAGTCGGCGGAAGAACCGCCCGATCGATGCCAACATGGTGCCCCCGGCGACTACGGAATTCCAACCCCGCATAACCGGGTTTGGTGAGGACATCTTCAAACAGCGTGGTTAAGAAGCGATTACCGCAGTCGCCGCGCCCGGCGCAAAATTCGGCGGCGGTGGAGGATGTTATCGAGCCTGCGGCCGCCGCCCTGATCGAAGAGCTTCCGGCGGTGCGGCGGTTGGCGTTGAGCTATGCCACCCGGGCCGCGCATCCGCCGTTCCTTGCGCTGCTCGCCCTCGATGCCAAGCTCGGCGGGGTCGTAGACGCGGCGCGCGAACCGGTGCTCGCCCAGATCAAGCTGGCGTGGTGGCGCGAACGGCTTGCCGCCCCCGCGGCAGAACGCCCACGCGGCCAGCCCCTGCTCGCGGCCCTGACCTGCTGGGGCGGGCACGAGCCGGTGTTGATCGCGCTGGTCGAGGCGTGGGAAGCGATGCTTGGCGATGCGCCGGATGCTGCCGGGCTCGGCGAAGCACGCGCCGCGGCAATGCGTTCGCTCGCGCACCTGGCCGGGGCGGGCGCGGCGGCAGAACCGGCGGGCGGAGCGGCGCGAGTGTGGTCCGACGCGGAGCTCGGTCTACCCCGCGTGTCCGGCCCGGCGTTTTCGCTGGCGGCGCTGCCGCGCGCGCTGCGCCCGCTGGTGGTGCTCGCGGGCCTGGGCCAGCGCGCTGCGCGGCGCGGCCAGCGCGGCCTGATCGAACGCCCCGCGGATATGCTGTGCGCAATCCGGCTTGGCCTTTCGGGCCGCTAGAGTAGTCTTCGCCGAAGCGGGGGGAATTGGCCGATGCAGCGAATCGTTCTTGGTGCAGTGGCGGCGCTGCTGCTGGTTTCGGCAGGCCTGTTCTGGTGGCAGGGCCGCGCGGCGAGCGAGCGCGGCAATCTTCCCGCGGGATCGCAACTTGCCGACATGCCTCCGACCGGCGACGTCGCGTTGCCGACCGCCAACGGCCGCGGGCTGCACGGCGATGCGCCGCCGGCAGCGAGCGAAATCACCCGGGAGGAGCGCCGTTTCCACCGGGTCGATCGCAACAGCGATGGACGGGTCACCCCCAACGAAATGCTTGCGCCGCGCGTCGCGGCGTTCCGCAAGCTCGATGTCGACGGCAACAATCTGCTGAGCTTCGACGAATGGTCGGTGAAGACCGCCAACCGGTTCAGGGCCGCCGACGCCAATGGAGACCGGATCCTCGATCGCGGAGAATTCGCAACGACCCGCCCGAAGCCCAAGGCGCATCCCGATTGCCGCTGTGCCCCCGCCCGCGCCGCGGCGTCGCGCGGCCGGCGCGGGGCGGCGGTGGCGGCTCCACCCGACGAAACCGACGACGAAACCTCAGCCGACGGCAGCGCGCCACCCGGCTAGATCGGCCTTGGCGCGCGCGGTGTAAGCCTCTTTGCGCTGTTTCTTGCGGGTGTCCGTGGACGGCGGCGGGAACAGCCCGAAGTTCACGTTCATCGGCTGATAGCTGGCCGCTTCGGCATCGCCGGTAATGTGCGCGAGCAGTGCGCCGAGCGCGGTCGTGCGGGGCAGGGGAGTCCACGGCTCGCCGCTGAGTTCGGCAGCGCTCATCAGCCCCGCCATCAGGCCCACCGACGCGCTTTCGACATAGCCTTCGCACCCGGTCATCTGCCCGGCAAAGCGGATGTGCGGCGCCGATTTCAGCCGCAACTGGCGATCGAGCAGCGTCGGCGAATTGAGGAAGGTGTTGCGGTGGAGCCCGCCGAGCCGCGCAAACTCGGCGTTCTCGAGCCCCGGGATCGTGCGGAACAGGCGGACCTGCTCGGCGTGCTTGAGCTTGGTCTGGAAGCCGACGATGTTCCACAGCGTGCCCAGCGCGTTGTCCTGGCGCAGCTGGACCACCGCGTAAGGCCAGCGTCCGTTGGGATGCTCGGGCGTCGCCCAGTGCGGGTTGTCGAGCCCGACCGGCTTCATCGGCCCGAAGCGCAAGGTTTCGAGCCCGCGCGATGCCGCCACTTCAATCGGCATGCACGCCTCGAAATAGGGCGTGCTCGCTTCCCACTCGCGAAATTCGGTCTTCTCGCCGTCGAGCAGACCCTGGTGGAACGCGGCATACTGTTCGCGGGTCATCGGACAGTTGATGTAGTCCTTGCCATCGCCGTCTGGGCCGCTTCCCTTGTCCCAGCGCGAAGCCATCCAGCACACATCCATGTCGATGCTGTCGCGGTAGACGATCGGGGCGATGGCATCGAAGAACGCCAGTGCATCCGCGCCCGTCGCCCCGGCGATGCTCTGTGCCAGCGCGGGGTCGGTCAGCGGCCCGGTGGCGACGATCGTCAGGCCGGTGGCTGGCAGCGTATCGACCCGCTCGCGCACGATCTCGAGATTGGGGAGTTCGCCGAGCGCGCGTTCGACGAGCCCGGAAAACACCTCGCGGTCCACCGCCAGCGCCGATCCCGCGGGAACCCGCGCCGCGTCCGCCGCGCGCATGATCAGCGATTCGAATTCGCGCATTTCGTGATGGAGCAGGCCGACCGCGTTCTTGTCCGAATCGTCGGAACGGAAGCTGTTCGAACAGACCAGTTCGGCCAGCCCGTCGGTCTGGTGCGCGGGGCTGGATGAGCCGGTCCCGCGCATCTCGCTGAGGCGGACCTTGAAGCCCTTGCGCGCGAGCTGCCACGCCGCCTCGCTCCCGGCGAGGCCGCCGCCGATGATGTGGATGTCGTGTGCCATGTCGCCACCCGCTAACCCTTCGGCCGTGCTCCCGCAATCGCCGCGGTCCGCCCGATCACGCGCCCGGTTCCCGCCGCGATCCACGGCGCCGCTGAATCGAGCCGCGCGGCAAGTTGCGGCAGGCGGCTTACCGGCACCCCCGGAAACAGATGATGCTCGAGGTGGAAGAACATGTTGTAGCTGGCCCGGTTGACCCAGCGGTTGCGCTGGGTCCGCGCGATCGGCGCCGGATCGGCGCCGCTGCGATGGGTGATCCACACCGCGAACAGCGCGGTGCAGCACTGCGAGACCAGCGTCACCGCGAGGTGATAGAGCAGCACCGCCGAGCCGGTGCTCCATGCCAGCAGCGGGATGACCGCGTTGAGCGCCAGATCGCCCGCCATCCGTCCGCGCCACGCCGCGCCTCCGCGGCGCCAGGTTTCGCGGTGACACTCGACCGGGAAGCGCACGCCGTAGGCGACGACGCGCCAGAAACGCATCCGCCCGCACTTGCCCTCGATATCGCGCTCGGTCCCCAGGTGCGCGTGGTGGCGCAAGTGGTTGAACGCGACCGAATGGTTCGATCCGAGCATGACCATGCTCAGCGCGTGCATCACGCGGTGGTGGCCGGCCGCGCCGAAGCCGAGATTGTGGTGGATCGCCTCATGGTTGAGGCGCAGCGCGACCAGGAAGAACATGAACGAGCAGGTGAGCGCGAGCGGCCACAGCGCAAACGCCGCGCAGGTCCACGCCGCGGCCAGCCACGGCACGGGCAGCAGGCATTCGATCAGCCCGTCGCGCCGCCGCATCGCCGCCAGGTCGCGCCACGCCACGCTGCGGGCCGCGGCTACGATCGCCTTGTCGTCGGTCATGGCTGTTCCCCCGCCCCTGCCGTTGCTGCATAGCAACCCCCGGCGCGGTGGGCGCGTGCATATTCCGGGAGCACGGATGCACGAGGCGCAAACGGGCGAAGGGGAGCGATCAAGATGGCAGTGACACCGCCGCGCCAGCGCCGAGCCTTGAGCGAGCGGAGCCCGTGGCTGCTCGCCAGCCTTGCCGCGGGGATCGGCTACTGGTTCGTGCGCGACGGGCAACTTGCCGGAACCTTCCACTTACTCCTCAAGGGTGCCGGCGTGGCCTGCCTGGCGGTCTATGCGCTGACCTGGCGAAAGCTGACCGGCGCGCTGCAGCTTGCCGCGATCATGGCACTGGGCGCGGCGGGCGACATGGCACTGGAGATCGATTTCACGCTCGGCGCGGCACTGTTCCTGATCGGGCATATCGTAGCCTTGGCGTTCTACCTGAAACGCCCCCGGGCCCAGCCGAGCGCGAGCCAGCGCGGGCTGGCGGCGGCGTTGCTGATCGGAACGCCGCTGATTGCATTCCTGCTCACTCCCGCACCGATGCGCTGGCAGGTCACGCTTTACGCGCTGACACTGGGGGCGATGGCCGGCGCGGCGTGGGCGAGCGTGTTCCCGCGCTACCGCGTCGGCGTGGGCGCAGTGTTGTTCGTGTTGTCCGACCTGCTGATCTTCGCGCGGATGGGGCCGTTGGCGCGCTCGGCGGTGCCAGGACTGCTGATCTGGCCGCTGTATTATTTCGGCCAGTTCCTGATTTGCACTGGCGTGATCCGGGCGCTGAGGGCGCGAAAAACCTAGCCGGCGAACGCCGCGATCGTGGTGCGGTGGAGTTCGCGGCGGTGGCCTTCGTAGCCGCCGGTGGCGCGGTGGAGGACCGAGCGGTTGTCCCACAGCACCAGCATGTCGGGCTCCCACCCTTGGCGATAGACGAATTCGTCGCGCGCCTGCCACGCGGCGAGCTCCTGGAGCAGGGGGAACGCGTCGGCGTCCACCATCCCTTCGATCCCGACGATATAGCCGAGCGTGGAATAGAACCCGCGCCGCCCGGTTTCGGAGTGCGCGGCGATCAGCGGATGGGTCTGGGTGGCGCGGGCTTCCTCGCTCGGGCGGATTGCCATGCTCCGCCCGGCATCCTTCGCGCCATACGTGCCATCGGGCGCATAGGCGAGTTTGGCGCTGTGGACTGCGATCAGGTCGGCGACCTCGGCCTTGCGCGGCTCTGGGAAGGCATCCCACGCGGCGTGCTGGTTGGCGAACAGCGTGTCGCCGCCGCGCGGCGGGATGTCGACCGCGAGCAGGCAGGTGCCCGCAGGCGGGTGCGCCTGAAAGCTCCAGTCGCTGTGCCAGTTTTCGGCAAACAGCGGTGAGGTTTCATCGGCCTCGCGCAGGATCGCAGCGATGTTCTTGCGGCCCGCGATCGGGGCAAAGAACGGATCGCGACCGAACCCGCCCATCGCCAGGGTAAAGCGCTCGAGCGCGTCATCGTCCATCGCCCGCTGAGCCGGAAAGGCGAGGACGTGGTGTTCGAGCCACGCCGCGCGGATTGCGCCGATGGTTTCAGGATCGAGCGGTCCCGCCAAGTCGATCCCGCCAACGCGCGCGCCGCAGGCCTGGCCGGAAGGCTCGATCGTCAGGGTCATTCGGGCGGGGTGCCGTCCGGCGCAAGGTCAGCTTGGCTGGCTTGGGCCAGATCGTCCTCGTCGCCATCTTCCGACAAAAGCACCGCGCCGACGACGTGTTCCTTGTCGGCGACGTTGAACAGCCGCACGCCGGCGCTGCCACGGCCGATCACGCGCAGGCTTTCGAGCGGCAGGCGGATCAGCTTGGCCTGGTCGGTGACGAGCATCAGTTGATCGGCGCGGGTCGCGGGGAAGCTCGCCACGACCGGCCCATTGCGGCCGATGTTGTCGATGTTGGTAATCCCCTGGCCGCCGCGGTTCGTGCGCCGGTATTCATAGGCCGATGACATCTTGCCATAGCCGTTGGCACAGACGGTGAGGATGAACTGCTCGGCTTCGGCAAGCTCGCCGATCCGTTCGGCCGCCAGGTCGGGTTCGCCCTCGCGGTCGCCCTTCCACGGCGCGAACTTGAGGTAATTCTCGCGCTCCTCGGCAGTGGTGCCGACACGGTGGAGGATCGACAGCGAAATGACCTCGTCGCCGTCCTTGAGTGTCATCCCGCGCACCCCGGTCGAGGTGCGGCTGACGAATTCGCGGACATCGTCGGCGGCAAAGCGGATCGCCTTGCCGTTGCGGCTGGCGAGGAGCACGTCGTCACCCTCGGTCAGCAGCGCGACCCCGATTAGGCGGTCCTCGCTGCCGTCGTCGAAGCGCATCGCGAACTTGCCGTTGCTGGGGATGCTGGTGAAGGCATCCATGCTGTTGCGGCGCACCCCGCCCTTGGCAGTCGCGAAGACGACGTTGAGCGCGCCCCATTCGGCCTCGTCCTCGGGCAACGCCAGCACCGCTGCGATCGTTTCGCCGGTGTCGAGCGCGGGGAGCAGGTTGACGATCGGGCGCCCGCGCGTTGCCGGGCCGCCTTCGGGCAGGCGCCAGACCTTGAGCCGGTAGACCTTGCCCGCGGTCGAGAAGAACAGCACCGGGCTGTGCGTGCTGGTGACGAACATCGTCCGCACCGCGTCCTCGTCCTTGGTCGCCATCCCGGCACGGCCCTTGCCGCCGCGGTTCTGCGCGCGGAAGGTCGAGAGCGGAGTGCGCTTGATATAGCCGTCGAGCGTAACCGTCACGACCATGTCGTCGCGTTCGATCAGGTCCTCGTCGTCGACCCCGTCCCACGCCGGCATGATCTGCGACACGCGCGGAGTGGCGAATGCGGCGCGGACCGCGACCAGTTCGTCGCGCATCACCCCGTAGAGCTTTACTCGATCGCCGAGGATCGCAAGATACTCGCGGATAGCGACCGCGAGTTCTTCGAGTTCGCCGCCGATCTCGTCGCGGCCCAGCGCGGTGAGGCGGTGGAGGCGCAGATCCATGATCGCCTTCACCTGCAGTTCGGAAAGCTTGTAGACGCTTCCGTCGGTGCTTTCGGCGCCGTCCTCGATCGCCTCGACCAGACGGATATATGGCGCGATGTCGCCGGCGGGCCATTCGCGCGCGAGCAGCGCAGCGCGCGCTGCGGCGGGATTGGGCGCGCCGCGGATGATCTTCACCACCTCGTCTAGGTTGTTCACGGCAATCACCAGCCCGAGCAACAAGTGCGCCCGGTCGCGCGCGCGGTTGAGCTCGTACTTGGTCCGGCGAGTGATCACCTCCTCGCGGAAAGTGATGAATGCGGCGATGATGTCGCGCAGCGCCAGCGTCTCGGGCCGCCCGCCGCGGATCGCGAGCATGTTCGCGGGGAAGCTCGACTGCGCGGGGGTGTGGCGCCACAGCTGGTTGAGCACGACATCGGCGGTGGCATCGCGCTTCAGATCGATGACCACGCGCACGCCCGCCCGGCTCGATTCGTCGCGGATATCGGAGACGCCTTCGATCCGCTTGTCCTTGGCGGCCTCGGCGATCTTTTCGACCAGCCCCGATTTGCCGACCTGGTAGGGGATAGAGGTGAGCACGATCGACACGCGGTCGCCGCGGCCTTCCTCGATCTCGTGGCGGCAGCGCTGGAGGATCGAGCCGCGCCCGGTGAGATAGGCCGAGCGCGCGCCGTGCGAACCCAGGATCAATGGCGCGGTGGGGAAATCGGGGCCGGGAATAATCTCGAACAGCTCGTCCGCGGTGATCGCCGGGTTCTCGATAAAGGCGAGGCAGGCATCGACCACTTCACCCAGGTTGTGCGGCGGAATGTTGGTCGCCATGCCCACCGCGATCCCGCCCGCGCCGTTGACCAGCAGGTTGGGAAAACGTGCCGGCAGCACGGTCGGCTCGGAGCGCGAACCGTCGTAGTTGTCGATGAAGTCGACCGTATCCTTGTCGAGATCCTCGAGCAGGGAATTGGCGACCCGGGCCAGCCGCGCCTCGGTATAGCGCATCGAGGCGGGCATATCGGGGTCCATCGACCCGAAGTTGCCTTGGCCATCGACCAGCGGCACGCGCATCGACCAGTCTTGCGCCATGCGCACGAGCGCGAGATAGATCGCGCTGTCGCCGTGCGGATGGTAATTGCCCATGACGTCGCCGACGATCTTGGCGCATTTGCGATAAGGCCGCCCCGCGACCATCCCGCCTTCCTGCGCCGCGAACAATATGCGGCGGTGAACCGGCTTTAGCCCATCGCGCACGTCGGGAAGCGCGCGGCTGACGATCACGCTCATCGCGTAATCGAGGTAGCTGGCCTTCATCTCGTCGACGATGTCGATCCGCTGGTATTCGCCCGAAGGTGCGGCGGGCTCGAGGAGGTCGGTGTCGTCGCTCACGCGCTGAAATTCGCTTGTTGCTGCGGGGGGGCTTGTGGTGGCTGAAGCCTAGGACAGTATGATGCCAAACGCCAGCAAAGTGCGCGGCGCGGGGCCGTTGCGGCCCGCTTTTTCCACACTTGCGGGCGGTCCCCGGCAGAGCTGGCTGGACCGGCTACGCACGGTGTTCAAACGCCGTTCACCGCCGGGGCAATAGCGGGCGGCGGATTGCCAAGGGGATCATTCCCCGGCACTATCGAAAACAGTTTCAACGGCACGGCGCAGGAGATGCCCGGTCGGCACAGCAGGAGAAGAATGGCATGACGAACAAGGGTATAGCGCAGCGTGCGTCGCTGCTTTCGCGGTCTGCGCTGGGCCTTGCGCTGGCGCTGGGGACGATCGCTGCCGGCGGGCTGACCGCTCCCGCGGCGTTTGCCAAGGACAATAAGGCGCCGGCTGCGCCCAAGGTCAATCTGTCGAAGGGTTTCCGCGCGGTTGCTGCACCGTTCGACGCCAGCGTTTCCGCAGCGATCGCAGCCCCTGCCACCGTGGCGGCCAAGGCGGCCTTTGCCGCAGCATCGCAAGCGTACAACGCGGCGACCACCAACTCTGCGCGGACCGCGGCGCGTCCGGCGATGGAAGCGGCTCGCGCCGCCTTGCGCACCAATTTCACCGGCCCGATCGCGCAAGTCGATCCGCTGCTCGCGGCCGCGACCAGCAACGACGACCGGTTCACCGCCGGGCAGCTCATCCTCAAACTGGGGATCAGCGCGGAGGACCTGCTGGTCCAGCGCAAGGGGATCGCGACGCAGATCGCCAGCGGGATGCTGCCCGCGGCGGATCTCGGCAAGTTCAACTATTTCAGCGGTTCGATGGCTTACGATGCGGGCGATTATCCTGCCGCGCTGGCCGGGCTCAACGCTGCGATCGCCGCAGGGTACACCGATGGCGACGCGCAGGCGCTGCTGGCCGAAACCTATTTCAAGCAAAACCAGAACGCGGCGGGATTGAACTATCTCAAGACCACGATCGCAGCCAACCGCGCGGCGGGTCGCCCGGTCCCGGCGCTGTGGCTGCGCCGCGGGCTGAGCATCGCCTACAACGCCAAGATGGTCGACGATGTCGGGACGTTCGCCTCGCTCCTGGCGGAACTGTATCCCAACCATGACAACTGGGCCGGCGCGATCTCCACGGTGCGCGAAGTCGCCCATTATCCGCTTCAGGACGAACTCGACCTGATGCGTCTGATGGACCGGACGAACAGCTATTCCGAAACGCGCGACTATCTTGAATATATCGAAAGCGCGGACGCTCGGCGATTGCCGCAGGAAGTGCTGACGGTCATCCAGAAGGGTATCACCGCGGGCAAGCTCAACGCCGGCGACGTGTTCGTTGTAGAGGCGCGCGGCATCGCCAACGCGCGGGTCGCGCCGATGCGCGCGACGCTGGCGGCGCTCCAGCGCGATGCCGGATCAGCCAGCTCGGATGCGGCCACTGCGATGGGGGCCGGCGACGTGTTCCTCAACTTCGCCGATGCGCCCAAGGCGGAAGCGGCGTTCACCAGCGCGTTGACCAAGCCCGGCGTCGATACCAATCGCGCGCTGACGCGGCTCGGGATCGCGCAGGTCGATGCGGGCGAATACCCCGCGGCGATCGCCACGTTCGCCAAGATCACCGGACCGCGGGTGGCCATGGCGCGGTTGTGGTCGATCTTTGCCAAGCAGAAGATGCAGGAAACGCCGGTCGCGGCTGCGGCACACTGATCGCGGGGCGTGATCGGGGATTGAGGCGGGGGGCAAAGCTTCCCGCCTCGCGTTCAGTCGACCGCTAGAAACACGCCGCTGCGCTCGTCGAGCAGGTGGAGCACGCCGTCGCTGATTGCAAAGAACGCGCCGCGAAGGGTGAGTTCGCCGCTCGCCTCCTTGGACCGGATACACGGGAATGTGCGCAAGTTGGCGAGGCTGACGGTCACCGCGGCGAGTTCCATCGCGCGCTCGGCAACGCGTCCCTCGGTGCCGTATGCGGCTGCAATCGGCGCGCGGGCATCGTCGAGCATCTCGATCCAGTCGGCGATGAAACCACCGTTGCCGCGCTCCGCCCCGCGCATTTCCTGGGTCAGTGCGGCGCGGCACCCGCCGCACATGCCGTGACCCATGACCACGATCTCGCGGACCTTGAGCACCTGCACCGCGAACTCGAGCGCCGCTGAAACACCGTGGCGCCCCGGTGTCGTCTCGAACGGCGGGACCAGCGCGGCGACGTTGCGGACCACGAAGATCTCACCCGGATCGGTATCGAAGATCTGGGCAGGGTCGACCCTGCTGTCCGAGCAGGCGATGATCATGACTTCGGGCTGCTGGCCCTCGCGCAATTGCGCCCAGCGGTCGCGGCGCGGGGTCCAGCCGGTTTCGCGGAAGCGGCGGTAGCCCTGGACGAGGCGGTCGGACGAGGAGGTGGTTGGGGTCGTCATGGCCCGCACTCCATACCGAGCGCAAAGGGTCTGGCAAGCGCGCGGTGGAGTGGTTAGATGCAACGGATATGAACGTGTCCTCCACCTTTGCTCCCGCGCCGCCTGGCGAGCGGCCCGCGCGCCAGCGCAAGCCCGACTGGATTCGCGTCAAGGCGCCGACCAGCAAGGGCTATGGCGAAACCCGCCAGCTCATGCGCTCGCTCGGGCTCAATACGGTGTGCGAGGAGGCGGCGTGCCCCAACATCGGTGAATGCTGGACCAAAAAACACGCCACCGTGATGATCCTGGGCGATGTCTGCACGCGTGCCTGCGCGTTCTGCAACGTCAAGACCGGGATGCCCCGCGCGGTCGATGCCGCCGAGCCCGAGCATGTCGCCGAAGCTGCCGCCGCGCTTGGCCTTGAACATATCGTGGTCACCTCGGTCGACCGCGACGATCTGCCCGACGGCGGCGCAAGCCAGTTCGTCAAGGTGATCGAGGCGCTGCGGCGGACGACGCCGGGCACCACGATCGAAATCTTGACCCCCGATTTCCGCAACAAGATGGTCGGCGCAGTCGCGGCGATCGTCGCGGCTGGGCCGGACGTCTACAACCATAACCTCGAAACCGTACCGCGGCTTTATCCCACGATCCGCCCGGGCGCGCGCTACTATGCCTCGCTGCGCCTGCTCGAGGAGGTCAAGCGCCACGATCCGCGGATTTTCACCAAGTCGGGGGTGATGCTCGGGCTCGGCGAGGAGCGGCTCGAGGTCCACCAGGTAATGGACGACATGCGCTGCGCCGGGGTCGATTTCCTGACGATGGGGCAATACCTCCAGCCCACGCCGCGCCACGCCAAGGTTGCCGATTTCGTCACCCCGAAGGCGTTCGACGCCTATGGCGCGATCGCCCGGGCCAAGGGCTTCCTTCAGGTCGCGTCGAGCCCGCTGACCCGCTCGAGCTACCATGCTGGCGACGATTTCCGCGCCATGCGCGCCGCCCGCGAAGCACAGCTCGCGCGCTGATCTCGCGATGCCGGCGATCAACGAGGTCAAGACGCTGCCCTATTCGGCGCAGCAGATGTTCGACATGGTGGCCGACGTGGCCCGCTATCCCGAATTCCTGCCGTGGGTGGTGGCCACCCGGGTCCGATCGAACAGCGAGACCGAGATGATCGCCGACATGCTCGTTGGCTTCAACGCCTTGCGCGAAAAGTTCACCTCGCGCGTCGTCAAGAACGCGCCGCATTCGCTGACCGTTCATTATATCGACGGGCCGCTGCGCGATCTCGACAATAGCTGGAAGTTCACCCCGCTCAGCGAAACGAGCTGCGAGGTTGCGTTCTGCGTCGATTTTGCGTTCCGCAACGCGATTTTCGAGGCGCTGGCGGGGCAGTATTTCGACCGCGCGTTTCGCCGCATGGTCGCCGCTTTCGAAGCGCGCGCCGCGGTGCTTTACGGCAGCAACAGCTCGAGCGCGACGAGCGCCGCCTGAAGCCGAACGCCCGAGCGGTCGAGCCCCTCGAACAGTCGTTCCTCGGCGTGAACCGACTCCTCGCCGCGCAGCGCCCGCGCGAATACCACCGTTCCCACCGGCTTGGTCGGGCTGCCGCCGTCGGGCCCGGCGACCCCGCTGATCGCGACCGCGACATCGCCGCTGCCGTGCTTGAGCGCGCCTTGCGCCATCGCCCAGACGGAGGCGATCGAGACCGCGCCGAAGGTCTCGATGATATCTGCCGAAACCCCGATCGACTGCTGCTTGGCGGCGTTCGAATAGGTCACGAACGCGCGGTCGAGAACGGCCGATGAACCCGGGATCTCGGTCAGCGCCGCCGCGACAAGCCCGCCGGTGCAGCTTTCGGCCAGCGTGACGGTGCGGCCGAGCGCGCGGTTTTCCTCGACCACGCGGCGGGCCAGCGCAACCAGCTCGTCGGGCAGCAACGCGCTGCTCATGCCGGGCAGAGCGTCAGCGGGCCGAGCTTGCGGGTCGACGTATTGGAGGTCAGCCCAAGCGCCAGCGCGATCAGTTCGGCGGTATTGTCCGCGGGCAGCGGGGCGAGCAACTGGAGCGCGCGGCTGATCGAAGAGCAGCGCGCCGCCGGAATTTTCTGTTCGATCTGCTGGCTGATCAGTCCGTCGATCAACGGCCGCAGCGAAGCGTCGGGCAGGGTGCGGACCATGTCGGCGCGCCCGGCATCGCCATTGGCCGCGATCCGGAGCAGCACCGCCTTGGCCCCGGGCCAGGCGGCGTTGCGGCGTTCGGCATAGCGATTGGCGAGTTGTCCGCCATCGCGGCGCAAAAAGGCTTCGGCGGGCAGCGCACTGGCGCAACCCTGCGCCGCGCCGTTGATCACGCTGGGCATCGCGTAGGTCGAAACCGAGGCGAGCTCGCCCGCGGTGAGGCAGCTGGCATCGGCGGCCTGGGCGATGCCGGGGAGTGCTGCGGTAGCCAAAGCGGCGAGGATGATGAGCGAACGCATGATTGGATCCTTTGCTTGGAACGAATTCAGACCGGCGCCACAGTCGCCACCGCTTGCGCCGCAATCCCCTCGCTCCTCCCGGTGAACCCGAGCCGCTCGGTGGTCGTGGCCTTAACGCTGACCGCAGCGATATCGAGCCCCATGATCTCGGCCAGCCGTGCGCGCATCGCGGCGCGGTGCGGGCCGATCCGCGGAGCTTCGCAGACGATAGTGAGGTCAACATTGACGGGAGCATAACCGCGCGCCGCGACCAGCCCCATCGCGTGGCTCAGGAAGCGGTCCGACGAAGCGCCCTGCCAACGTGCGTCGCTCGGCGGAAAATGCTCGCCGATGTCACCTGCCGCTACCGCGCCGAGCAGTGCATCGACCAGTGCATGAATTGCGACGTCGGCGTCGCTATGCCCGGCAAGTCCCTGATCATGTTCGATCTTTATTCCGCAAAGCCACAGCTGTTCGCCCACGGCGAGGCGGTGGACATCGTAGCCCATGCCGACGCGGACGGTTGGCGCGGGAGCAGGGGCAGGGCCGGCGAAATCCTCGGGCATCGTCACTTTATGCAGCGCCTCGTCGCCCGCGACCAGCGCGACGCGCATCCCCGCGGCCGCGGCCACCTGGGCATCGTCGCCGGCATCGGGCGCGCCGGACCAAGCGGCGTGCGCGGCGCGGATTGCGGCGTAGCGGAACGCCTGCGGGGTTTGCACCCGTCGCAAGTCCGCGCGCGGAGCAGGGGCGCCCATCTCCGCGCCGTCGGCATAAGCGAGGCTATCGACCACCCGAAGCACGGGGATCGCAGCATCGGCGTCGTCAAGCGCGGCCAGCACACGTTCGATGACAGCGGCGGGTAGCGCGGGCCGCGCGGCGTCGTGGATCAGCACGCGGGAGGGCGCTGCCGCGGCCAAGGCTTCAAGCCCGGCGGCCACTGAAAGCTGACGCGTCGCGCCCCCTTCGACCAAGGTGCAGTCCAACCCCGCCAGTGCGCGGAGGGCCTCGGCGCGGGCGTCTGCGGGGATGACGACCACGAGTGGCCAGGTCCCGGCGCTTGAGAGTGCCTCCACCGAGTGCCGGACCAGAGGCTTCCCGCGCCACAGTGCGAATTGCTTGGGCAGCGCCTGGCCACTGCGGCTGCCGCTACCCGCGGCGACGACGATCGCGGCAACATCGGAACGGGCGGGGCGCGCGGTCATGACAAGCGGCGCGGGTACTGCCTTGCCGGGGGCAGGGCAATCCACTATGCGCTGCCTGTTTTTTAGGCAGTCCGATGAAACCCGCACCCGTTCCGCCCCACCTTGCGCCCATCGCGATCGGCCCGCTGAGCATTGCCGTGCCCGTGATCCTCGCCCCCATGACCGGGGTCACCGACATGCCGTTCCGTACGCTGGTGCGGCGCTATGGCTCCGGGCTCAACGTCACCGAGATGATCGCGAGCCCGGCGATGATCCGCGAGACGCGCCAATCGCTCCAGAAAGCGGCCTGGGCACCGGTGGAAGAGCCGGTTTCGCTCCAGCTCGCCGGCTGCAACCCGCGCGAAATGGCCGAGGCGGCCAAGCTCAACGCCGATCGCGGCGCGGCGATCATCGACATCAACATGGGTTGCCCGGTCAAGAAGGTCGTCAATGGCGAGGCGGGATCGGCGCTGATGCGCGATCTCCCGCTGGCGGCGTCGCTGATCAAGGCGACGGTCGAGGCGGTGGACGTTCCGGTCACGGTAAAGATGCGGATGGGCTGGGACCATGCCTCGCTCAACGCCCCCGAACTGGCGCGGATCGCCGAAGATCTCGGTGCCAGGATGATCACCGTCCACGGCCGCACGCGCAACCAGATGTATCGCGACAGCGCCGACTGGGCATTCGTGCGCCGGGTCAAGGACGCAGTGAGCCTGCCGGTTATCGTCAACGGCGATATCTGCGGGATCGACGATGCCGCGGAGGCTCTTGCGTTGTCGGGTGCGGACGGGGTGATGATCGGCCGCGGCGCGTACGGCAAGCCGTGGCTGCTGGGCCAGGTAATGCACTGGCTGCGCACCGGAGTGCGGATCGCCGAGCCATCGCTCGACGAACAGTTTGCCGTCCTAACAGAGCATTATCAGGCGATGCTGACGCATTACGGCAAAGAGGTCGGGGTCAAAATGGCGCGCAAGCACCTCGGCTGGTATACCAAGGGATTGCCCGGATCGGCCGAGTTCAGAAACCGCGTGAACTTCATCGACGATGCGCGCGGGGTGGTTGCCGCGCTGGACGAATTTTATACCCCGTTCCTCTCGCGCGCCGCAGCATGAACGGCGACGAATCGGCGCGGCTGATTTCCAGCCTGCCGCTGGCGCTTATCGTCATCAGCCCGCAACTGCGGATCGAACTCGTCAATCCCGCGGCGGAACAGCTCCTGGGCCAGAGCACGCGCCGATTGCGCGACCGGGCGCTGGCTGAAGTCCTGCGCTTCGATGACAGCGGTCTGGCCGATCGCCTCGGGCGCGATGCGCAGGTGGTGGCACGCGATGCCGGAATGACGGTTATCGGCCGCGGCAAGCTGCGTCTTGACGTCACCATGACCCCACTGCTCGATCGCCCCGGCGCGCACTTGCTGACCTTGCGCGATGCGGGCGCGATCGAAGGGCTGGGCGAGGACGGCAGCGACAGCGGTGCGCAGGCGCTGCGCGCGCCCGAGATATTGGCGCATGAAATCAAGAACCCCCTCGCCGGGATCCGCGGCGCGGCGCAGCTGCTCGCGCGCAAGGTCGGCGCCGAGGATCGCGCGCTGACGACGCTGATCGCCGACGAGGTCGACCGCATCGCCAAGCTTATCGACCAGATGCAGTCGCTCAGCCGGAAGTCGGCCGAACCGGTTGCGCCGTGCAATCTGCATCAGGCGATCCGCCGCGCGAGCGCGGTGCTGGGTGCGGCTGGCGGGCCGCCGCTGGTGATCGAGGAAGAGTTCGATCCGTCGCTGCCCCAAGTGCTCGGCAATGCCGATGGCCTCGTCCAGGTGTTGCTCAACCTCATCACCAACGCCCGCGATGCCGGGGAGGGATCGAACGGGGCGCGGATCGTGGTGCGAACGCGCTTTGCCAGCGGGCTGCAGCTCAACGCCCGCGGCCGCGGCAGGCCGGTGCCGTTGCCGATCGAGCTGCGGGTTAGCGACAATGGCCCCGGGGTCGATCCGGCACTGCGCGAACACATCTTCGATCCGTTCGTGACCAGCAAGAAAAGCGGGCAGGGGCTCGGCCTTGCACTTGTGCGCCGGCTGGTGCGCGACATGGACGGACGGATTGCGCACGAACGCGACGAGACGGCCGGGTGGACCCATTTTCGCGTTCACCTGCCGGTCGCGCGGATTGCCGGAAAGGCTGCGGCATGAATGTCCTGCTGGTCGAAGACGATCCCTCGATCGCCACGGTCATCCGCGCGGCGTTCGAGAGCGAGGGGTTCGTCGTGACCCACTGCGACAGTGTCGCGGCGCGCGACCGGCTGCTTGACGAGGGCACCTTCGCGGCGATGGTGACCGACGTCGTGCTCACCGATGGCGACGGGATCGAGACGCTGCCGGCAGTCCGCCAGCGCGCTCCGACGATGCCGATCGTGATCCTTTCCGCGCAGAATACGCTCGATACCGCGGTGCGCGCCGCGGATACCGGGGCGTTCGAATACTTCCCCAAGCCGTTCGATCTGGACGAACTGGTGCGCGCGGTACGCCAGGCCGCGGGGTCGAACGCAGCGTCCGCGGGGCCCGACGATGACGCCCCCGCCGGGCTTCCGCTCGTCGGCCGCAGCCCGGCGATGCAGGCGGTCTACCGGATGATCACCCGCGTGCTGCGCAACGACCTGACCGTGTTGATCCTGGGCGAATCGGGCACCGGCAAGGAACTGGTGGCAGAGGCGATCCACCAGCTCGGCCAGCGCAGCGCGGGGCCGTTCGTGGCGGTCAACACCGCCGCGATCCCGGCCGAGCTGATCGAAAGCGAATTGTTCGGGCACGAAAAGGGCGCGTTCACGGGCGCGGTTGCGCGCCATGCCGGCAAATTCGAACAGGCCGATCGCGGCACGCTGTTCCTCGACGAGATCGGCGACATGCCGCTCGAGGCGCAGACCCGCCTGCTCCGCGCGTTGCAATCGGGCAGCGTGCGGCGGGTCGGCGGGCGCGAGGATGTCGCGGTCGATGTCCGGATCGTGGCCGCGACCAACCGCGATCTCGGGCCGCTGATCGCCGCCGGCAAGTTCCGCGAGGATCTTTATTACCGGATCGCGGTGGTGCCGATCCAGCTTCCGCCGCTGCGCGAACGCGCAAGCGATGTCGAGGCACTGGCGCAGCACTTTCTCAAACTGGCGGCGAGCGAGGGGCTGCCGCGGCGGCGCATTTCGCCCGAGGCCGCGGCCTTGCTTGCCCGTCAGCCGTGGCGCGGGAATGTGCGCGAACTGCGCAACCTGATCACGCGTGCGGCGCTGCTGGCGCGCGAGGAAACGATCGATGCCGCGCTGATCGCCGCTCTGGTCGACGACCGCGCCCGCGCGCCGGCGGCGAATGGGGAACCAGCGTTTCCTGCCGGTTTCGCCGGCGCGGTCGGGGCATGGATGGCGGATGATCGACCGGCTGCAGGAACGCTCTACAGTGCCGCGCTGGCGGCTTTCGAAACCCCACTGTTCGAAGCCGTGCTGGCGCAAACGGCAGGTAATCAGCTGCGTGCGGCGCAGCTACTCGGGATCAATCGCAACACTTTGCGCAAGCGCCTGGTCGAACTGGCGATCGACCCCGATCGCTACACTCGTCGCACAGCAGAGCGCGTTGAACCGAAAGCCCTTGCACGATAGCCACACTACTGTTGTAGAGTAGCAACGATGGCGCGTGTCCTTCCCGTAATGCATCGGTGGCCGCGGTGGCGGCGGCGGATGCAGGTGGTCGTGCGCCGCGCCAACCTTTTTCCGCTTTTGGAAATCGGCGCGGTGGTCTCGTTGATCGCGATGCTCATCACCGATTGGGTTGCCCTGTCGCGCGCGCCGAGCCGCGCCCAATTGCTCCCTTCGGGCGAGACCTCGATCCTGCTGATCGGCACTCTGATCCCGGCGATGGCGGTGATCGTGCTGCTCGGTCGGTGGCTCGCGCTGCGCCGCGCCGATGCGAGCAGCGGCGGGACCGGACGGCTGCATGTGCGGCTGGTGTTCCTGTTCTCGCTCATCGCGGCAGTGCCGACGCTGATGGTCGTGATTTTCGCGTCGTTCCTGTTCCAGACCGGGGTCGAGTTCTGGTTTTCGGACAGTTCGCGCGGCATTCTCGAAAACGCCAACAAGCTTGCGCGTGGTTATTACGAACAGAACCTGCGCGATGTCGGCAACGAGACGGTGACGATGGCGAGCGACCTGCGCGACTACCTGGGGCAGGCGGAGATCGTCAGCCCGGCATTTGCCGAAGGCTATTCGTATCAGGTCGTCAGCCGCAAGCTCAACGAATCGGCGATCCTCCAGAAGGGTCCCGATGGCAAGCTCCGGACCGCCGCGATCGTCGACCCCGATTCGAACATCAATCGCGAGCGGGTGAGCCCGGCGGTTCTGCGACGGCTCGATAGCGGCGAGGCGGTCGTGGTCGATGCCACCGCCAACCGGATCGAGGCGGTGACGCTGCTCGATCGCCGCGCCGGGATCTATCTTTACGCCGCGCGCAGCTCGGATTCGCTGGCGCTCAGCCAATGGGAACGCGCCAAGAGCGTGGTCAAGGCCTACGACGTGCTGACCAGCCGGGCTCGGTTGATCCAGTTGCGCTTCAACCTGGCGCTGTTCCTTGCCAGCCTCGCGCTGGTCGGGCTGGCGGTGTGGTTCGGGCTGCGGTTCGCGGATCGCCAGGTCAAGCCGCTTACCGATCTGGTCGGGGCCGCGCGCAAGGTCGGCGCGGGCAATTTCGCGCTGCGCGTCGAGGGTCGCACGGGGAGCGACGAAATCGGCATGCTTAACCGCGCGTTCAACCGGATGACCGCGCAGATCGAGCGCCAGACGCTCGCGCTGGTCGGGGCCAACAGCCAGCTCGAAGAGCGGCGTGCGTTCATCGAGGCGATGCTCGAATCGATTACCGCGGGGATCGTGTCGCTCGGCGCCGGCGGGGTCGTTCGGCTGATGAACAGCTCGGCGCAGAAGCTGCTGTTCGATAGCCCCGCGACCGATCCGGTGGGGATGTCGTTCGCCGCGCTGGCGCCGCAACTTGCCGGGATGGTCGAGGCGGGCAAGCCGAGCGGGATCGTCCAATACACGCGCGGGACCGAACTGCTGACGTTCGCGGTGAAGATCGCCCGCGACGGCGAGGGCCAGGTCATCACGTTCGAGGATATCACGCGGCAGTTGCTCGATCAGCGCCAGGCCGCGTGGTCCGATGTCGCGCGGCGGATCGCCCACGAAATCAAGAACCCGCTGACCCCGATCCAGCTCGCCACCGAACGGCTCAACCGGCGATACCGCAAGCAGATCACCGCCGATCCCGAACTGTTCGAGGAACTGACGAGCACGATCATCCGCCAGGTCGGCGACTTGCGCAAAATGGTCGACGAGTTTTCGTCGTTCGCGCGCCTGCCCAAGCCGGTATTTCGCAACGAGGACGCGGTCGATCTGGTGCGGCAAGGGCTGTTTCTCCAGGAAGTCGCGCGCCCCGATCTGGACTTCGCGTTTTCGGCCGAGGGCGAGCCCGGGCCGATCGCCTGCGATCGCCACCAGTTCGGCCAGGCCGTGACCAACGTCCTCAAGAACGCGGTCGAGGCTGTCGAAGCGCGCCAACGCGGCGCTCCGCTCGATTACCGCGGGCGGATCGAAGTGGCGGTGCGCGAAGGCCCGACGCGGTTCGAAGTGAGCGTGCGCGACAACGGCATTGGCTTGCCGCAGGACCGCGAGCGGATCGTCGAACCTTACGTGACCACGCGCGACAAGGGCACCGGCCTGGGGCTCGCGATCGTCAACAAGATCGTCGAGGAACACGGCGGAGACATGACGTTTGCGGCCGCCGACGGAGGCGGCACCGTGGTGACCCTCGCGTTCGCCCGCGACCCGCTCGCCCATCCCGGTGTTGCGGCGAAATCGGCCGAAGCCGCCGAATGATCCCGTCCCAGAACACGCGCACAACGGAGTACCGGGCATGGCCCTCGATATCCTGATCGTAGACGATGAGCGCGACATCCGCGAACTGGTGGCAGGCGTGCTCAGCGACGAGGGCTACGACTGCCGGACCGCAGGCGACAGCAAGGCCGCGCTCGACGCGATCGACGAGCGCCGGCCCAGCCTCGTCCTGCTCGATGTCTGGCTCCACGGGAGCCCGATGGACGGGCTCGAGGTGCTCGATGCGATCAAGAGCCGCGAGCCCGAATTGCCGGTGATCATCTTTTCGGGCCACGGCAACATCGATACCGCGGTCTCGGCAATCGCCCGTGGGGCGATGGATTTCATCGAAAAACCGTTCGAGGCGGAACGTCTGCTGCTCCTCGTCGAACGCGCTACCGAAACCGAACGCCTGCGCCGCGAGAATGCCCGCTTGCGCCAGGGCTTTGCGATGTCGGACGAATTTACCGGCAACAGTTCGGCGATCAACCAGGTCCGCGCCACATTGAAGCGCGTCGCCAATACCGGCAGCCGCCTGCTCATTTCGGGCCCGGCGGGAGCAGGCAAGGAAGTCGCCGCACGGCTGCTTCACAGCTGGAGCGGGCGCGCCAGCCACGCCTTCGTTTCGGCCAATTCGGCGCGGATCACCCCGGAAAGCTTCGAACAGGAACTCTTCGGAGAAGAGGCGGAGGGCAAGCTCGTGCGCGCCGGCTTGCTCGAGATGGCCGATGGCGGAACGCTCTATCTCGATGAAGTCGCCGACATGCCGCTGTCGACCCAGGCGCGAATTCTGCGCGTGTTGACCGACCAGGCATTCGTGCGCGTCGGCGGTCACCGCCAGATCCGCGTTGATGTGCGGGTCGTCTCCTCGACCTCGCGCAACCTCGAGATCGAGATCGCCGAGCGGCGGTTTCGCGAGGACTTGTTCTACCGGCTCAACGTCGTGCCCGTGGCGGTGCCCTCGCTTGCCGAACGCCGCGACGACATCCCGGCGCTGGTCGACCATTTCTTCGCCCGCTACGCCAGCGATCAGGGTCTGGCGCCGCCCGAGATTGCGGTCGAGGCGATGGCGGCGATGCAATCGTACGAATGGCCCGGCAATGTTCGCCAGCTCCGCAATGTGGTCGAGCGCACGGTGATCCTCGCCCCGCGCGACCGGCTCCACCGGATCGAGGTCGATATGCTTCCCGCCGAGGTCGTCAGCGAGCGGGTCGAGGGCAATTCGCGGATGAGTTCGCTGATGGGCGTGCCGCTGCGCGAAGCGCGCGAGAACTTCGAACGCGAATATCTCAAAGTCCAGATCCGGCGGTTTTCCGGGAATATTTCCAAAACAGCGGGCTTCATCGGGATGGAGCGCTCGGCACTCCACCGCAAGCTCAAGTTGCTGGGGATGGTCGAGCGGCGTGAGGACGACGAGTGCGATTGAGGCGGGTCGCGCGATAGTCGTTTACGCGGCGGCGCGGGCCTACTAACCTGATGAAAGTCCCGGCGGTCACCCGACCGCCAGATTGCCGGACAAAGGTTCGGCCAACAACAGGAGCCCAGCAATGACTGGCAAGACTCTCAGCGCACGCCCCCGTTCGGCCCCCGAGCCGGAGCCCGAAACGGCCGATGCCCCGGTTACCGATGCCCCCGCTGCCGAGGTGCCGCCGCCCGCACCCGCCCGGTCCAAGAAGGTCGCTTCGAGCGCTGGCACCGCACTGGGCACTGGCACCGTACTGGGCGCGGGCAAGCCGCAGAACCTTCAGGACGCGTTCCTCAACCTGCTGCGCAAGAGCAAGGTCCCGGTGACGATGTTCCTGGTCAAGGGCGTCAAGCTTCAGGGAATCGTAACATGGTTCGATAATTTCTCGATCCTCCTGCGCCGCGATGGCCAGTCGCAGCTTGTCTACAAGCACGCGATCTCGACGATCATGCCCGGTCAGCCGGTCAACGCCGATCAGTTCGCCGGTCGCGCGGAGGGGCCGAAAAAGATCCGCCTGCTGCAGGAGGTTTTCCTGTCGAGCGTCCGCGATGCCGGGGTCCAGGTGACCATGTTCCTGGTCAACGGGGTCATGCTCCAGGGCAAAGTCGCGGCTTACGACCTGTTCTGCATGCTGCTCGAGCGCGACGGCTACGTCCAGCTCGCTTACAAGCACGCGGTTTCGACGATCCAGCCGGTCGTGCCGGTCGACCTCAGCGGTGACTGGGACGAAGACGCGGGCGACGCTGCCTGAGCGTGAGCGATGACCTGGCCGGCGATGTCACGCGCGGCGCCCGCGCAGTCGTCGTATGTCCCGACATGCGCCGCCGCGACGCCGCGGACGCCGATGCGCGCGCCGAAGAAGCCGCCGGGCTGGCGCGCGCGATCGGGCTCGTCGTCGGCGATGTCCTGACGATACCGATCCGCACGGTGCGCGCCGCGACGTTGTTCGGCGAAGGCCAGATCGCCAACATCGCCATCGCCTGCACCCAGAACGAGGCCGAGCTCGTCGTCGTCGATGGCGCGCTGACCGCGATCCAGCAGCGCAATCTCGAAGACAAGCTCAAGCGCAAGGTGATCGACCGCACCGGGCTGATCCTCGAGATTTTCGGCGAACGCGCGGTGACCGCCGAGGGCCGCCTCCAGGTCGAGCTGGCCCACCTCGATTACCAGGCCGGGCGGCTCGTCCGCAGCTGGACTCATCTCGAACGCCAGCGCGGCGGCTTCGGCTTTCTTGGCGGCCCCGGCGAAACCCAGATCGAAACCGATCGCCGCCTGATCCGCGACCGCATGGCCCGCTTGAAGCGCGAGCTCGAACAAGTGCGCCGCACCCGCGGGCTCCATCGCAGCCGCCGCGGCCGCGCGCCGTGGCCGGTGGTCGCGCTGGTCGGCTATACCAATGCGGGCAAATCGACATTGTTCAACCGCCTCACCGGGGCGGATGTCGTGGCCGAGGACATGCTGTTCGCCACGCTCGATCCGACGATGCGTGCGATCCGCTTGCCCGCGGTCGAAAAGGCGATCCTTTCGGACACGGTCGGGTTCATCTCCGACCTGCCGACGCAACTGGTAGCGGCGTTTCGCGCCACGCTCGAAGAAGTGACCGCAGCCGACGTGATCGTCCACGTCCGCGATATCGCCAATCCCGATAGCGACGGACAAAAGCGCCAGGTCATGGCGGTGCTCGCCGATCTCGGGCTGGCGGGGGAGGGCGGCGAGGGCGCTGCGGGCGACGGGAGCCCGGCACTGGCGATCCCGATCCTCGAGGTCTGGAACAAATGGGATTTGCTCGGCGCAGACGATATCGCGATGCTCGCCGAGCGGCGGGCGCTGCGCTCCGCCGATCCCATCGTCGCGGTTTCGGCGCTGACGGGGCAGGGGACCGACGCGCTCCTCGCCGCGATTAGCACGCTGCTGACCGCGGGCGCCAAGGTCCACAGCTTCGTGCTCAGCGCGAGCGACGGCCAGCGCCTTGCCTGGCTCCACGCCAACGGTGAGGTCGTCTCGGACGTTGCCGCGGCCGAATCCGGGGGCGCGCCGCAGCGCCGCATCGCGGTGCGGCTGAGCCCGCGCGATCTAGGGCGCTACGCCAACCTCTGACAGCTTGACCGCCTGCCACAGCCCCTCCTGCGCGCTTAAATCGAGCGCGGCGAAATTTTCCCCGCGCTCTGCGGCGAGAGCCTCCATCGCGGCAAAGCGGCGCTCGAACTTGGCATTGGCGGCCCGCAGCGCGTCCTCGGCCGCAATGCCGTGCTTGCGCGCCAGGTTGACCGCCGCGAAGAGCAGATCGCCCGCTTCCTCGAGGCGGTTAGCGGCCGTGGTCGCGGAAGCGAGTTCGGCGAGTTCCTCGACCACCTTGTCCGCGGGACCGGCGGTGCCGGGCCAATCGAAACCGACGCGGGCGGCGCGTTGCTGAATTTTTTCCGCGCGCATCAGGGCTGGCAGCGCCAGCGCGATTCCGCCCAACGCAGCCGTGGTGCCCCGGGCCACGCGCTCGGCCGCCTTGAGGTCGTCCCATTGCTGCGGGAGTGCCGCGTTGCCGAAGATATGCGGGTGGCGCCGCTCGATCTTGTCCGCGATGCCCGCGGCGACCGCGGCGAAATCGAACGCGCCGGCTTCCTCGGCGATGCGCGCGTGGAACACGACTTGCAGCAACAGGTCGCCAAGCTCGTCGCCCAGCGCGCCCAGGTCATCGCGCGCGATCGCGTCCGCGACTTCGTAGGCTTCCTCGATCGTGTACGGCGCAATTGTCGCAAACGTCTGGACCCGGTCCCATTCGCAACCGGTGCGCGGGTCGCGCAGCCGCGCCATGATCGCGAGCAGGCGTTCGAGCGGGGGAGCATCGTCGGGAGATGTCTGGGCGGGGAGAATATCGGGCAACGCACATCTTCCGATCTAAGGATGATAATATATATTATGTTAAATGAATTTGGCGATGATCCAGGCAGTTCCCGCAATGATTGCCGCCCAGATCGCCGCCATCTTGATCAACGACCCGCGCGCGGCATTGCGCGCCTCGAGCGCGCGCAGTGCGAGCATGAGCGCCATCGACGAACCGATCAGCGCCGCGACCATCCCGATGGTCATGCTGCCAGCTCAAGCCCGTCGTAGCCGACCATAACGTTCGCCGGCACTTCGGCTGACAGCGCCGCATAATCCATGCTCTTGTCGAGATGCGTCAGTACCGCAGTGCCAGCGCCGCAGGATTGCGCCAGTTCGATCGCCATCGCCAGATGCGCATGCGTCGGATGCGGTTCGCGGCGCAGGCAATCGACCACAAGCACGCCGACGCCGCTCAATAAATCGACCATCTCTCGCGTAATTTCACTGAAGTCCGTTGCGTAACCGATTGACGTTCCATCGCAATCGAAGCGAAAAGCCGTGCTTTGCGCGGGGCCGTGCGGCATTTGGCAATGCGCTATTCGGATCCCGCCAAGCATGCGTAATCGCTCGAGCGTCTCCAGCGCGATGATCGTATGATACCCGAACTGCCCGGCAAAGGCGTAGCCGAAGCGTTGCCGCAGGCGGCGGACGGTCTCGTCGGCAGCATAGCCGGGGATCGGCCCGCTGCGGCCATACCGCATCGGGCGCAAGTCGTCGACGCCGTGGCAATGATCGGCGTGGTCGTGCGTCCAGAAAACCGCGTCGATGCGGTCGATTTCGGCGGCGAGCAGCTGGCTGCGCAAGTCGGGCGAGGTGTCGACGAGCAGCCGCGTACCTTCCGCGCTTTCCACGACGATCGACACGCGCGAGCGCCGGTTGCGCGGGTTTAGCGGATCGCACTGGCCCCAGTCGTTGCCGATCCGCGGCACCCCGGTCGAAGTCCCCGAGCCCAGCATGATGAGCTTCATGCCCGCGCTTTCCTGAACAAGGCGAAAAAGTTGTCCGTCGTTGTTGCTGTCAGCTCTTCGATGGTAACGCCGCGTAGGTCCGCAACGAAGCGCGCGGTATCGGCCACGAACGCCGGCTCGCAAACCTTTCCGCGGTTGGGGATCGGCGCGAGGAACGGCGCATCGGTTTCGACCAGTATGCGGTCGGCGGGCAACGCGCGGGCCACGGCCTGGAGGTCCGCCGCGTTCTTGAACGTGACGATGCCCGAGAGCGAAATGGTCAGCCCCAGCGCGAGCACGGTCTGCGCGAATTCGGCCGAGGCGGTGAAGCAGTGGATCAACGCGGGGAACGCGCCTTGGTCCATCTCTTCGCGCAGGATCGCCGCGGTGTCTGCTTCGGCATCGCGGGTGTGGATGATCAGCGGCAGGCCGGTCCGCCGGGCGACCGCGATATGCATCCGGAACAGCGCTTGCTGCGTCGCGCGGTCGCTATGATCGTAATAGTAGTCGAGCCCGGTCTCGCCGATCGCGATCACCTTGGGATGTTCGGTTGCAGCGCGCAGCACGCCTTCACCCAGATCGGCGTGGGCGTCGGCTTCGTGCGGATGGATTCCGACGCTCGCCCAGACGTCGGGCTCGCGCGCCGCGGTCGCGACGACCTGGTCCCACTCGCTTTGCCGGGTCGAAATATTGAGAAACCCGCCGATCCCCGACGCACGCGCCCGCGCGAGGACGCCTTCGCGGTCCTCGACAAGGCCCTTGTATTCAAGGTGACAGTGCGAATCGATTAGCATCAGGCAGTCGCCTCCGCGGGCATTTCGAGCCGCGGGAATATCCCCGTCGGTTGCGCGATCACGAATTCGCGGGCGACGAGTTCGTCGAGCCATGTCGAATGCTCGAGCGCCGCGAAATCACGGGCATCGGCCGCGATGCCGAGTTGATCAAGCAGGCGGTCGGCCGAAGCAGGTACGACCGGGCGGATCGCGATGGCCAGGTCGTGGACGCATTGGACGAGCGTCATCAGGACGTCGCCCATTCGCGCGGGGTCGGACTTGCGCAGTGCCCAAGGCGCCGTGTCGTCGACATACTGGTTGCACGCGAACACCGCCTTCATCCAGTGGTCGATACCGTCGCTGAACGATAGGCGCGCAAACGCCGCGCGCATCTGGCCGATCAGGGCGCGCACGTTGGCGACAAGCGCCGCATCAGTCGCGTCGCCATGCTGCGGCACGTGCAATGCGCCGCCGATATTCTTGTAAACCATCGATAAAGCTCGTTGAGCCAAGTTGCCGAAACTGTTCGCAAGCTCGGCATTGCAGCGCAGCACCAAGGCTTCCGCCGAATAACTTCCGTCCTGCCCGAAGGCCACTTCGCGCAATAGAAAATAGCGCAGCGTGTCCACCCCGTAACGGTCCGCAAGTTCGAGCGGATCGGTGACGTTGCCGAGAGACTTGGATTCCTTTTGCCCGCGGTTGAGGAGGAACCCGTGGCCGAACACTTGCCCGGGTAGCGGCAGCTTCGCGCTCATCAAAAATGCCGGCCAGTAAACCGCATGGAAGCGGACGATGTCCTTGCCGATCAAGTGAAGGTTGGCCGGCCACCACTTGGCAAAATCTCCGGTGGTCTCAGGAAATCCTAGCCCTGTCAGATAGTTGGTGAGCGCATCGACCCACACGTACATGACGTGGTGCTCGCTTCCGGGGACTTTTACCCCCCAGTCGAAACTGGTGCGCGAAATCGACAAATCGCGTAGCCCGCCTTCGATGAACCGCAGGACTTCGTTGCGGCGGCTATCCGGCTGGAGCCATTGCGGATTGTCGTGGTAGAGCGCGAGCAGCGGTTCGGCATAGCGCGAGAGGCGGAAAAACCAGCTTTCCTCGACCGTCCATTCG
>JANXSP010000135.1 GCA_025356575.1 Novosphingobium sp.
GAGCGATCAGCGCGGGCATCGCCGCGATCAAGTCGTCGATCCCCTCATACGGATAGAAACTGCCGATGAAGCCGATGACCGGCCCATCTCCGAGCCCGAGCTGCGCGGCGAGCGCGGGATCGCGCGGCTGCGGCGCGCCGAACAGCGCCAGATCGACCCCGTTGGGCATGATCGTGATCTTGCGCGGCGCTACACCGCGCGCAATCAGATCGTCGCGCAGCCCGGTACAGATCGTCACCACCGCATCGGCGCCGGCGACTACGTGGTCCTCGAGCCGGCGGGTCAGGCGATATTTGACCGATCCTTCGCTTCCGGTGCCGTTGCCGACCGCGGCATCCTCCCAGAAAGCGCGAATTTCGTAGACCAGCGGAATGCCCAGGCGCCGCGCCGCGCGCAGCGCTGCGGCGCCGCACAGCGCGGGCGAATGCGCGTGGATCACATCGGGGCGCCATTCTGCGCACAACGCCTCGATCGCCGCCGCCAGCGCCGCTACCTCGCGCCATTCGCGCCACGCCGGTGGGCCGCTGGCAGTGCCCGGGGTTCGGCGAAATTCGATCCCTTCGATCGTCTCGCGGCCGGGCCCCGGCGCGGTATGGCGCAGGCCGGTGATGGCGCGCACTTCGTGGCCCTGTGCGATTTGCGCGCTCAGGATCGCGCGGGTGCGGAAGGTGTAGCCGCTGTGCATTGGCAGCGAATGATCGAGGACATGGAGCACGCGGGTCATGCCCGCCGACCTAGGCGCAAGAGGCTTAACGCTGCGTCAACTGCCGCGGTGTAGGGGGTGCTTGATGGTCGATTATTTCGCGCTCGGGCTGACCCATGTGCTGCTCGCGCTTGGCGCGTGGCGGCTGATGCAGCGCAGCGACCTCGACGCCGATCCGGTGACGCCGGCCAGCGGATCCGACCGCGATGCTTGACCTTGCGCTCACCGGGTTCGTCCTGATTTTCCTCGCGCTCGGGCTGCGGCGGCCGTTTGTGTGGGTGCTGGCGTATCTCTATGTCGATGTCGTGGCGCCGCAGAAAATCTCGTACTTCCTGCTCGCCTCGATCCCGCTTTCGCTGATCGTGTTCATCGCCGCTGCCGCCGGGTGGATGCTGGCGGACGACAAGCGCGACAGCCGTTTCACCTGGCGCCAAGCGCTGATGGTCATGCTTCTGGTCTATTGCGGGATGACCACGCTGACCGCCGATTTCCCGGTTGAGGCGGCGGCCAAGTGGTCATGGGTGTGGAAGGCGCTGGTGTTCGCGCTGTTCCTCCCGCTGACGCTGCGCACGCGCCTGCGGATCGAGGCGGCGGCGCTGGTCATGGTGCTTTCCGCCGGGTCGATCGTCATCACCGGCGCAATCAAGACGCTGGTTTCGGGGGGCGGCTACGGCTCGCTGCACTTCTTCGTGTCGGACAATACCGGGCTCTACGAAGGCTCGATCATCAGCTGCGTGGCGATCGCGATCATCCCGTTGATCGCCTGGCTGGCGCGCCACGGAACGATCTTCCCGCGCGACAAGCGGGTGACGCTGTTCGCCGTCGCGCTCGGGTTTGCCTGCCTGCTGATCCCGGTGGGAACCCAGGCGCGCACCGGGCTTATTTGCATCGGCGTGCTCGCGGTACTCTCGCTCCGCACCGTCGAGCGGCGGATGCTGTATGTGTCGCTGCTCGGCGCCGCCGGGCTGATCGCGATCCCGTTGCTGCCTGCGACGTTCACCCAGCGGATGGGGACGATCGAAAACCATGCTTCGGACGAATCGGCCTCGACCCGGCTGGCGGTGTGGGCGTGGACCTATGCCTATGCCAAGGATCACCCGCTCGGCGGCGGCTTCGATGCCTATCGCGGCAACCAGTTGACCGTTTCGACCAGCGCCGAAAAGACCGCGGGCAACACCGTCTCGGTCGAAGAAAAAGAAGTCGCCGACGCCGCCCGCGCCTATCACTCGAGCTATTTCGAGATGCTTGGCGAGCAGGGCTGGCCGGGGCTGATCCTGTGGCTGTGGCTCCACCTCACCGGGCTGTGGCAGATGGAGCGCCTGCGCGCGCGGTGGAAGAAGCGCACGGGCGAAAACGAGCAGTGGCAGGCACCGCTCGCCTCCGCGCTCCAGCAGGCGCAAGTCATCTATCTGGTCGGCTCGCTGTTCGTGGGAATCGCCTACCAGCCGTTCGTGCTGATGCTGATCGGCCTCCAGTGCGGACTGTGGAGCTATCTCGGGCGAATCGACAAGTCCGCGCGCGTTCGCCCGGTCCCCGCCCAATTGCGCGCGGCGCGGCGGCGCCAATCGGCGCTGCGCGGGGATGCCGTAGCGGCACGCTGAGCCGCGTTGCGCGCGGCCCGCGGTTGGTTCATGGAATGCCCTCGAAAATGCGCAACGGCGCCCGAGGAGAGCGAAGATGACCCCGCAGGAACTGCAAGCCAAGACCGGTGAGAACATCGGCACGTCGGACTGGATCGAAGTGACCCAGGACCGCATCAACAAGTTCGCCGAGGCGACCGGCGATTACCAGTTCATCCATCTCGACGCCGAAAAGGCCAAGATGACGCCGTTCGGCGGCACGATCGCACATGGCTTTTTGACGCTGTCGCTGATCCCCGCCCTGGGCGGACTGACCGACGGCGCGCGGATCGACGGCGTGAAAATGGGCGTCAACTACGGCGGCAACAAGACCCGCTTCATCAGCCCGGTCAAATCGGGCAAGCGCGTCCGTAGCCACACCAAGCTGCTCGAACTCGTCGAAAAGCGCCCGGGCCAGTGGCAGCAGACCAACGAGATCACGATCGAGATCGAAGGCGAGGACAAGCCCGCGCTGATCACCGAGTGGATCACGCAGTTTTTCGTCTGATCCGGAAGGCCCGCGCATGCGCATAGCTCCGCTCGAGAAACCGTATCCGCAGGAATTCGCGGAGCGCATGAAGGTGCTCATGCGCGGGGCGGAGCCGCTCGTGTTGTTCACCGCGCTGGCCAAGCATGACCGCGCGTGGGCCAAGTTCGGCGGCGGGTCGCTGCTCGACAAAGGCTCGCCACTAAGCCTGCGCCAGCGCGAGATCGTCATCGACCGGACGACCGCGGTGTGTGGGTGCGAATACGAATGGGGCGTTCACGTTGCCGGGTTTGCCGCGCACGTTGGACTAACCGATGCGCAAGTTCGTGCCACCGTCCACGGCGATGTGGACGATCCCGCATGGACCGATCCGGGCGAGCGCGCACTGATCGCGGCATGCGATGCGCTGATCGCGCGCAAGCGGCTCAGCGACGACGAATGGGGTGCGCTTGCCGCGCACTTCGACGAGCCGCAGATCCTTGAAATCATTCAGCTGGTTGCCTTTTATCATGGAGTGGCGCTGCTCTGCGGCGCGCTCGACCTTCCGCTCGAACCCACCGCGGCCCGTTTTCCGGCCGCCTGAAAAGGACTTTTCCATGCGCGACGCCGTTATCGTTTCCACCGCCCGTACCGCCATCGGCAAAGCCTATCGCGGCGCGTTCAACGCGACCTCGGGGCCGACGCTCGGCTCGTTCTCGCTGAAGGCCGCGCTCGAGCGGGCCGGGATCGAGGGGGGCGAGGTCGATGACGTGCTGTGGGGCTCGGCGCTCCAGCAAGGCACCCAGGGCGGCAACCTCGCGCGCCAGGTCGCACTGCGCGCCGGGCTGCCGGTAACCGTCTCGGGCATGACAATGGACCGCCAGTGCTCGTCCGGGCTGATGAGCATCGCGACCGCGGCCAAGCAGGTGATCGTCGACAAGATGGATATCGTCGCCGCCGGCGGTCAGGAATCGATCAGCATGGTCCAGACTCCCGAGATGCGCGTCGCCCCCGACCGCGCGCTGATGGAGATGCACAAGGCGATCTACATGCCGATGCTGCAGACCGCCGAAGTGGTAGGTAAGCGCTATAGTATCAGCCGTGAGGCTTGCGACGAATATGCCTACCAATCGCAGATGCGCACCGCAGCGGCGCAGGCCGCGGGCAAATTCGATGCCGAGATCGTCGCCTGCAAAGCCGCCATGGCAGTGACCAACAAGGAAACTGGCGAGGTCACCATGAAA
>JANXSP010000030.1 GCA_025356575.1 Novosphingobium sp.
CGCACAGTTAGACGAACAACGGGAAGATAATCGCGCGGTTCCGCGTTGTGTCATTTGTTTTTCCCGATTCCCTCGGCGATTTGCGAAAGGGTAACGGGACCAAGCACTTGCGCCAAAGTCCTTCCCTCCGGAGTGTTGCGATCATACCACAGGTATAACGGAACACCGGCGGCGCCGTGCGCCTCGAGGAAGCGGGTGATCGCGGCATCGCGGCGCGTCCAGTCGCCCTTGAGCACTATCACCCCGGCGCGCGCGAAGGCGTCGCGGGTCGTCTCGCGCTCGATTGCCACGCGCTCGTTGACCTTGCAGGTCAGGCACCAGTCGGCGGTGAAATAGACGAACACCGGTTTGCCGCGCGCGCGTGCAGCAGCCAGCGCGGGTTCGCTGAACGCAGCGGTTGTCAATATGCTCGCCCTTTCCGTCTGCGGCGCGCCGAATGTGCGCGGGAGGATCAGCAGGGTCAGCAACGTCAGCATGCTCGCGCCGATGATGAAGCGCTGCGCCGTGCCCTGGCCTGCGCGCTGACCGCGCCCGACCATGACCAGCAGCGCGACCAGCGCGGCGGCGACGATGCCGCAGGTCAGTGCGAACCCGTTCCCGCCCAGGCGGCTGGCGAGCCACAGCAGCGCCAGCGTCGTCAGCCCCATCGGCAGCGCCATTGCGGTGCGGAAGCGCTCCATCCACTTGCCTGGGCGCGGCAGCATCCGCCGCAGCGCGGGGATGAACGCCAGGGCAAGGAACGGCAGCGCCAGCCCGAGCCCGAGCGCGGCGAACAGCAGCAGCGCGGGAACGACCGGCAAGAGCAGCGCCGCGCCCATCGCCGCGGCCATGAACGGCCCGGTACACGGCGTGGCCGCGAACGCGGCGAGCAGCCCGGTTGCGAACGCGCTTTTGGAGCTGCCGTGGCTGGCGAACCCCGGCACCGCGAACTCGTACAGCCCGGCGAGGTTGGCAGTGATCGCGGCGGCCAGCAGGAACAGTACGACAACCACGCCGGGCTCCTGCAACTGGAATGCCCAGCCGATCTCGGCCCCGCCAGCGCGCAGCGCCAGCAGCAGCGCGCCCAATGCCGTACACGCCAGGATCACCCCGGCGCTGTAGGCAAGCCCCTCCATGCGCGCGGCCCGTCCGCTTGCGGCATCGCTGCCCCCGGCACGCGCCAGGCTCAATGCCTTGAGGCTGAGGATCGGGAACACGCAGGGCATCACGTTGAGGATCAGCCCGCCGAGCAGCGCGGCCAGCAGCAGCCCGGCCAGCGGCGCGGCCAGCGGTGCAGCAGGCCCCGCGCTCAGCGCAGTTCCGCCGGCGGGCAGCGCGCCGGGCACCGCGTTCAGCCGCAGACCGTTGCCCGCAGCGTCGAGCCTCAGCACCGCGGCGAAACCGGGGGGCGAAAGCGCGCCGAGCGCGGGCCGCGCCAGTTCGGCGACAAGCATGTCGCCGTCGCGGTAAAAGCGCTGCGGTGCGGCGTAATCGGCGAGGTGGTCGCTGGCGACGAATACATGCGGATGGTCGAGCCTGACGCTGGCGGGCAGCGGGATTGCCAGGCGCAGGGTCTTTGCCTCGGCGCTGAAGACAACGGCGGACCCCAGCGGCGCCGGCAGCGCGGCAAGCCAGCGGTCGAACCGGGGATCGCGGGCGCGGACGGTCCCCGGTTCTGCAATGATCACCGCGCCGGTCAGCTCGCCGTGTTCGGGCACGCAGACTTCGGCGGTGCAGGCGAGCCAGTCGGCGCTGAGCGCAAGCGGCAGCGTGGAACCAGGCACGGCCGACGCGGGCACCTTGATCTGTACCAACACCGCGTATTCGTGCGAATAGACATGGTTGGCGAGGCCGTTGAGCAAAAGCAGCTCGGGCACCGGATAGCGCGGCGGGCTGACCTGCGTGCCGGGCGGGATGTGCCAGTTCAGCGTCATCCCCAGACCGGCGTCGCCGGGATTGAGCCAATAGCCATGCCATCCGGGCGCGGGGCTCATGCGGATCGCCACGGTGGTCTCGCCGCCCGGGGCAGCCGCGCTTTCGCTGACCAGGGCTGCGGCGATGTGCGTGGGTGCGGCCAGCGCCGGACCGGCCCCCAGCAACGCTGCGATCGCCAGCACGAGCTGCCACAGGCATGTAATCTTGCGGTCGTAGCGGAGCATCGCGTCAGCGGCTTTCGGCAGCGAAAAAGGCCGCCACGCACCTTGCGCCGCGAAGCGCGCGGCGGCATCAGGGCCATAGGGGCCAAGCGGCGCCCAAGTCCAGTATCCTACCTGCCCAAGGACATCTTCGATGCCGAACGTGCTGCCGCTGAAGTTCCAGGCCCCTAGGCTCAGGTCGGTATTTCCCCTGGCGGCCGCGCTCGTGCTGGCAGGCTGTGCCGCGGCGCCGACAGGTTCGGCGCTCGACGCGGCGCCTGCGGCGCTGGTCGCGCCCACCGGTCCGCCCAAGCTGATCGTAGCGATCGCGGTCGATCAGTTCTCCGCCGATCTGTTCGCGCAATATCGCAGCCGATACACCGCCGGGCTCGCGCGGCTCCAGCAGGGCGCGGTATTTCCCTCGGGATTTCAGTCGCACGCGGCGACCGAGACCTGTCCGGGGCACTCGACGATCCTCACCGGGGTCCATCCCGCGCGCACCGGGGTCATCGCCAACAACTGGTACGATCCCGGCATCGCCCGCGCCGACAAACGGATCTATTGTGCCGAGGACGAGACCGCCGCCGGATCGACCTCGCGCGATCCGGTGGTCTCGGCCGCGCATCTGCGCGTGCCCACGCTGGGCGATCGGCTGAAAGCGGCGGCCCCTGGCACGCGCAACGTCGCGGTTTCGGCCAAGGACCGCGCGGTCGTGATGATGGGCGGTCACGATATCGACGCGGCGTACTGGTGGAAGAAGGACCATTTCGAAACCTTCGCCGGGCTGCAACCCGTGCCCGCCGCGGTCGCCGCCAACGCTGCCGCTGCTCGCGTTCTTGCCGCCGGGGCGCCCGCGCTGGCCGCGCCTGCATGGTGCAGTGCGCGGGGCCGGGCGATGCGCGCGGGTAGCGTGGCGCTGGGCGCAGGCAGGTTCGCGCTCGCCAAGAACCAGCCCGATTCGTTTCGCGTTTCGCCGCGGATGGACGCGGCCACCGGTGCGCTCGCGATCGGCCTGGTCGATGCGATGAAGCTTGGCCAGGGGGGCGCCACCGATGTCCTCTCGATCAGCTTCTCGGCAACCGACTATATCGGCCACGCGGTCGGCACCGAGGGGCTGGAGATGTGCATCCAGATGGCCGAGCTCGACCGTACGATCGGCGCGCTGCTGACACACCTCGATGCGGCCGGGATCGATTACGCGGTGGTCCTGACCGCCGACCACGGCGGGCTCGACACGCCCGAACGGCTCGACGAGCAGGCGCTCCCCGGCGCGACCCGCGTCGACAAGGCGCTGGGCAGTGCCGCGCTCAGCCGCGCGGTCACGGCCGCCACCGGGATCGCCGCCCCCGGATCCGGGACCGGCGGCCCGCTGATCTACGCCGATGGTCCGTTCGGCGATTACTGGTTCGATCGCACGCTGACCTCGGCGCAAAAGGCGCAGGCGACGGCCGCCTTGCTGCGGATCATGCGCGCGCACCCGCAAGTCGCCGCGGCGTTCTCGGCCGCCGAGCTGGCCGAGGCGCCGCTGCCCACTGGATCGCCGCAGGACTGGTCGCTCAAGGACCGCGCCCGCGCCGCATTCGATGCGCGCCGTTCGGGCGATGTCGTGATGCTGCTGGCGCGCGCCGTCGTGCCGATCCCCGATCCGCTACCTGGCTACACCGCCACCCACGGCAGCGCGTGGGACTACGACCGGCGTGTGCCGATCCTGTTCTGGCGCAAGGGCCTGGCCGGGTTCGAGCAGCCCGCCCCGGTCGATACCGTAGACATCGCGCCCACGCTTGCCGCGCTGATCGGGCTGGCGGTGCCAGAGGGTGCGTTCGACGGGCGCTGCCTCGATATCGACGGCGGCCCGGGCAACACCTGCGGGCTCGGCAAGTGACCCCAGGCGCTCCCGCCAACGACCGCCGCGATCTGGTGATCCTGGGCGGCGGGCTCGTCGGGATGACCTTGGCGCTGGCCGCCGCCAAGGCCGGGTTCACCAGCCATGTCGTCGACCGCGCCGATCCCGCCGAGCTCACGGCCGAGGGCCACGATGGCCGCGCCTCGGCGATCTCGACCGCGAGCTGGAGCCTGTTCGGCAACATCGGGCTGACCGCCGCGCTGGAACCGCTCGGCTGCCCGATCACGCGGATCGCGGTGACCGATGCGATGAAACCCGGACGGATCGATTTCGCGCCGCCGCCCGAAGACGGCACGCTGGGGCGGATGTTCGCCAACCGCGATTTGCGCCTGGCGCTGTTCGAAGCCGCGCGCGGCGAGCCTGCGATCGCCTGGCACTCGCGCGCCGAGATCGTCCAGCGCACCCGCGGCGAACACGGCGTCTCGGTCACGCTCGGCGATGGCCGCGAACTGGCAGGCAGCCTGATGGTTGCGGCCGAGGGCCGCCGGTCGCCAACGCGCGACCAGGCCGGGATTGCGCTCGCCAAATGGGATTACCGCCACCGCGCGATCGTGGCGGGCCTCGCCCATGAAAAGCCGCACGACGGCACCGCGTGGGAAATTTTCTACCCTGCCGGCCCGTTCGCGCTGCTGCCGCTGACCGATCTGGCCGACGGGCGCCACCGCAGCGCGCTGGTGTGGACCGTGGCCGAACGCGACGGCGATGCGGTGCTCGAACTGTCCGAGCGCGCATTTCTGGCCGAGGTCGGCAAGGCGATGCACGGCATTTACGGCGCGGTAGAACTGATCGCCCCGCGCGCTTCGTGGCCGCTCGGTTTCCACCACACCGCGCGCGTCGTGGCCGAGCGACTGGCGCTGGTCGGCGACGCCGCGCACGGGATCCATCCGATCGCTGGGCAGGGCCTCAACCTGGGGCTGCGCGACGTCGGCACGCTGGTCGAGGTGCTCAGCGAAAGCGCGCGGCTCGGGCTCGATCCGGGCGATGCCCAGCTCCTCGCCCGCTACGAACGCTGGCGCAGCCTCGACGGGTTCATGGTCAGCCTCGCTACCGACGGGCTGACGCGGTTGTTCGGGATTCCCGGCAAGGGCGCTTCGGCCGTCCGCCGGCTTGGAATGGGCGCCGTCCAACGGCTCCCCGCGCTCAAGCACTGGTTCATGGACGAAGCCCGCGGGACGAGCGGCACCCTGCCGGAGCTGCTGCGCGGCTGAAGGGCTGCTCCATCCGGCCGGGGTGGATCAATTGACCGCGGGAGTCGCTCCCGCCGGTGCCACCGGACTCGGCTGGTCGACTTGCTTGCCCGAACCGTCCGTCAGCCGGCGCGGTTCGAGCACTGCCGTGGTTTCGAGCAGGTCGAGCGCACGCTGGGCGGTTTCGTAGCGACGCGCCGCGCCGATCCAGGTGCTCGCCCCGCTCGCGCCGGGAAGATGCTGAACTTCGGCGATCGCCGCATCGATCTGGCCCTCGCTGACGAACAACCGGGCCCGATCGAACCGGGCCAAGGGATCGGGCGAAGGGGCGTTCGAGCGGCGCACTACGAACAGCGATGAAAATTCGCGTCGCACTTGCGCCCAGCCGCTTTCCTGCGCTGGCGCCGATTTGAGCGTCGCGGCGAGCCCTTCGAGCTGGGCTGAGAGCTGGTCGCGCGTGACGGGTGCGCGGGACGCCGCGATGATCGTATCGACCGCGTTGGGCTGGGCATCGGCAAAGCGCAGGCGCAACTGATCCTCGAGATAGCCGAGCGGCGCCCCGCGTTCGAGCGCGCGGCGCGCGGCGAACGCGATGAGCAATCCTTCTGCGCGCGCGGCGTTGCCCGATGCAGCCTGCGCCTGGAGATCCAGCCGGGCGATCCGCTGCTCGAGCCCGGCGACCCGGCTTTCAACCGCGCTGGCGACCACTGGCGGAAGCATCGCGGGCACCAATGCGGGTGTGCTCGACGCTGACCCGGCAACCGGGCCGGCGCCCGCGGCTGGGGTCGGCAATTCGCCGGCGCTCGTGCTCGGCGCCGAGGCATAACGATCGCTCTTGGCTATCGGCAGCAGACCGCGCCATGCCAGCCAGCCGACCAGCGCCGCGCCGATTGCGAAAGCCAGCGCAATCGCGAGCAGCGCGCCCCGTCCGCCGCCGGTGCGGCGCGCAGGTGCCGGGGTGTAGTTTTGTTCGGGCATCGCCTCGTCCTTATTTGCTCGTGCGGCCTTGGCACAACCCGCGCGCGGCTGCCAGTAGCGCGCGCTCGTCGGGGCGGGATGCGACCGCAAGCGCGCTCCAGCCCGTGCCGGCGGGTTCGATCAGGCGCGGGCCGATCAGCGCCAGCGCGATCCGCGCGCGCAGTGCCGGGGGCACTTCGGCCGCAAGCCGCTGCGCGGCTGCTGCCGAGTGAACCAGAACCACCCCGCCACCGGTCAAAACCGCGCGCAGCGCCGCGGATACGGTCAGGGGCACGACCGAATAGACGATCCGCTCGGCAATGATGCAGGCACCCGGACGAAGAGCGATTCGCTCATCGCCGGCGAGCCGCAGCAAGCGCCGGTGGCCGGGCGCCACCCGCTCGACCACCCGCTGGAGACCGCCTTCGCCCGTGTGAGCGACCACGAAGCCCGCGGCGTGCGCGGCAGCGGCGGTGGCCGCGCCCACGGCATAGACCGGCTTTTCGCGATATGCCGATAGCGCCGGGCCGCCATGGCGCAGGGCATTGGCGCTGCCGATCAGCAGGGCGTCGATCCCGTCCGCATCGGGCGGATCCCACGGGGCGGGATGCACTTCGAATAGCGGGTGCCCCACGGCGGTGAGGCCGGCCGCGCGCGCCGCGGCGACGCTCGCGCTGGCGCCGGGCTCCGCGCGGACGACCACCAGCGGCGTCACGCTGCGGTGGCCGCACCGCCGGCGAAATAATCGGCGATCGCCGCGGGCGCACGCGCCAGAAGATCGGCAGCGAGCCGCGCCGGCGCATCGGCGTCACCCACAGCAAACGTCGCCGCGCCGTCGACCCGCTCGGCGCCATCGGGGCTGTAAAGCGCCGCGCGCAGCACCAGCGTGTCGCCGCGCAGCTCGCTGTAGGCGGCGATGGGACTGTGGCAGTTACCGCCGAGCGCCGCGAGCAATTGGCGCTCGGCAAGGAGTGCGGCATGACTGGGGGCATGGTCGATGGCGGCGAGCAGCGCGCGGGTGGCGGCGTCATCGGCGCGGCATTCGATGGCGATCGCGCCCTGGCCCGGCGCAGGATACCAGTCGTGCGCGGAAAGGAGGTGGCCAACGCCGCTCTCGCCCAGGCGGACCAGCCCGGCAGCAGCCAGCAGCGTCGCTTCGGCCTCGCCCGCCGCCAGCCGCGCCAGCCGCGTCGCCACGTTGCCGCGGAACGAGACGACCGTACAGTCGGGGCGGGCATGGCGCACTTGCGCGGCGCGGCGCGGCGAACTGGTCCCGACCCGCGCCCCTTGCGGAAGCGCCGCGATGCTTGCCGCGCCGACCAGCACGTCGCGGATATCGGCGCGCGGCAGCACCGCGGCGATCACCAGCTGGGGCGGGCGGATTGTCTCGACATCCTTGGCTGAATGGACCGCCAGGTCGATCGTCCCGGCGATCAGGCAGGCGTCGAGTTCCTTGGTCCACAGCGCCTTGCCGCCGATCTCCGCCAGCGGACGGTCCTGGATCCGGTCGCCGCTGGCAATCACCGGAGCAAGCTCGACCGCGTCGTCGTCCCAGCCATGCGCGGCGCACAACGCAGCGCGGGTTTCCTCGGCCTGCGCCAGCGCCAGCGGCGAGCGCCGGGTCCCCAGGCGCAGCCGGGGCGCGAGATCGGTAGGGTCGGGGAAGCTCGCCATGCGCGCCTTGTGCTACCCGCCAATGTCGTTCAGGGAAAGTCGCGATGGGCGTGGTTCTCGGCATTGAATCGTCGTGCGACGAAACCGCCGCCGCGCTGGTCGATGGCCATCGCACCATCCTTGCCCAGCACATCGCCTCGCAGGACGACGCGCACCGGCCCTATGGCGGCGTGGTGCCCGAGATCGCCGCGCGCGCTCACGTCGAGCGGGTGATGCCGCTGGTGGCGGCTACGCTCGTCGACGCAGGGATGACGCTGGCCGATGTCGCCGCCGTCGCGGTTACCGCCGGACCGGGACTCATCGGCGGGGTGATGGTCGGCTTGGTCAGCGCCAAGGCGCTGGCGCTGGCCGCGGACAAACCGCTGATGGCGATCAACCATCTCGAAGGTCACGCGCTGTCGGCGCGGCTGGCCGATCCCGCGCTCGAATTTCCCTATCTGCTGCTGCTCGTCTCCGGCGGGCATTGCCAGATCCTCGTCGTGAGCGGGGTAGGCCGGTATCGCCGCCTGGCCACCACGATCGACGATGCCCTGGGCGAGGCGTTCGACAAGACCGCCAAGATCCTCGGGCTGGGCTTTCCCGGCGGTCCGGCGGTCGAAGCGGCTGCTGCGCGCGGTGATCCCCGGGCGGTCCCCCTTCCGCGACCGCTGCTGGGTAGCGCCGAGCCGCATTTCTCCTTTGCAGGACTAAAAAGCGCTGTTCTGCGCGCCAAACAGGCCGGGAGCCACGCCGATGAAGACATCGCGGCGGCGTTCCAGGCGGCGGCGATCGACTGCGTGATCGACCGGACCCGCCGCGCGCTCGTCGCTGCCGGCGCGGTCGGCGCGCTGGTCGTGGCGGGCGGAGTGGCGGCAAACCGGGCGATGCGCACCGCACTCCAAGCGCTGGCGGCAGAGCGCGGCTTGCGCTTCTCCGCACCGCCGGCCGCACTGTGTACCGATAACGCGGCCATGATTGCCTGGGCCGGGGTCGAACGGCTGGGCACCGGTCAGAACGATCCGCTCGACTTCGCGCCCCGCCCCCGCTGGCCGCTCGATCCGTCGGCGGAAGTGGTCCGCGGCGCCGGGATCAAGGCATGAAGGAGCCTTCTGGAACTGCCGCCACGCCGCCCGCGCAGGATGACATCGCGGCGCTGGCCAAGGGCGGACGCACCAACTTCATCGGCTTCCTGCTCCGCCTCGCCGCCCGCTTTCCGTTCTTCTTCATCGCGGGGCGGCTTTACGGCGCCGATGCGCTCGGGCGCTTCGCCTCGGCGCTGATCATCATCGAGCTTGCCGGGCAGTTCGCCTCGCTCGGGCAAAAGCGCGGGCTGGCCCAGCGCCTGGCGGAGGAGACCCGGCACCCGGCCTGCGTCGTTGCCGACGCGATGTTGCTGAGCTTGCTGGTCGGGCTGGTCCTGATGCTGGTGTTGCTGGCGTTCCCGGCCCCGATGTTCCCTAGCGGGCAATACACTTCGATCGATCGCCTGCTGCCGTTGGCGATCATTCCCACCGCGCTGACCGACATCGCGCTGGCCGCGCTCGCTTTCCGCTACGACGTCGCCACCTCGGTCCGCTCGCGTTCGGTGGTCGAGCCATGGGCGCTGTCGATCGCGGTCGGCGTGCTCTATTTCGTGGTGCCCGAAAGCGGGTTGTCGATCGCCTACCTCTTGTCGATGAGCGCAAGTGCGGTGGTTGCGCTGATCCCGCTTGCGCGCAACTATGGCATACCGCGGGCATGGACGCCGCAGACGCGCGTGCTCGGCAACCTTGCTGCGGCGAGCTTGCCGCTCGCTGCCGCCGATGCGGTCGAGTGGGGGACACGTAAGCTCGACATCGCAGTCCTCGGCATTTTCGCCAGCCCGACCGCGGTCGGCGTCTATTACATCGCACAGCAGGTCGCGAGCCTTCCGCAGAAACTCAAGACCAGTTTCGAGCCGATCCTGGGCCCGGTGATCACGCGCAACGTCAAGGAAAAGAACTATCACGCGATCGCCCAGCAGGTCTGCCAGGTCGGATTCTGGATCATCGCGGCGCAGGCCGGAGTCGCCTTGGCGCTCGGGATCCCGGGACATGCGGTAATGGGCCTTGTCGGACCCAACTTCACCGGCGGCACGGGCGCGCTGGCGTTTCTCCTTGCCGCCGAAGTCGTCGCGGCGACCGCGGTGGTGAGCGAGGCGGCGCTGATCTATCTCGCCCGGATCCGCAACCTCTATGTCTCGCTCGTCACGATCGCGGTCCAGGCGGTGCTGACCGTGGGCGGGATCGAGCTTGTCGACCACCTCGGGCTGCCCCAGTTGTACCGCGCGGCGGCGGCGGCGGGCGCCCTGATGCTGGCGTTGGGCTTCGCCTCGATCGTCAAGTCGCGGATGCTGGCGGCGATCCTTGGCGAGCGGATCAACAACTGGCGCTGGCCGCTGGCCTGGGCGGCCGGACCGGCGATCATGGTCGGCGCGGCGGCCAAGTTGCTGCCCGAATGGCTCGAACTGATCGTCGGCATCCCCGCGATCCTGGGCACGTATGGTTTCATCATCTGGCACCGCGGGTTCGGCCCCGAGGACCGCGTCCTCTTCCGCAAGAACGTCGCCGGCGGCGCGGCCGCGGGGGAGCCGGCATGAACAGCGGCGGCGCCATCCAGATCGCCGGCGCAGCGGGGATTGTGTTCGTGCTCGGGTTCGCCGCGCACATCGCGCACCCTGCCGAGGATTACGCCGCCGCGCTCACCGTGGCCGCGCTGCTGCTTGTGACATACGCTGCGGGGCTCGGGCTCGGCTGGCTCGGCTTCAGACGAAAAGGAGCAAGACGATGATCGAACTGATCGAGGCGAACTGGCTGGCGTTCGCGCTGGCGCTGCTCGTCGGGCTGGTGGTCGCGTACTGGGTGTTCGGCCGCGCGACTTCGGCCCCAAAGCGAAGCCATCGCCCCGATGCACTCGACGCAGGGGTTGCGCCCGCGACGCGCAACCAGGCGCTGATCGACGCGCCATCGGCGGCGCAGACCGTGTCGGTGCCGCTGGCGGGCGCGGGGATGGCCGGTATCGGCGAGATCGTCGCCGCCGCAGCGGCGCAGGAGATCAACAATAGCGACGCCGCCGCGGCCACGCGCGAGATCCCCGATCTTCCGCCCAACCCCCCAGCGCAGGCACCTACACGGGCAGTGGCGGGCGACGATCTATCCCGGATCAAGGGCGTCGGGCCCAAGCTGGTCGCGCTGCTTGCGGGGCTCGGGGTCACCCACTACGTGCAGATCGCGGCGTGGAGCGAGGGCGACATCGACCGGATCGACGGCCAACTTGGAGCGTTCGCCGGGCGCATCCGCCGTGATAACTGGATCGAGCAGTGCCGCTATCTGTCCGCAGGCGACAGCGCCGGGTTCGAGGCCACGTTCGGCAAGCTCTGAAGCGCGGGACTGGCCGAAGCGGTCGCGGGCGGCGCGCCCTGACGGCGGCATTCGGCGATCAGCCGCGCCGGCTCGCCGCTGCCCGGCAGCTCGATCATCCCCGCTCCGGGCAGGGTCGCGGTGGCCGGCCCGGCAAATATCTCCAGCCGCGGGTCAACCGCGGGCAGTTCGCCGGTCCACTGCGATTCTCCCCCGATGCGCTGCGCCGCGATCGGCAAGCGCGCGATGCCCTTCGCTCCCACGAGGGCGAACAGCGCCTCGGCGCCGGGATCGGCGGGATCGAGCCGGGTATATTCGAGCATCGCGGTGCGGCCGGCGCCGATCCGGCAAGCCAGCTTCAGCAACGCTGCGCTACCGGGCACGCCGAAGCTCGCCGAATGCGCCTGGCTCACCCAGACCGCGCCTTTGGGCTGCGCGGCCGGTGCGGGCAGCGGCGCGTCGGCGGGAACCTGGTCGAGCGCGATCCGCTGCGCCGGCGCATCGGTGTTGGATGGGCTGCAGGCGGCGAGGAGGAGCGCGGCAGCGAGGACTGGACCGGCAAACTTCGGGATCGCGAACCGCAAACGAAAGTCCTCAGCCCGCGGCGTAGATCGCCGGCCGATACCGCGGCAAAGGAATCGCGAAACCGCGTTCGCCCGCTACGTCGAGCCATCCGGAGATCGCGCCGTTCACATTTTCGAGCGCCTCAGCCCGCGTTGCGCCGTGGGCCGAGCACGGCTTGAGATCGGGAACATCGGCGATCCAGCACGCGTCTTCTGCGGACCAGAACAGGTTGATATGATAATGCGGCTCGTTCACCCGGCAATATATAGGCCGTATTCCTCAACCAGTTCAAGGAATTCGCGGACCTGATACCGCTTGGCATCCTTGCCGTCTGGCTGGACGGGAAACGGCCGCCCGATGGCTGGATGGACGTAGATCCGGTGACTGCCCGAGGTGCGGGCGTGGTTGAAGCCGAAGGCGGCGAGCAGGCGCTCGAAATCGCGAAACTGGATTGGTGAGCGCGGACTTGAAAGCACGGCGGCGTAAAGCTTATCGGTCTTCCCCATGTCCCAGTGTATGCCGGGTAGATAATTCGTTGCCAACATGCACCCCGGCCATTTCCACCCATTGGTTTCGCGATGGATGACCTACCTCACCGCCCCCACTTCTTCTTGCTCTCGCGTCCATAGCGGCCCTTGCGCGTGCCCGGCTTGCCCTCGTTGCTGCGGCCCACCTTGGGCGCTTGCGAGTGCGGCGGGGGCAGGCCGAGTTCGTCGGCCTCCAGGCGGCGGATTTCGTCGCGCAGGCGGCCCGCTTCCTCGAATTCGAGGTCCGCGGCGGAGGCGCGCATGCGCTTTTCGAGGTCTTCGATGTAACCGCGCAGGTTGTGGCCGACCAGGTTGTTGCGCTCGGGATCGTCCAGTTCGACCAGCACGCCGTCGCGCGCTGCGGTATGTGCGACGATGTCCTGAATGCCGCGCTTGATGCTTTCCGGCGTGATCCCGTGTTCGATATTGAACGCGTGCTGCTTTTCGCGGCGCCGGTCGGTTTCGGCGATCGCGCGTTCCATGCTTCCGGTCATGCGGTCGGCGTAAAGGATCACGCGCCCGTCGACGTTGCGCGCGGCGCGGCCGATGGTCTGGATCAGGCTGGTTTCGGAGCGCAGGAAGCCCTCCTTGTCGGCGTCGAGGATGCAGACCAGCCCGCATTCGGGGATGTCGAGGCCTTCGCGCAGGAGGTTGATCCCGACGAGCACGTCGTAGACCCCCAGCCGCAAGTCGCGGATCAGTTCGATCCGCTCCAACGTCTCGACGTCGCTGTGCATGTAGCGCACGCGCAACCCCGCCTCGTGCATGAATTCGGTGAGGTCTTCGGCCATGCGCTTGGTCAACGTGGTGACGAGCGTGCGGTAGCCGACAGCCGCGACCTTGCGGCATTCCTCGATGCAGTCCTGAACCTGATCCTCGACCGGGCGGATGAACACCGGCGGGTCGATCAGCCCGGTCGGGCGGATAACCTGTTCGGCGAACACCCCGCCCGATTGCTCCATTTCCCAGTGTCCGGGCGTGGCCGAGACCGCGACGGTCTGCGGGCGCATTGCGTCCCATTCGTTGAAGCGCAGCGGGCGGTTGTCGATGCAGCTCGGCAGGCGAAAGCCGTATTCGGCCAGCGTGATCTTGCGGCGGTGATCGCCCTTGCTCATCGCGCCGATCTGCGGGACGGTCTGGTGGCTTTCGTCGACGAACAGCAGCGCGTTTTCGGGGAGGTATTCGAACAACGTCGGCGGGGGTTCGCCGGGGAGCCGCCCGGTCAGGAAGCGGCTGTAGTTCTCGATCCCCGCGCAGCTGCCGGTGGCGGCGATCATTTCGAGATCGAAGTTGGTGCGCTGCTCGAGCCGCTGGGCTTCGAGCAGCTTGCCCTCGATCTCGAGCTCCTTGAGCCGTTCGGTCAGCTCGAACCGGATCGCCTGGGTCGCCTGCTTCATCGTCGGGCCGGGGGTCACGTAGTGCGAGTTGGCATAGACCCGCACGCTGCTGAGCTTGGCGCCCGACTTGCCCGTCAGTGGATCGAACTCGGCGATTTCCTCGATCTCGTCGCCGAAGAAACTGATGCGCCAGGCCATGTCCTCGTAGTGCGAGGGAAAAATTTCGAGGTTGTCGCCACGCACGCGGAAGTTGCCGCGTTGGAACGCGGCGTCGTTGCGCTTGTACTGCAGCGCGACGAGCTTGCGGATGATCTCGCGCTGGTCGGCGCTGGTCCCCTTCTTGAGGTCGAAGATCATCGCGGAGTACGTCTCGACCGAGCCGATCCCGTAAAGGCAGCTGACCGAGGCGACGATGATCACGTCGTCGCGCTCGAGCAGCGACCGGGTCGCGGCGTGGCGCATCCGGTCGATCGCCTCGTTCACCGAGCTTTCCTTCTCGATGTAGGTGTCGGACCTGGCGACGTAGGCTTCGGGCTGGTAATAGTCGTAGTAGCTGACGAAATACTCCACCGCATTGTCGGGGAAGAAGCTCTTGAATTCGCCGTAAAGCTGAGCGGCGAGGATCTTGTTCGGCGCCAGGATCAGCGCCGGACGCTGCAATCTCTCGATCACCTGAGCCATCGTGAAGGTCTTGCCGCTGCCGGTCACGCCGAGCAGGACCTGGGTCATGTCGCCCGCGAGCGCCTGTTCGACCAGCTCGGCAATCGCCGCCGGCTGATCGCCCGCGGGTTCGTATTCCGAAGAGATGCGAAATGGCCGGCCGCCTTCCGCTTTCGGCGGTCGCTGCGGCTTGTGGGGCACGAAAGCGGCCGAAGTATCGGGCTCTTCCAGCCCGCGGCGGATGACGAGTTCGGACATGGGCGCGGATATGGAGGTTCCCGATGCGTTCCGCAATCCCGCGTTGGCAGCCCGGCGCTGCGGTGTTAGCGTTTTGCGGCCTGCGGGCGTCATCAGGGGGTTTTCGTCATGCGTGCAGTCATCGTCCCGCTCGTTGCCCTGTGCATGATCGCCGGGTGCAAACAGGCACCGCCCAAAACGGCCGCGGAAGTGAAGGAAGCGGTCGCCAAGCTCGATAAGCCGCTGCCCGGGCTGTACCGCTCGACGATCAAGCTGGCCGAATTCAGCGTTCCGGGAATGTCGGCGGCGCAGTCCGAACGGATGCGGACGATGTTCGATAGCGCGCAGTCGCGCGATTTCTGCCTGACTGCAGCCGATGCCGAGAAGGGCTACGAAGAGATGACCAAGCGACTGGCGCAAGGCCAGTGCACGTACGACCGGTTCGAGGCGGCGGGCGGTTCGATCGACGCGGCGATGACTTGCAACGCCGTGCGCGGCGCGACCTCGAAGGTCGCCATGAAGGGAACCTTGAACCCCGAGGGGTCGCAAATCCACATGACGGTCGAGCAGTCGCTCCCGGGGATGGGTGCCGCGGCGAGCCTGGGCGTGGGCGGGGTCAAAATGGTAGCCGATGTGACGTCCAACCGGGTTGGCGATTGTCCCGCAGCAGCGCCGAGTCACGCCGCGCCGACGCCGGGCTGACCGGCGCGCCCCGCACCGATCGGGACATCCGTTTCGCAATGCTGCAGCGCACCGTGGTTTTGCTTGGCAAGTCCTTGGTTTGGTGCAAGCATCGCGGTTACCGATGAAGCCTGTTGCGCCCCCCTGTTTCGATGAGATGCACACTGCCGATGGCGTGGTCCGGCCCGCTTTTGCCGACTATTGCCAATGGTACGAAGCGCAGGACCGCTCGGGCCTGAGGCGCAAGCAGGGCGAGGCGGAGGGGTTCTTCCGCAACACCGGGATCACCTTCAACGTCTATGGCGATGCCGATGGCGAGGAGCGGCTGATACCGTTCGACATGGTTCCGCGGATCATCACCGCGGCCGAATGGCGTTTGCTCTCGCGCGGGATCGAGCAGCGGGTGCGCGCTCTCAACGCCTTCCACCACGATCTCTACCACCGCCAGGAGATCGTCCGCGCCGGGCGCTTTCCCGCGCGCCTGCTCCAGGGCAACGCCGCGTTCCTGGCCAATATGGTCGGGTTCACGCCGCCCGGCGGGGTCTATACCCACATCGTCGGGATCGACCTGGTGCGGACCGGGCCCGAAGAATTCATGGTCCTTGAGGATAACGCGCGCACGCCCTCGGGCGTCTCGTACATGCTCGAGAACCGCGAGACGATGATGGCGATGTTCCCCGAACTGTTCACGCGGATCCGCGTGCGCCCGGTGTCCGACTATCCGCGGCGGCTCGCGCGCAGCCTGGCCGCCTGCGCGCCCGATATCGCCGATCGGCCCCGAGGTAATCGGCCGGTGGTCGCCGTGCTCACCCCCGGCATCTTCAACAGCGCCTATTTCGAGCATGCCTTCCTGGCCGACCAGATGGGCGCCGAGCTGGTCGAGGGCAGCGATCTGCGCGTGATCGGCGGGCGGGTAGCGATGCGGACCACGCGCGGGTATGAGCCGATCGACGTGCTTTACCGCCGGGTCGACGACGATTATCTCGATCCGCTCAGCTTCAATCCCGAAAGCAAGCTGGGTGTACCCGGGATCATGGATATCTACCGCGCCGGGCGGATCACCATCGCCAACGCCCCGGGCACCGGAATCGCCGACGACAAGGCGGTCTACAGCTTCATGCCCGAGATCGTCGAGTTCTATACCGGCGAGAAACCGATCCTCAAGAACGTGCCGACATTCCGCTGTTCGGAACCCGACAGTCTGGCTTACGTGCTCGACAACCTGGCCGAGCTGGTGGTGAAGGAAGTCCACGGTTCGGGCGGCTACGGGATGCTGATCGGCCCGACCTCGAGCCGGAAGGAACTCGAAGCGTTCCGGGCCAAGCTCAAGGCCAAACCGGGCAACTACATCGCCCAGCCGACGCTGGCGCTATCGACCATGCCGGTGTTCACCAAGGCCGGGTTCGCTCCGCGCCATGTCGATCTGCGCCCGTTTGTGCTGGTTTCGCCCGCGGGAATCGAGATCACCCCCGGCGGGCTCACCCGCGTGGCGCTCAAGAAGGGCAGCCTCGTGGTCAATTCGTCGCAGGGCGGCGGGACCAAGGACAGCTGGGTGCTGGCCGACTGATGGCGCGCCGGTCGTCATGCTAGGCCGCACCGCCAACGGCGTGTTCTGGATGTGCCGCTATCTTGAGCGCGCGGAGAACACCGCGCGGCTGGTCGAGGCGGGGTTCCGCATGGCGATGACCCGCGGCACGATCGCTTCGGAAGAAGAATGGCGCTCGGTCGTGATCACGACCGGCCAGCAGCGGCTCTATGCCCAGCACAACGGCACCTACACCGGAATCCAGGTGTGGAACTTCATCCTGCGCGACAAGCACAACCCCAACTCGGTACTCAACATGATCGAGGCCGCGCGCAGCAACGCGCGCGGGGTACGCACCGCGCTGACCCGCGAGGTGTGGGAAGCGACCAACGAAGCGTGGATGAACCTGCGCGCCATGCTCGCCCGCCCGGTGCGCGAGAGCGGGCTGGGCGAAGTCCTCGCCGCGATCCGCCGCCATGCCACGCTCGTTCGCGGGGCGATGGACGGGACGATGCTGCGCAACGACAATTTCAATTTCGCGCGCGTCGGCACGTTCGTCGAGCGTGCGGACAACACCGCGCGTATTCTCGACGTGAAGTACTACGTCTTGCTGCCCAGCCTGGCCTACGTCGGATCGAGCCTCGACCACGTCCAGTGGGAGACGGTGCTGCGCTCGGTCTCGGGCGAGCGGGCCTATCGCTGGCTCAACGCGGGGGTCATGGATCCGCGCGGCATTGCCGAGTTCCTCATTCTCGACGGGCGGTTCCCGCGCAGTCTGGCGTTCTGCTACGCCAAGCTGTCGAGCAACCTTGGCGGGCTGGCGCGTCAATACGGCAGCGAGGCGCAAAGCCAAGACCTCCTGCGCCGGCTCAGCACGCGGTTCGAGGAAAGCGACATCGCGCGCATTTTCGACTCGGGGCTGCACGAATTCATCACCCGGTTCATTGCCGGCAACCAGCAGCTCGCGCAGGCGATCGCCGACGATTACCGGTTCACCGAATGAGCGCGCGTCGATTATTCGCGCAGTGCCGGAAGGAGTTCTGAACCCGTGCGCCTGTCGATCAACCACCGCACCAGTTATGAGTTCAGCATGCCGGTGGCGCGCGGCCTGCAGCGGCTGCGCCTGACCCCAAAGTCCACCCAGGGGCAGTCGATCGGCGATTGGCAGATGGCTTACGAAGGCATCACCCTGGAAGCCGAGTACGACGATCAGCATCACAACCGCACCCAGCTCGCCTCGGTCGAACCGGGAGTCCGCGAGGTGACCATTACCTGCACCGGGATTGTCGACACGTCGGACCAGGCGGGGATCATCGGCAGTCACACCGGCCACATGCCGCTGTGGGCTTTCCTCGAACAATCGCGGCTGACCCGTCCCGGGGCGCGAATGCGCGCGCTGATCCAGCGCCTCGGCGGTGAAGGCGCAGCGGCGGCGGGCGCGGGCGGCGGGTCCGATACCGGGCGGCTCGATACGCTGCACGAGCTGTCGTATTCGATCCGCGCCGATGTCGCCTATCGCACGGGCGAAACGCTGGTGACGACTCCGGCCGAGGACGCGATGGCGGCGGCCGTCGGGGTGTGCCAGGACCACGCGCACATTTTCCTCGGCTGCGCGCGCGCGCTGGGTATTCCATCGCGCTATGTCAGTGGATATCTGATGATGAACGACCGCATCGACCAGGACGCCGGCCACGCCTGGGCCGAGGCTTACGTCGACGGGCTGGGCTGGGTCGGGTTCGATATATCCAACGGGATCAGCCCTGATTCGCGCTACGTCCGCGTCGCCACCGGGCGCGACTACGGCGAGGCTGCGCCGATCACCGGGATATCGTTCGGGGCGCACGAGACCTTGCTCAAGGTTCATCTGGCGGTGGAGCAGCAGGCGGTTGAACAATAACGCGCCCGGCAATAGGCTGGCAGCGGGAACGGACGGCAGCGGGAACAAGCAGGCGACGGGACCGACGGGCGCGACGACGGGCCGGCAGGAACGGCAGGGGAGCTAGCGGACGATGACCTATTGCGTGGGAATGGCGCTCGACGATGGGATCGTGCTGATGAGCGACACCCGGACCAATTCGGGTGTCGATAACATCTCGGTTTTCCGCAAGATGTTCCACTGGTCGGTCCCTGGCGAACGACTGGTGGCGGTGATGACGGCGGGCAACCTCGCGACCACCCAGGCGGTGATCAGCCAGCTCGAAGAACGCACCAAGGCGCCGGACGAACGGCGCAATTCGGTGCTCGAGGCACCGACGATGTTCCAGGTTGCTTCGATGATCGGGCGGCTACTGCGCGACACCATCCGCTCACGCCAGGCGGATAACGGCCAGGAAGGATCGGCGCGCTTCACCGCTTCGTTGATCGTGGCCGGGCAGATCAAGGGGATGGAGCCGCGGTTGTTCATGATCTACCCCGAAGGCAACTTCATCGAGGCGAGCTTCGATACCCCGTTCTTCCAGATCGGCGAGACCAAGTACGGCCGCCCGATCCTGCTGCGCGGCTACGACCGTTCGATGACGTTCGAGGATGCGGTCAAGCTGATGATGGTCAGCTTCGATTCGACGCTGGCCGCCAATCTCTCGGTCGGGCTGCCGCTCGATATGCTGGTGCTCAAGCGCGATCAGTTCGAGCCGCTGCGCCAACAGCGCATCCAGGCGAGCGACCCCTATTTCAAGGCAATCTCGTCAAGCTGGAGCGAGGCGCTGCGCCATGCGTTTCATTCGCTGCCCGATTACAGCTTCGATGAGCCGGTGGCCGAGACCATCGACGCGGAGAGCGTGACGGAGCCCGGCGCAGTCGCCAAATTGCCACCGGCCAAGCTTGCGGCAGCTACCTAGCGGCTTTTGCCTAGGCTGATTTGCGTACGTATTAGCTCCATTTTGGAGCAGCCGAAGCATTACCCGACATCCCGCTAGCGTTGGAAAACATGGTTACGATGGGGTAAAAAACTTCCAGATCGGGCGCAGCCGGGTTCGCAGATGGGCGCCGCCACGCCCACACCTTGGGGCATGGAAAACCGTCCCACCGTCCACATCGTCGATCCCGAGACGCGCTATCGCGCCGAACTTTCGCGCACCGTGCTGGCGTTGGGGCATCATGCCGAAGTCTATGCCAGCCCCGCTGAACTCCTCGACCATCCGCCCACCGCGGGGATCGTGGTCGCCCGCGACGGAGAGGGTCCGGGCGAAGATGTAGCCGGGCTGATCGTCTCGCTCCACGATCGCGGTTGCTGGTTGCCGACGATTGCCACGGGCGAAGCGCCCTCGGTCCAGCGCGTCGTCGCGACGATCAAGAGCGGCGCGCTCGATTACCTCGAACTGCCGCTCGACGCTGCGCGGTTGAGCCCCGCGCTCGGCCGGGTGATGGCCGAGGCGCAGGCCCACGCCGGCGCGCGCGCCGCGATGATGGCGGCGCGGGCGCGGATCGGTGCGTTGAGCCAGCGCGAACGCGAGGTGCTCGACTGGCTGGCGCAGGGCTGTAGCAACAAGGCGATCGCGCGCGAGCTCGAGATCAGCCCGCGGACGGTCGAAATCCACCGCCACAACATGATGGGTAAGCTCGGCGCGCGGCACGCAGCCGAAGCCGTGCGGCTCAAGATCGAGGCTGGGATTTGACCCTGGCAGATTAGCGGCAGAACGCCCGGCCGCTCAGTTCCAGATGGAAGTGATCGCGGTGCGCGGCGTTGTACCCGGGGCCGAGCACTGTCCCGAAGCGGCGGCACGCGCTGGAATGGATCGTCCCGAGAAAACGCTGCTCGGACGCGGAGCCCGCGGCCCAGTCGCCAAGCACCGAGACCCGGCGCCCGTCGGCGAGGATGAAGGCCGAGACGTCGATCGCGCCCGCAGTGGCGTGGGCAGAGCGCCGCTCGGACCCCGCGATGTTGCGACAACTGTAGCTGCCCATCGTCTCGATCCGGACCAGCGGGCTGCCCAGGATCTGGCGCGCGGCGCGGTCTACCCCGAACCGCGCCCAGGCGGCGAAGGTCTCGGCCAGCGGGCAGGCGACCGGGCCCAGGTTGGACAGCGCGAGCACCGCGTCGTCGCCCTGAAGGCTGGCGAGTTGGACGGTTCCGACGGTCGAACAGCCGGCACCGAAATAGCGGTCGGGCAGCGGGGTGAAGTTGGCGTTGGTCCGGCCCAGACTGGCGAGGCACAAACGCTCGGCCGGAGCCGGGGCGAACACCGCGGTGGCCTGCCGCAGCGGCTGGCGCGTCGCGGCCTGGGGCAGCATGCTGCACCCTGCCAAGGCGGCCGACATGCTGAGCGACAGGGCCATCGTGCGGACAAATCCGGGCATGACCGCGAAGGTGCCGCAACATGGTTAACATGTGGTTACCCCCGGGACGCTGGTCGCGGCGCGCTTGACTTGCTGCGCTGCACAACGCAGAGCGGCGCCGGGCCACGCGGTCCCAACGCCGCGCGCGCTCTCTGTAAGGAGAGACTACAATGACTGTACCCATGCCCCCAGTGGGCAAACCGACTCGCAAACCTGCGCGTCCGTTCTTTTCTTCAGGTCCCTGCGCCAAGCCGCCGACCTGGAGCCCCGAAAAACTCGCTACCGAATCGCTCGGCCGCTCGCACCGCGCCAAGATCGGCAAGGCGCGCCTGCAGTACAGCATCGACCTGATGCGCGAATTGCTCCAGCTACCTGATACGCACCGCATCGGCATCGTGCCGGGTTCGGACACCGGCGCGTTCGAGATGGCGATGTGGACGATGCTCGGCGCGCGGCCTGTCACCACGCTGGCGTGGGAAAGCTTCGGCGAGGGCTGGGTGACCGACGCGGTCAAGCAGCTCAAGATCGACCCCACCGTGATCCGCGCGGATTATGGCGCGCTGCCCGATCTGGCGTCGGTCGACTGGTCCAGCGACGTCCTGTTCACCTGGAACGGCACCACCTCGGGCGTCCGCGTGCCGAACGCCGACTGGATCCCTTCGGACCGCGAAGGTCTGAGCTTCGCCGATGCGACCAGCGCGGTGTTCGCCTATGATATCGACTGGGCCAAGATCGATGTCGCGACGTTCAGCTGGCAGAAGGTGCTGGGCGGCGAAGGCGCGCACGGTGTGCTGATCCTGGGTCCACGCGCGGTCGAACGCCTCGAAAGCTACACGCCCGCGTGGCCGCTGCCCAAGGTCTTCCGCCTCGTGTCCAAGGGCGCTCTGGCCGAAGGCGTGTTCAAGGGCGAGACGATAAATACCCCCTCGAGGCTCGCGGTCGAAGACGTGATTTTCGCGCTCGAGTGGGGCAAATCGGTGGGGGGCCTAGCAGGCCTCCAGCAGCGGTCGGACGCCAACGCCGCCGCGCTCGACACGATCGTGAGCGCGCGTTCGTGGCTCGGACATCTCGCTGCCGACCCCGCCACGCGTTCCAAGACGAGCGTCTGCCTGACGGTCGAGGGCGCGGACGAGGCAATGATCAAGGCCTTCGCCGGCGCGCTCGAGAAAGAAGGCGCGGCCTACGACATCGCGGGTTATCGCGACGCCCCGCCGGGCTTGCGAATCTGGTGCGGCGCGACGGTAGACACTGCGGATATCGAGGCGCTCGGCCCGTGGCTCGACTGGGCTTACGGGGCCGTAACCGCCTAGCCGCGTCCCCGCGCTGGCTGGGACCACATGCCTTCGGGTCGCACATCGCCGACCCAGGTCCCCGCCTTCGCAGGGACGCAACAATCGGAAACACAACCATGACCACCACCAAGCCCCGCGTACTGATCTCCGACCAGATGGACCCCAACGCCGCCGCGATCTTCCGCGACCGGGGTTGCGAGGTCGATGAGATCACCGGCGAAACCCCCGAGCAGCTCATCGCCCGGATCGGCGACTACGACGGTCTCGCCATCCGCTCCTCGACCAAGGTGACTAAGGCGATCCTCGCCGCGGCGACCAACCTCAAGGTCATCGGCCGCGCCGGGATCGGGGTCGATAACGTCGATATCCCCGCCGCCTCGGCGCAGGGCGTGGTCGTGATGAACACCCCGTTCGGCAATTCGATCACGACCGCCGAACACGCCATCGCGCTGATGTTCGCGCTCGCCCGCCAGCTGCCCGAGGCCGACGCTTCGACCCAGGCGGGCAAGTGGGAGAAGAACCGCTTCATGGGGGTCGAGATCACCGGCAAGACATTGGGCCTCATCGGTGCGGGCAATATCGGCTCGATCGTCGCCAGTCGCGCACTGGGGCTGCGGATGAAAGTCATCGCGTATGATCCGTTCCTCACCGCTGAACGCGCGGTCGAGCAGGGGATCGAGAAGGTCGACCTCGACGGCCTGCTGGCGCGCGCCGATTTCATCACGCTCCACACGCCGTTGACCGACCAGACGCGCAATATCCTGAGCCGCGAGAACCTTGCCAAGACCAAGCCGGGCGTGCGCATCGTCAACTGCGCACGCGGCGGACTGATCGACGAGGCCGCGCTCAAGGATGCGCTCGACAGCGGCCACGTCGCGGGCGCAGCGCTCGATGTGTTCGAGACCGAGCCGGCCAAGGCCTCGCCGCTGTTCGGCACGCCGAACTTCGTCAGCACCCCGCACCTGGGCGCCTCGACCAACGAGGCGCAAGTCAACGTCGCGCTGCAGGTTGCCGAGCAAATGGCCGATTATCTGGTCAACGGCGGGGTCACCAACGCGCTCAACATGCCGAGCCTTTCTGCCGAAGAAGCGCCCAAGCTCAAGCCTTATATGGCGCTGGCCGAAAACCTCGGCAGCCTGGTCGGGCAGCTCGCGCATGACAACCTCGACAAGATCTCGATCGAGGTCGAGGGCGCGGCGGCTCAGCTCAACATCAAGCCGATTACCGGCGCGGTGCTGGCCGGGCTGATGCGCCGCTATTCGGACACCGTGAACATGGTCAACGCGCCGTTCCTCGCCAAGGAGCGCGGGCTCGACGTGCGCGAAGTGCGCCACGACAAGGAGGGCGTCTACCACACGCTGGTGCGCGTCTCGGTCGAAACCAGCCAGGGCACGCGCTCGGTCGCGGGCACGCTGTTCGGCAATACCCAGCCGCGGCTGGTCGAAATGTTCGGGATCGGGATCGAAGCCGATCTGGCGGGCGACATGCTTTATATCGTCAACCAGGACGCGCCGGGGTTCATCGGTTCGATCGGGACGCTGCTGGGCGAAAGTGGGATCAACATTGGCACCTTCCACCTCGGCCGCCGCGACGCGGGCGGGGAAGCGGTGCTGCTGCTCTCGGTCGATAGCCCGGTCCCGCAGGCAGTGCTGGAAAAAGCCTGCGCGCTGCCGGGGGTCAAGACCGTGCGCGCGCTGAAGTTCTGAGCGCGGATATTGCAAACCCTCGTCATCCCCGCGAAAGCGGGGACCCAGGGCCTGGCGTGCGGCGCCCTAGGTTCCCGCGTTCGCGGGAATGACGAAAGAGATGGGTAAAGCCGAATCGTGAACACCACCGACCGCGATCTGCTGCCCGAGGGGCTCGAGGACCGTCTGCCGCAAGCCGCGGCGGCGGCCACCCGGGTCATGCGCGCGGCGCTCGATGTCCTCGATAGCCATGGCTACGACCGGGTGACCCCGCCCACGCTCGAGTTCGAGAAAAGCCTCGCCAGCCGCATGGCTGGGGTCGAGCCGCGGCGGATGTTTCGCTTCGTCGATCCCGCCAGCTTGCGCACGCTGGCGCTGCGCAGCGACATCACCCCGCAAGTGGGCCGGATCGCCGCGACCAGTCTGGCCGCGCGCGCGCGGCCGCTGCGGCTGGCGTATGCGGGGCAGGTCGTCACGATCCGCGGCGACGGACTCGATCCGGCGCGCGAACGCCTGCAGCTCGGCGCCGAGTTGATCGGAAGCGATACCGTGGCGGCTGCAGGCGAAATCGTCAGCGTGGCGATCGAGGCGCTGCTGGCCGCGGGAGCCTCGGGCATTTCGGTCGATCTGACGCTCCCCGATCTGGTCGACACGCTGGCGGAACGAGCTTTGCCGCTCGCGCCCGGAAAGATCGATGCGGTCCGCCGCGAACTCGATGCCAAGGATGCCGGCGGGCTCGTCGAGGCGGGGGGCGCGGCCTACCTCCCGCTGCTCTACGCCACCGGCGAATTCGACAGCGCGATCGAAAAGCTCTGCGACGTCGATGCTGGCGGCGCTCTGGCGAGCCGCATCGCCGGGCTGCGCGACATCGCCGCGCGCGTCGCGGGCAAGGCGCGGATCACCCTCGACCCGAGCGAGCGTCACGGCTTCGAATATCAGTCGTGGTTCGGCTTCACGCTCTACGCTCACGGCGTCCGCGGTGCATTGGGACGCGGCGGAACCTACCGCATCCTCGGCGCCGAGGCCGGCACCAGCGAGGCCGCAACCGGGTTCTCGCTCTATCCCGACCCCCTGATCGAAACGCTGACGAGCGAGGGCGAACCGCGCGCGCTGCTGTTCCTCCCGCTTGGCCACGATGCCGCGGCTGCCGAGCAGATGCGCGCGGATGAATGGCGCACCGTTGCCGCGCTCGATGGGTTTGACGACCCTGCCGCACTGGGCTGCAGCCATCGGCTCGTAGGGCGTGAGGCGGTTTTGCTAGGCTAATTCGTCCTCAGAGGCACCAGTGCAACCACTTGGGCTTTCGCACGTTACCGGGCGGAGCGCGCCATGTGCCAACCCGCCGCGCGCATGAGGTGCCTAATGTCAGAGACTGCGTATGACCCGGCAGATTTCCGCTCCCGCGCGGCGATCGGCGGGGTGCCGATCCATGCAATGCTGGTGCCCTTTCCGATCGCGTGCTTCACCGGCGCATTGCTGACAGACATAATCTACAGCAAGTCGGCGAACATCCAGTGGGCCAACTTTTCGGCGTGGCTGCTTGCGTTCGGGATGTTCATGGGAAGTCTGGCCGCGCTGTTCGGGCTGATCGACTTGTTTTCGGCGCCGCGCGCAACGCGGCCCGCTGCGGCGACCTGGCACATGATCGGAAACCTCGTGCTGCTCGCCGTCGCGCTGCTCAACAATATCGTCCACGCCCGTGACGGATGGACTTCGGTGGTTCCGTTCGGGTTGTTCCTCTCCGCGGTGACCGTAGCGCTGATGGTGGTTACCGGGTTCCTCGGCCACCGGATGGCTTATCACCGCACCGTTCGCGGAGCCGGCGAATGAACCGTGACCCCATCATCGCCGCCGCGCTGCTGGCGCTCACGGTATCGGCTTGTTCGAAGCCCGAATTCACCCCGGATCATCAGCAGGGTGCGGATCCCGTGCTCCCCGCGGCCAAGCAGTACTTGTTGCCACCGATGAAGATCACCACACCGGTGGGCTGGAAGAGCGGCGAAACTCCGACCGTACCTGCGGGGTTCACGATCTCTGCGTTCGCGGCCAATCTCAAAGGTCCGCGCAACATCCTGCCGCTCGCCAATGGCGATGTCCTTGCGGTGGAAGCGGGCGGTCCGAGCAAGGAGCCGGTGACCCGGCCCAAGGACATTGTTTACGGCCTGGTAAAAGGTGCGGCGCACAGTCCGGTTAAGCCGGGCAATCGCGTCATCCTGCTCCACGACGCCAACGGCGACGGCGTGGCCGACACCCAGACTGTTCTGATCGACAAACTCAAGTCGCCGTTCGGGATCGCGCTGGTCGGCAGCACGCTGTATGTAGCCGAAACCGACAAGATCATGCGCTATGCTTATACGCCCGGGCAGGAAGCGCCGGTGGCGCCCGGGACGCTGGTCACGCTGCTGCCCGCGGGCGAGATCGATCATCACTGGACCAAGAGCCTGACCGCCAGCCCCGATGGGTCCAAGCTCTATGTCGGGATCGGCTCGAACAGCAACATCGTCGAGCGCGGGCCCGATGCCGAGATCGACCGTGCGCGAATCTGGGAAATCGACCCGGCGAACGGCGCTGTGCGACCTTATGCAACCGGGCTGCGCAATCCCAACGGGCTGACGTTCGAGCCAGTGACCAAAAAGCTTTGGGCGGTGATCAACGAGCGCGACGAGCTCGGCAACAACCTCGTCCCCGACTACATGACCACGGTCCAGGACGGCGGTTTCTACGGCTGGCCGTGGAGCTGGTACGGTAACCACGTCGACATCCGCGTCCGCCCGCAGCGTCCCGAAATGGTGGCCAAGGCGATCAAGCCCGATTACGCGCTCGGCCCGCACGTTGCTGCGCTGGGTCTTGCGTTCAACACCACCGACGCGTTCCCCGCGCAGTATGCGGGAGGCGCGTTCATCGGTGAGCACGGCAGCTGGGACCGGACGGTGCCCAGCGGGTACCAGGTCGCGTTCGTACCGTTTACCGCGGGCCGCCCGAGCGGACGCGTGACGACCTTTGTCGGCGGCTTCCTCGACGCCCGGAACCACACCCGCGGCCGCCCGGTCGGCGTCGCGTTCGACCGAACCGGCGCGCTCCTGATCGCCGATGATATCGGTAACGTGGTGTGGCGAGTGACCGCGCTTGGCGCGCCTAAGTCGCGGGGCTAGGCGGGCCGCCAACGAACTATGAGCGACGCAAACCGCGCGGTCTGCCCGTTGCCCTGCGCCGCCCCATCCCCTAGGGCGCGCGCGGGTTTTCCAATTCCAGAAAGTTGCACATCGTGGCGAATGTTACCGTGATCGGCGCCCAGTGGGGCGATGAGGGCAAGGGCAAGATCGTCGACTGGCTCGCCAGCCGGGCCGACGCCGTGGTCCGTTTCCAGGGCGGGCACAATGCCGGGCACACGCTGGTGGTCGGCAACGAGACCTACAAGCTCAGCCTGCTGCCCTCGGGGATCGTGCGCGGCACGCTGTCGATCATCGGCAACGGCGTGGTGCTCGATCCGTGGGCTTTGAAGGCCGAGATCGAGAAGCTTACCGCGCAGGGCGTGACGATCACCGCGGACAATTTCGCCATCGCCGACAACTGCGCGCTGATCCTGCCGATGCACCGCGATCTGGACGGCTTGCGCGAAAGCGCGGCGGGCGCGGGCAAGATCGGCACGACCGGGCGCGGGATCGGCCCGGCTTACGAGGACAAGGTCGGGCGCCGCGCGCTGCGCGTGTGCGACCTAGCCCACCCCGATGACATGGAACCGCAGCTCGATCGGCTCTGCGCGCACCACGATGCGCTGCGCGCCGGGTTCGGCGAGCCGCCGGTCGACCGCGCGGCGTTGGTGGCCGAATTGCGCGAGATCGCGCCGTACGTGCTCCAGTATGCCCAGCCGGTGTGGAAGCGGCTCAAGAAAGTGCGCAAGGCCGGGGCGCGGATCCTGTTCGAAGGCGCGCAGGGCGTGCTGCTCGATGTCGATCACGGGACGTATCCGTTCGTCACCAGTTCGAACACCGTCAGCGGCACCGCGGCTTCGGGCTCGGGGCTCGGGCCCAATTCCACGGGGTTCGTCCTCGGCATCGTCAAGGCCTACACCACGCGCGTGGGCAGCGGCCCGTTCCCGACCGAGCTCGAGGACGAGACCGGGCAGAAGCTGGGCGAGCGCGGTCACGAATTCGGCACCGTCACCGGGCGCAAGCGGCGCTGCGGCTGGTTCGATGCCGTGCTGGTGCGCCAGAGCTGCTCGATCAGCGGGGTCACCGGGATCGCGCTGACCAAGCTCGACGTGCTCGACGGGTTCGATACGATCCGCATCTGCACCGGATACCGCCTCCGCGGCAAGATCCTCGATTATTTCCCGAGCCACTCGGCCGATCAGGCCGCGGTCGAACCGATCTACGAGGAGATGGACGGCTGGCGCGAAACTACCGCGGGCGCGCGTAGCTATGGCGATCTTCCGGCGCAGGCGATCAAGTATATCCAGCGCGTGCAGGAGCTTATCGAGACCCCCGTGGCGCTTGTCAGCACCAGCCCCGAACGCGACGACACGATCCTGGTACGCGATCCGTTCGTGGATTGATCGGCTTGCGGTATTCTTGACATAGGCCCGGTTTGTTCTACTCCTGTTCAAATAACAGGAGGCGACTCGCATGTTGAAGCAAGCATCTGTTCCCGATTTTGCCTATTCGGCGGCGATCCCGGATGGTCCTGCCAACGACAGCGCGGGGCTTCCGCTGGCGCTTTCGGTGTTCGCCGATCGGGTGCATGTTCGCGATCAGTTGCGCGACGATGCGGCGGCGGCAGGCTTCCGGATCGGACAGCTCGGCGGGCTCGGTGATCTGCTGGCGGGCGAGGCCAGGGCGCTGGGTGAGGTTGTGCTGCTCGATTGCCCGGTGGTGGGCGGGGCGCAGCTGGCGGCGCTGGCGCGGCTCGATCTGCGGGCGCAGCAATGCGGGGCGCAGTTGGTCGTATCGACCAGCGTCGCCGCGCTCGACGATGTGTTCGCCTGCCTCGAACAATCGAACCCGCAAATCCTCGTCGACCCGAGCCGTGCCGAGCGGGTGATCGCGCTGGGCCGGGTCCTTGGCCGGTTGCCCAACCTGCGCGTGCGCGAACTGTCGGAGGAAGACCGGTTGACGTTGCTGCGGCTGACCGAACAGGTCGGCCAGATCGCCGAGCGGCTTGAGCGGATTTCGGCCCCGAGCAGTCCGCCGCGCGAGGAGGACAGCGCGTTCCGCTTCGAATCGCCCACGGCCGCGTTTGCGGCGGGCGACGATGGCAGCGAACGGCTGGTCCGCGCTGCGCGCCCGGCGCTGCCCGATCCGCGGCTGGTGCGGCGGATCATCCGCCAGCGGCAATTGCGCGCCCGCTACTTCGATGGCGAACTGTTCGCCGATCCGGCATGGGACATGCTCCTCGATCTCACGGCCGCACGCGCCGAACATACCCGCGTCTCGGTCACCTCGCTGTGCATCGCGGCAAGCGTGCCGCCGACCACCGCACTGCGCTGGATCGGGCAGATGACCGACATCGGCCTGCTCCAGCGGATCGAGGACGAGGCCGATCGGCGCCGCGCGTTCATCGCGCTGACCGACAAGGCGGCCGACGCGATGGCGCGCTATTTCGCCGAACTGGGAGCCGGGGCCGCGCGCGCGATCTGATCCGGGCGGACGATTGACCGCGCGCCAAAACGCGCTATCTGCGCCACCTTCGCTGCGGTTACACAACCCGGCGGGCGATTAGCTCAGTTGGTAGAGCGCTTCCTTTACACGGAAGATGTCGGCGGTTCGAGCCCGTCATCGCCCACCACGCGCGGCTCAGCGGTCTTCGATCAGCTCGATCCGGTTGCCGAAGGGGTCGTCCACGAACGCCCGTCGGGCGCGACCTTCATCATCGGGTCGCGGAACGAAGCCCGCTCCGGCCAGCAGCCCGCACAGCGCGTCGAAACGCGCCACCCGGAACGCCGGATGGGCCTTGCGCGCGGGCCGAAAGCCCGCCTCGACGCCGAGGTGGAGATGGATGTTGCCACCTTCGAACCAGCATCCGCCGCGCGCGGCCTGGACCGGCGGCTTGGGCACTTCGCGCAGGCCGAGAAGCCCCGCGTAGAACGCGCGCGCCGCATCCTCGCCGCCCGCCGGCATCGCCATCTGGACATGGTCGAGCGCGGTGAGGAAAGGCTCAGCCAGCGGTCATGTCCCGCCGGCCGGTTTATCGGCCAGCGTATCGGCCAGCATCGCCTCGGTCCGCGCCCCGGCCCAGTCATGGCCGCCGATCATTCGCCACACTTCGTTCCCCTGGGCATCGTAGAGCACCGTCGTCGGCAGCGTTCCCGTCGCATAGAAATCGGACAACGCGTTATCTGGATCGAGCCACGGTTCGAGATGGGCGAAGGATTTCGCCGCGAAAAAGGCCGCGACCTTTTCGGGGGCGGCCAAGTCCTGCGAGACCGTCACAACGCGCAGCTTACCCGCCTTGGTCCCCGCCAGGGCATCGAGCTGGGGCATTTCGATCACGCACGGGCCGCACCACGTCGCCCATAAATTGACGAGCACCGGGGCGCCCTTGAGACTGGCGAAGTTCAGCACCTTGCCCGCCGGGTCCTTGAACACGGCGCTCGGCATCGCGCTTCCGCGGTGCGAGATATCGAGCACGCCGTTGAGCGCCCGCGCGCCGGGCGCGCTTGCGGCAATCGCATCCGACGCCGCAGGTTGCGCCTTATCCGCGCTTTGCCTATCGCACCCGCTGACGGCGAACGACGCCGCCAGCGCGAAAACCAGCGCCGCACCGGGGACCCGAGACGTGAGCGAGCGGAACGACAGTGCTGTGGATGGTGTGGGCAAAGGCGGCTCCAACGCCATGTGGGGCGGCCGGTTTGCCGCTGGCCCTTCGGCGATCATGCGCGAGATAAACGCCTCGATCCCCTTCGACAAGGCGCTGTGGCGGCACGACATCGCGGCGAGCCAGGCGCATGTCGCGATGCTTGGCGCGCGGGGGATCGTGGCGGCGGATGATGCCCGGGCCATTGCGGCCGGGCTGGCGCAGATCGCCGCAGAATACGAAGCGGACGGCGTGCCCGAGGACTGGGACCTCGAAGACATCCACATGACTACCGAAAGCCGGCTGGCCGCGCTGATCGGTCCGGTCGCCGGGCGGCTCCACACCGCGCGCAGCCGCAACGATCAGGTCGCCGCCGATTTCCGGATGTGGGTGCGCGATGCGAGCCGAGCCGCCGATGCCGCGCTCGCCGCGTTCCAGACTGTGCTGGTCGAGCGCGCCGACGAGCATGCTGCGACGATCATGCCCGGGTTCACCCACCTGCAGACCGCGCAGCCGGTCACGCTCGGCCACCACCTGATGGCGTACTACGAGATGGCCGGGCGCGACCGCTCGCGGTTCGGCGCGGCGCTGGCGCGGATGGACGAGTGCCCGCTCGGCGCTGCGGCGCTGGCGGGGACGGGATTCCCGATCGACCGGCACGCGGTTGCCGCCGCGCTGGGCTTTGCCGCGCCGACCGCCAACAGCCTCGATTCGGTATCCGACCGCGATTTCGCGCTCGATTACCTGGCCGCGGCGGCGCAGTGCGCGCTGCATCTTTCGCGTCTCGCCGAGGAGCTGATCCTGTGGGCGAGCCAGCCGTTCGGCTTCGCGGTGCTGCCCGACGACCTGTCGACCGGCAGTTCGATCATGCCGCAAAAGAAGAACCCCGACGCCGCCGAACTCGTCCGCGGCCATTCGGGGCGGATCGTCGGCGCGTTGATGAGCCTGATGATGACGATGAAGGGCCTGCCGCTGGCCTATTCGAAGGACATGCAGGACGACAAGCCGCCGGTGTTCGAGGCGGCCAGCCTGCTCGACCTGAGCCTGGCGGCGATGACCGCTATGATCGCGGGCACGACCTTTCGCGCCGATCGGATGCGCGCCGCGGCCGAGGCCGGCTATGCTACTGCGACCGATCTGGCCGATTGGCTGGTGCGCGAAGGCGGCATCCCGTTCCGCGAGGCGCATCATATCACCGGCGCCGCGGTCAAGCTGGCAGAAAGCCGGGGCACTGCGCTCGACCAGGTGGCGTTGGCGGACCTCCAAGCGATCGATCCGCGGATCGACGCGCGGGTTTTCGCGGCGCTGTCGGTCGATGCCTCGGTCGCGGCGCGGACGAGCTATGGCGGAACCGCGCCGGGCGAAGTAAGGAAGCGTGTCGCGGCGGCGCGTCAGGCTTTGGGAATGACCGAGTAATGCGCATGCTGACGAAATCGGCGGCGATCGTCGCGTTCATGCTGCTGGCGGCGTGCGGCGCCAAGCGCGATCTCAAGCCCGCGGTCGGCCAGGCGCTGCCGGTGGCGCCGTATGGCCGCAGCGACCGGCCCAATGCCGAGCAGCTGCTGACCGTGCTTCCGCAAGCCGCGCCCGGGCGAAGCGTCGAACTGCGCCAGCGGTCCGAAGCGCGCACCGACGATCCTTTCGACCTGCCGCCGCAGTAACCGCAGGGCGCCAGGGATGGACCATTTCGAATTGCGCGGCGGCGTCCTTCACGCCGAGGACGTTCCGCTGACCGCGATTGCCGCGGCGGTGGGCACCCCGGTCTACGTCTATTCGCAGGCGACGTTCGAGCGTCACGCCCGCGCCTTTGCCGATGGTCTTGCCGCGATCCCGCGCAAGCACCTGGCCTATGCGATCAAGGCCAATCCCAATCTTGCAGTGCTGCGGATCATGCGCGCGCAGGGTTATGGCGCCGATGTCGTTTCGGGCGGCGAGATGGCGCGTGCGCTCGCCGCGGGGATGCCGGGGTGCGACATCGTTTTTTCCGGCGTGGGCAAGGATGCCGGCGAAATGGCCGCCGCGCTCGATGCCGGGGTCGGCCAGTTCAACCTCGAGAGCGAGGAAGAGGGCATCGAGCTCGCCGCGATCGCCGCTGCTCGCGGGATCGCCGCGGCCTGCGCGCTGCGGGTCAATCCCGATGTCGACGCGGGCACCCATGGCAAGATCTCGACCGGCAAGGCAGAGAACAAGTTCGGCGTACCGTACGACCGCGCGGGCGCGATCTACGCCCGGCTCGCCGGCCTTCCCGGGCTCGAAATGCGCGGGCTCGCGGTGCATATCGGTAGCCAGCTCGCCAGCCTCGACCCGCTCGAGGCCGCGTTTGTCAAGATGGGCGCGCTGCTCGGCGAAGTCCGCGCCGCGGGGCTCACGGTCACTCACATGGACCTGGGCGGAGGGATCGGCGTGCCCTACCGCGCGGGCGAAGTCTTCCCCACCCCTGCTGAATATGGCGCAATGGTCGCGCGGGTCAGCGCGGCGTGGGATGCGACGTTGATGTTCGAGCCCGGGCGCGTGATCGCGGGTAACGCCGGCGTCCTCCTCACCCGCGTGATCCGGGTCAAGCCGGGAGTGACGCAACCGTTCGTGATCGTCGACGCGGCGATGAACGATCTGCTGCGTCCCGCGATGTACGACGCCTGGCACGATTTCGCCGCGGTCTCGCCGACCGGACACACGATGGGCGCGAACATCGTCGGGCCGATCTGCGAAAGCTCGGATACCTTTGCCATGGGACGCGAGATCGATGCGATGACGGCGGGCGACCTCGCTATTTTCCGCACCGCCGGCGCCTATGGCGCAACGATGGCGAGCACTTACAACAGCCGCGCGCTGGTGCCCGAAGTGATGGTCAGCGGGAGCCGCTGGGCCGTGGTTGCGGACCGGTTCGCGCCCGAAACGATCTTCGCCGCCGAGCGCGTGCCCGACTGGCTGGCATGATCCCCGCGCTGCCGCTCTTCCACCGCATCGCGGATACGGACGTGGTGGTTGTGGGCGATGACGAAGCTGCCGCGGCCAAGCGCCGTCTGGTCGAGCGCGCGGGCGGGCGAATCGCCGGCCCCGCAGCGCTGTCGGCGCGCCTGGCGTTCGTCAGCGGCGACGATGCCGAGAAGATCGCAGCGGGGCTGCGCGCGCGCGGACTGCTCGTCAACGTCGTCGACCGGCCCGAGCTTTGCGATTTTACCGTGCCAAGCATCCTGGACCGCGCGCCGGTGCTGATCGCCATCGGCACTGCGGGGGCGTCCGCCGGGCTCGCCAAGGCGCTGCGCTTGCGGCTCGAGACGTTGCTGCCGGCACGGCTCGGCGCGCTAGCCGAGGCTTTGGCGGGCGCGCGCGGGAAAATGCGCGCGCGGTTTCCCGATGCCGGCCAGCGGCGCCGCGCGCTCGACGCCGCACTTGGCGCAGGCGGGGTGCTCGATCCGCTGGTCGAAGGGAGCGACGCGCAAGTCGCGGAGTGGTTGGCGGGCAGCGGTGAAGCAGGCGTCCAGACTGCCGAGTTCCACCTGAATTCCCCCGATCCCGAAGAGCTCACCCTGCGCTGTGCGCGGTTGCTCGGTTCGGCAGACGTGGTCGCGCATGAACCGGGTATCGCCGGGGCAATCCTCGACCGGGCGCGCGCCGATGCGGTGCGGATCGCGCTCGCCGCGGGCGCGCCGGCCCCGCCTGCGCGCGGGTTGACGGTGGTCCTGCGGGGCTAGTCCCGTTCGGGCACCAGCAGGATGTTCATCAGCGCGGTGGCGATCGGCTTGGTCCGATCGTCCTGCCACGCTTCGGCGACGACGTTGGCCATGCGCCGTCCGGCCCGGGTGATCCGGCCCAGCGCATACGTCCGCTGGCTGGTGCCGCCGCGCATGAATTCAACCGCGATGTTCACCGGCTTGAGCCGGGCGACGACGCCGCGCCGCGCCAGATCGCTGCGCAGCGCGGCGATCGCGGCCATCTCCAGCAAGCCCGACAGCGCTCCGCCATGAAGATACCCCGGCCGGCCCTGGACGCGGTTTGAAAAGTCGTAGGCGAGCACGGGCAAGCCGTCCTCGATCCGTTCGGCGATCATGCCCAGTTCGCGCGCGTAAGGCGGGAGCAGGTCGTCGATTGCCGCAAGGGCAGGCCCGGACGGGATCGTCATTGCCCGACCATCGTGATGAACGTGCCGGCGACGTGCGCGACCGGATCCTCGGGATCGTCCTGATAGGCAATGCCGCGCACGAACGCGATCGAGCGGGTGAGCTTGTAGCATTGCCCGCGCCCGATCAGCGTCTTGCGCGGCTCTGCGGCGCGCATATAATCGACCCGCAGGTCGAGCGTTACTTGCGGGGCAAAGCTGCCGCGCCGGGTCCACACCCCCATCGAAGTGGCGTTGTCCATCAGGCTGATGATCGGGCCCGATGCAAGCGTGCCATCGCCGACAATGCCGACCAGTTCCTCGCGCCACGGCAGCGCAAGCTCGACCCAATCGTCGCCGTGGGCGTGATACTGCATCCCCAGCCAGCCGCTGTGCCCCAGGTTGGTGAGCATCGAGGCCAGCGCCGACGGATCGAATTTCTGCCCCGCCAGCATTCTGGCGAGATCGAACGGGTGGGGCGGCGCGGTCGTCACTCCGCTGCCATGCTGGCGCGCAGGCGCGGTGACAATGTTTTAATTTCAGCTCGCCGGACAGGCCCGCGATGATCGCGGGGCGGGCGACCAGCTCGCGATCAGCAAGGGGAAAATCAATGAATCTGCCGCGTATCGAACTATCCGCGCTTCCCGATCTGGATGTCGCAACGGGCATCTTCGGAAGTCTCGGCCATGGCATTGCGGGCACCGAAGACGGTGTCGTGGTAATCATGGTGTTCCTTTACGATATCCTCAATCCGGCACAGCTGATCTAGGCCGGCCAAGGCGATGTTTCTGCGTCCGGAGCTGGCAGCACTCGACTGCGACGATCTGCCCCAGCGCCGGGCCCAGGATCGCACGTATGCGCGGTTCGCCGCGTGGCGAACGTCCGCTGCAAACACTGCCTGGGGAACCTCGCTGGAAAGGTTCGGATCCGGAGCGGAGTTGGCAGACTGCCGCGCGCTGGCGGCGCTGTTCGCTGACGATCCGGCGCCGGCTGCGGCGCTGGTCGATGGGCTGGTAGCTACCGGCATCGCGGCACTCGCGGCCGAGCCGCTCGGCCACGTTCCGCTCCGCCACGGCGGCGACGCGGGGCAGGCCACGCTGGTTCTGGGCCAGGCGGGAGATGCCGCGCTCTCACTGGTCGCGCGCAGCGGTGCGGCATTGGCGGCGGCGCCGCAACCGGTGAGCGCCAGCTTTTCACCTTCGCGCCAGTGGCTCCGCGTGATCGCCGGATCGGCCGAGGCGGCCCGGATCGTCCGCAGCATCGATGGCGCGCTCACGGCGCAGCCGCTGCGGCTGACGGCCGGCACCGTCCTGTCCCGCGATGCGCTGGAACAGGCGCTGCAGTTTCGGGCGATTGCCGGAACCCTGATCACGCTTGTGCTCAATCGGCGCGATTGCCGCGTCGATGTCGCGCGCGAATACGCGCTGGCCGACGGGTCGCTGGTCCGCCAGTCGGCATTT
>JANXSP010000029.1 GCA_025356575.1 Novosphingobium sp.
CTGCGAGCGATGCCCCGCATGTCCGCATAACATTGCGAGATCAACGCCTCAGGCATGACGAGTTCGGACGGATTTTCGCGCACTTGAAGCTGCATAGGTCCACCGCTTACTGATCAACGACTAGCCGCTGCGACATCCTAGATAATAGCCTGCAATTTGAAAGACGTTTTCGTGGAGCCAATACCGCACGGTCGGGAAGGCCACCGGCGACAGCTCCAAAGCGCACGGTCACGTCCACTGTTGCGATTTTCATGCGCGCATAGCGATATTGCAACAAACTGTTTGCGCCCGCTTGGAAATACCCTGGCACCAAGCCTCGACAACTCGCTGTCACAGACGAAATAGTAAGCGTCCCGCGGCTCTAGCGCCTCGATTGCGCGCTAGGTCAATTTGGCCAATTCATGCCCCTGTTACCAGCGGCGGTTTCGCGGCTCGATCCGTAAGCAAAGAGGAAACAGGCGGAGGCATGGTTCGCGTTGCCTCACCCAGTCTTCAAATTTGCCGCCCGCCCGCGTTTGTCCTTCTGCCGTTCGCGAAAGCGTGACACAGCCGCGCGGTGTTCCGATCGCGCGATGACGAGGGAGAAGGTGATGCCCGAGATACTGCTCCACCAGTATGCCAGTTCGCCGTTTGCCGAAAAGATCCGGGTTTGCCTTGGGATCAAACGGCTCGCGTGGGGGGCGGTGGACGAGCCGGTCATCATGCCCAAGCCCGAGCTTGTGGCGCTGACGGGCGGTTACCGCCGGATTCCCGTCATGCAGATTGGCGCAGACATCTATTGCGACAGTCAGCTCATCGTCCGCGAGCTCGAGCGACGCTACCCCGAACCGACGCTGTTCCCCGCGGGCGATGCCGGCTTGATCCAGGCCACCGCGCTATGGACCGACCGGGTGGTGTTCCAGGCCGCGGTTGCGATCATCTTCGGCGGGCTGGGCGATAAGGTCCCGGCCGCCTTCATCAAGGATCGCGAGGCGTTGCGCGGCGGCGCGTTCGACACCGCGGGCATGGGCGCGGCGGTTCCGCACATGATGGGGCAGTTGCGCGCACACGTTGCGCTGCTCTGCGAGCAACTCGCCGATGGCCGCACCTTTTTGACCGGCGAACGGCCGGGGCTTGCCGATGCCAACGCCTATTACAACCTGTGGTTCGTACGCTCGGCCTACCCGCCCGCGGCAAGCACGTTCGAGGATCTCCCGCACATCGGCGCCTGGCTGGAACGGGTGCGGGCGATCGGCCATGGCACAAGCGCGCCGGTGAGCCGGGACGAGGCATTGCGCGTCGCGCACGGTGCCCTTCCCGCTGCCGCAGCGCCATCGAGCGATCCGCTGATCGGCAAACCTGTCTCTGTCGGCGCCGACGATTACGGGCGCGATCTGGTACGCGGAACGCTTGTTGGCGCTACCGAATATCAGCTATCGGTCCTGCGACAGGAGAAGGATTTGGGCGACATCGTGGTCCATTTCCCCCGCATCGGGTTCACGCTTGCGCTTGCCTGAAACGGGGTGGACCGAGGCGCGGGCTTGGGTTTGCGGCCAGGCGCCGCCGCCGAATGGACAATCGCATTTCCCGCTCCACGCTGCCGCCATGAATCGATCTCCGCCGCGTCAGCGCAATTGCTTGATCGCGCTGGCTGCGGCGAGTTTCCTCCTGATGAGCCCCCGGTTGCGTCGGCATCCGATCTGGCGCGGTGGCAAGGCGAGGCCGCTCGGATCACGATCGCGCGCGATGACTGGGGCATCCCGCATATCGTGGGCCGGTCTGACGCGGACGCCGTGTTCGGCCTGATGTATGCGCAGGGCGAGGATGATTTCGCGCGCATCGAAGCCAATTTCCTGACCGCGCTGGGCCGTACCGCCGAAGCCCAGGGCGAAGACGCGATCTGGGGCGATCTGCGCCAGCGCCTGTATGTCGATCCGGACGAATTGAAAGCGCAATTTGCCGCAAGTCCGCCGTGGCTGAAAACGCTCATGCAAGCCTGGGCCGATGGGCTGAATTACTACCTGGCCACGCATCCCGGAACCAGACCCAGGGTCCTGACGCGGTTCGAGCCGTGGATGGCGCTCAGTTTTACCGAGGGAAGCATCGGCGGCGATATCGAGCGTATTTCGCTGAGCGAGCTCAAGACCTTCTACGGCAGCCCCACCCCGCCGAGCCCGGAAGAACTGGGCAAGGTTCCGCGCGAGCCGTCGGGATCGAACGGCATCGTCATCGCCCCGCGGCTGACCGCAAACGGCCATGCGCTGCTGCTCATCAACCCGCACACCAGTTTCTACTTCCGCTCCGAAGCGCAGATGACCAGCGGCGCGGGGCTCAATGCCTATGGCGCCAGTACCTGGGGGCAGTTTTTCGTCTACCAGGGCTTCAATGCCACGGCCGGCTGGATGCACACATCGTCGACGGTGGATAATGTCGACGAGTTTGCCGAAACCGTGACTGCGCGCCCGGGCGGCTTTTCCTACCGATATGGCAGCGCGCTGCGCCCGGTCGTGAGCCGCGGCGTTACCGTGCGCTTCCGCAAGCCGGACGGGACGATGGGCGCGCGCACCTTTACAACCTACCGGACGCATCATGGCCCGATCGTGGCGGCCAAGGCGGGCAAGTGGATTGCCGAAGCGCTGATGTGGAGGCCGGTCCCCGCGCTCGAACAAAGTTTTCTGCGGACCAAGGCAGCCGATCTCGCCGCGTATTTGCGCGTGGCGCGCTTCCAGGCCAATTCTTCGAACGATACGCTGTTCGCCGACAGCCGCGGCAATGTGGCATTCCTGATGCCGCAGTTCATTCCCGTCCGCGCTGGCCGCTTCGATTACACCAGGCCCGTGAACGGCAGCGATCCAGCCACCGATTGGCACGGCCCGCATCCGCTGGCGAGCTTGCCGAGCATCCTCAACCCGCGCACGGGCTGGGCGCACAACACCAATGACTGGCCGTGGAGCGCGGCCGGGCCGGACAGCCCCAGGGCGGCGAACTATCCCCGGTACATGGACCAGGTCGGCGGCAATGCGCGCGGCGAACATGCCGATCTGCTGCTGATGGGCAAGCGCGGATGGACGTTGGAAACGCTCCGCGCGGCCGCGTTCGATCCGTATCTCCCCGCCTTTGCGCGCCTGGTCCCGGAGCTCGTCAAAGCCTGGGACGATCTGGCCAAGCGACCCGCGCAAGCAGGCGCTGGCCGGTCCCGTCGCGTCGCTCAGGGCGTGGGATTATCGCTGGGCGCCGGGCTCGATTGCGACGACGCTGGCAATCTTGTGGGGCGACCAGTTGGGGCGCGAGGTCGGCGCTCTGGCGCAGGCTGCACGGCTGAACATTCCCGATTACATCGCGGCAAGGGTCGGTCGCGAAGCGAAGCTCGCTGCGCTGGGCGCAGCGGTGGGCCAGCTGTCGCGCGATTTCGGAAGCTGGCAAACGCCATGGTCGCAAGTGAACCGGTTCCAGCGGCTCAACGATTCGATCGCGCCCCATTTCGATGACGGCCAGGGATCGGCGGCGGTGCCGTTCACCTCTGCCCAATGGGGCAGCCTGGCCTCTTTCGGGGCGAAGACCTGGCCGGGCACGAAGCGGTATTACGGAACGAGCGGCAACAGCTTCGTCGCCATCGTCGAATTCGGCCCGCGGGTGAAAGCCATGGCGGTCATGGCCGGCGGCCAGAGCGGCGACCCCCGATCACCGCACTTCGGCGACCAGATCGCCCGTTATGCGAGTGGGCGGCTGCGTCCAGTCTACTTCTACCCCGATGAACTCGCCCCGCATATCGAGCGGCGCTATCGCCCGGGCGGCTAGCCCGCGGGCGCTGCGTGGGAGGTGTCGACCGATGGACGCTTCGCAGACGCTTTAGACCTTGCCGGGTGCGGGCGAATTGCTAGGGCGCGGCGATGCCGTCAGACATTGAAATCGCCCGCGCAACTGCGATCCAGCCGATTGCGGTGGTTGCCGAAAAAGCCGGGATCCCGCTGGCGGCGATCGAGCCTTATGGCCATTACAAGGCCAAGATCGATACCGGCCTGCTCGATGGGGCGGCCCTGCCGGGCAAGCTGATCCTCGTCACCGCGATCAACCCGACACCGGCTGGAGAGGGCAAGACCACGACCTCGGTCGGGCTGGCCGACGCGCTGAGCCTGATCGGCAAGAAGACCATGCTGTGTCTGCGCGAACCCTCGCTCGGGCCTTGCTTCGGGACCAAGGGCGGGGCTACCGGCGGCGGCTTTGCCCAGGTCGTGCCGATGGAGGACATCAATCTCCATTTCACCGGCGATTTCCACGCGATCACCAGCGCCCACAATTTGCTTGCGGCGATGATCGACAACCATGTTCATTGGGGCAACGCGCTCGATATCGACGTGCGCCGGATCGTCTGGCGCAGGGTGCTCGATATCAACGATCGCGCGCTGCGCGATGTCGCGCAATCGCTCGGCGGGCCGGCGAACGGGTTCCCCCGTGAATCCGGGTTCGACATCACGGTCGCATCCGAAGTGATGGCGATCCTGTGCCTCGCGAGCGACCTGGCGGACCTGCAAAAGCGCCTGGCCCGGATCGTGATCGGATATACCCGCAGCAGGCAGCCCGTGACCGCGCGCGATTTCAAGGCCGATGGCGCGATGGCGGTGCTTCTGGCGCAGGCGCTCAAGCCCAATCTCGTCCAGACGCTCGAAGGCACTCCGGCGATCGTTCATGGCGGCCCGTTCGCGAACATCGCGCACGGTTGCAATTCGGTGATCGCCACGCGCACCGCGCTGGGGCTGGCCGATTACGTGGTGACCGAGGCCGGGTTCGGGGCCGATCTCGGGGCGGAAAAATTCTTCGATATCAAATGCCGCCAGGCCGGGCTCGCGCCTGCGGCGGTGGTCATCGTCGCCACGGTCCGCGCGCTCAAGATGAACGGCGGCGTGGCCAAGGCCAGCCTGGCGGGCGAAGACGTCGCTGCGGTCCAGCGCGGCGGGGTCAACCTGGTTCGTCACATCGAGAACATCCGCCTGTTCGGCGTGCCCGCCGTCGTTGCGATCAATCGCTTCCCCACCGATACCGACGCCGAACTTGCCGCGATCGCCGAGATCGCGGCCGCGCACGGAGTCGAGGCGGCGGTGTGCACCCATTGGGCCGATGGCGGTGCCGGGGCCGAGGCGCTCGCCCGGCGGGTTGCTGCGCTGGCCGAAATCCCTTCGCGCTTCGCGCCGCTTTATGACGATGCGCTGGGGCTGTTCGCCAAGATCGAAACCGTCGCGGCACGCATCTACCGGGCCGGGCGGGTCGAGGCCGGTCCTGCGGTCCATGCCCAGCTCGCGCGATGGGAAGCCGCCGGATTTGGCGCTTTGCCGGTGTGCATCGCCAAAACCCAGTACAGCATGTCGACCGACCCGGCGGTGCTCGGCGCGCCCACGGACCATATCGTCCAGGTGCGCGAAGTCCGCCTGGCCGCGGGCGCCGGTTTCGTCGTGGCGATCTGCGGCGACATCACGACGATGCCGGGGCTGCCCCGGGTGCCCGCGGCGGAAGCGATCGGAATCGATGCACAAGGCCGGATCGAGGGACTGTTTTGAGGAGCGTCCGGTGTCCCTAGAGGACTCTCGTTGCACGGCACCGGCGCCGGTCGACCTGCCGATCCGGGTTGCGGCGTTTTACCGGTTCGCGGCGATCGGCGATTGCGCGGCGCTGCGGGGGCCGCTGGCGGAGCTGTGCCGCGAACACGATATCCGCGGGACCATCCTGCTCGCGCCCGAAGGGATCAACGGGACGATCGCGGGGCCGAGCGCGGGCCTCGACGCAGTGCTCGATCACCTGCGCGCGCTGCCCGGATGTGCCGATCCCGAGATCAAGTTCTCCGGCGCCGCTGCGATGCCGTTTCACCGCATGAAAGTGCGGATCAAGCGCGAGATCGTGACGATGGGGCAACCTGCGATCGATCCGCGAACCGGCGCTGGGACGTATGTCGATGCTGCCGATTGGAACGCGCTGATCGCCGATCCCGGCACGGTTCTGATCGACACGCGCAATGACTACGAGGTGGCGGTGGGCACGTTTGCGGGCGCGATCGACCCGGGCACCGCCGCGTTTCGCGATTTTCCCGCGTGGTTTGCGGCGCAGCGGACGAACCTGCTCGGTGAAGGACGCCAGCCCAGGGTCGCCATGTTCTGCACCGGCGGGATCCGCTGCGAAAAGGCCAGCGCGTTCCTCAAACAGGCGGGGGTCGAGGAAGTCTATCACCTCAAGGGCGGCATCCTGCGCTATCTCGAAACCGTGCCCGCCGACCAGAGCCGGTGGCGCGGCGAATGCTTCGTGTTCGATCAGCGCGTGGCGGTCGGCCAGGGGCTGGCGCCGGGCGAGCACACGCTATGTTTTGCCTGCCGGCGCCCGGTCAGCCCGGCGGGCACCGGCTCGCCGCTTTACGAGGCCGGGGTAAGTTGTGCTGCCTGCCACCCCGAGCGCGGCCCGGCGCAGCGGGCCTCGGCGCGTGAGCGTCACCACCAGGAACGCCGTGCTGCCGCGCAGGGACGGGCGCATGTCGGAGCCGTCCAGCCGTCACGATCGGAAAACCCATGAGCAAGATCGTCAACGGAGCCAGCCTCCAGCCGCGTTCGGGCAAAGCGCCGCGGCAGATCGTGCTCCTGCTCCACGGCTTCGGGTCGAGCGGCGACGATATGATCGCGCTCGCCCCGCACTGGCAGGAAGCCCTGCCCGATGCGCTGTTCCTCGCCCCGCACGCGCCGCAGCGCTGCACGATGATGGCGGCCGGTTACCAGTGGTGGGGGCTGTCGGGCCTAGCGCCTGCCGCGCTTGCCGCGGGCGCGGCCGCCGCGGCGCCCGCGATCCACGCTTTCATCGACCGCAAGCTGGCCCAGTATGGGCTGAGCGAAACCGATATGGCCATCGCCGGGTTCAGCCAGGGCACGATGATGGCGCTCCACGTCGGCCTGCGCCGTCCGCGCGCGGTCGCTGCGGTGGTCGGTTATTCCGGGATGCTGACCGCCACCAGCGACCTCCCGCCGGATTTCGCCAAGCCCCCGGTGCTGCTGGTTCATGGCTCGGCCGATCCGGTCGTGCCGATCGCTGCGTTGCAGATGGCGCGCGGCACGCTCGAGCGGCTGGGCGTTCCGGTTACCACCCACGTCTCGCCCGGGATCGCACACAGCGTCGATCCGGTCGGCCTGGGTCTGGGCCGCGATTTCGTGGCCAAGGCGCTGCTGGGCTAGACGGCCGGGCGCGGCGCGGGGCGATGCCTGCCGGGACTTGGCAACTAACGCGCCGCGGTCGCGCCGCGGTCGCGCCGCGGGCCGCAAGCGCGTTGACCGCGCGCCCGCGCGGTGCGTATCGTCACGGGCCGGCAACGACTGGCGATTCCGGGAGAGACACAAACGTGACAGCCACCAGCGCAGCATGGCCCGCGATGTCGATGGCCGAGGCCGAGGCGCTGCTTACTGCACCGGGCGCGCCGTTCGAAATCGCCGAGGAGACGATCTTCGGCAACCCCACCAAGGTGTGGAAGAACGCGCTGCCCAATCTGGCCGAGCTGGCGCGGACAGGGCGTAGCCACGGCGAGCGGACGTTCATCGTCTACGAGGATGAACGCGCCAGCTTCGAGGCGTGGTTCCGCGCAGTGGCGGCGCTGGCCCACCACTTCACCGCGCTCGGCGTGCGCAAGGGCGACCGCGTCGCGCTGGCGATGCGCAACTTGCCCGAATGGCCGGTGGCGTTCTTTGCCGCCACCACGATCGGCGCGGTCAGCGTCCCGCTCAATGCCTGGTGGACGGGCGCCGAACTCGCATACGGGATCGCCGATTCGGGCGCCAAGGTGCTGGTCTGCGATGCCGAACGACTGGCCCGGATCGCCCCCCACCGAGCTGAATTGACCGGGCTCGAACACGTCATCGTCAGCCGCGCCGAGGGGACATCCGAAGGGGCATCGCGGCTCGAGGATGTGATCGGCGCCACCAATGCCTGGGCCGGCCTTCCCGATGCCGCGCTGCCAGCAGTCGACCTGGTCGCCGACGACGAGGCGACGATCTTCTACACCAGCGGAACCACCGGCAATCCCAAGGGCGCGCTCGGCACGCACCGCAACCTCCTGACCAACATCCTCACCGGCGGCTACAACGGCGCGCGCACCTTCCTGCGCCGCGGCGAGGCGTTGCCCGAGCCCGTGCCCAAGGCGGTCCTTACAGTGATCCCCCTGTTCCACGTCACCGCGTGCAGCGCCACGCTGATGGGCATGATCGCGGCCGGCCACAAATTGTGCCTGATGTACCGCTGGGATCCGATCCGCGCGTTCGAAGTGATCGAGCGGGAGCGCGTCAACCTGACCGGCGGGGTCCCGACCATTGCGTGGCAACTGCTCGAGCATCCGGCGCGGGTCGATTACGATCTCTCGAGCCTCGAGGCGATCGCCTATGGCGGCGCGCCGTCGGCACCCGAGCTTGTCCGCAAGATTCGTGACGAGCTCGGCGCGCTGCCCGGCAACGGCTGGGGCATGACCGAAACTTCGGCGACCGTCACCGGCATCGCCGCGGAGGATTACCAGGCACGTCCCGATAGCTGCGGCCCGGCAGCGCCCGTGGCCCAGCTGCGGATCATGGACCCCGAAGGCGTCCGCGAACTGCCCGCGGGCGAGGTCGGCGAGCTGTGGGCGCGCGGGCCGATGATCGTCAAAGGCTACTGGAACAAGCCCGAGGCGACCGCGGCGACATTCATCGGCGGCTGGGTCCGCACCGGCGATCTCGCCCGGCTCGACGCCGAAGGGTTCTGCTACATCGTCGACCGCGCCAAGGACATGCTGATCCGCGGCGGCGAGAATATCTATTCCTCCGAGGTCGAGAACGTCCTTTACGATTATCCCGGCGTGACCGACGTCGCCGTGATCGGCATTCCCCACCGTACGCTGGGCGAGGAACCCGCGGCGGTGGTCCACCTCGCGCCGGGCGCGGAGGCGACCGAGGCCGAGTTGCAGGCCTGGGTCCGCGAGCGACTGGCGGCGTTCAAGGTGCCGGTGCGGATCGTGTTCCTGGCCGAAACACTGCCGCGCAACGCCAACGGCAAGATTCTCAAGAAGGATCTCCAGCCGCTGTTTCAGGAGATTGCCGCATGAACGTCCACTCAGGAATTGAAACCCGGCCCGCCGATCACGGGATGGACGAAACCCGTCTTGCCGCCATCGCCGCGCTGCTTGAGGAGCGTTATCTGGGCCCGGGCAAGCTGCCCTGCGCCGATATCCTCGTCGCGCGGGACGGTGCGCTGGTCTATCGCGCCACGCTCGGCCACGCCCGCGCCGATGGCACGCCGCTGGGGCGCGATGCAATCTACCGCATCGCCTCGATGTCCAAGCCGATCACCTCGATCGCGTTCATGCAGCTGGTCGAGGAAGGCAAGGTCGCGCTTGACGATCCGGTGTCGCGGGTGATCCCCGAGTTCACGAACCTCGGCGTCTACAACGGTGGCGGCGGGGCCGCGCCGTTCGCGCCGACCACCCCCGCGGCGCCGATGCGGATGGTCGATCTGCTGACCCACATGGCGGGGTTCACCTACGGTTTTCAGAACCGCACCAGCGTCGATGCGGCCTACCGGGAAAAACTGCCCGACGGCGGGCGGACGATCCCGGGGTTCGACCACTTCGTCAGCGCGCTAGCGCAGATTCCGCTCGAATTCGCGCCGGGCTCGGCGTGGAATTACTCGGTCGCAACCGACGTCCTTGGGATCGTGGTTTCGCGGATTGCGGGCAAATCGCTGGGCGAGGTCCTCCAGGAACGCATCTTTGCGCCGCTCGGGATGACCGACACCGGGTTCACCCTGCCCGAGGCGAGCCGCGACCGGCTGACCGATGCCTATGCCTACCAGCCCGGCCGCGCGCCCAAGCTGATCGATCCCGCCGCGACCAGCAAGCTGACCCGCCCCGCGGCATTCGAAGGCGGCGGCGGCGGCTTGCTGTCGACGCTGGCCGACTACGACCGCTTCTGCCGGATGCTGATCGGCCGCGGGACGCTCGAAGGCGTGCGGATCATCGGGCCCAAGACGCTCGACCTGATGACCAGCAATCACCTGCCCGGAGGCACCGACCTCACCGCGATGTCGAAATCGCTGTTCAGCGAGGCGGCAAATGCCGGAACCGGGTTCGGCCTCGGCTTCGCGATGACCATCGACCCCGCGCGCACGCTCAACCTCGGCAGCAAGGGCGAGTATTTCTGGGGCGGGATGTACTCGACCGCGTTCTTCGTCGATCCGGTGGAAAAGCTCCACATGGTGTTCATGACCCAGCTCATGCCCTCGTCGAGCTACCCGATCCGGCGGCAGCTCAAGACGCTGATCTACAGCGCCGTCACCGACAGTTACGCCTGAGGAAACCGACCATGCCATCCGAACCCCTGACCGGCGCCAAGGCGCACATCGATACCGCCCGCGCGCTTGCCGCCACGGTCGATGACATCGCCGCCGATACCCCGCGCAAGACCATCGCACATGTCGGCGTGCTTGGCGCGGGGACGATGGGCGGGGGGATCGCGATGAACTTCCTCACCGCTGGGATCCCGGTGACGATCGTCGAGACCGAGCAGGCCGCGCTCGACCGCGGGGTGGCGACGATCGGCAAGAACTATGCCGCCTCGGTCAAGCGGGGCAAGCTGACCGAGGACGAAGCGGCGGCGGCGATGGCGCGGCTGACCCCGAGCCTCAGGTTCGACGATCTCGGCGCGGCGGACCTGGTAATCGAGGCGGTTTATGAAAACATGGACCTCAAGAAGGACATCTTCGCGCGGCTGGACAAGCTCGCCAAGCCCGGCGCGATCCTCGCCTCGAACACCAGCTATCTCGATATCGACCAGATGGCGGCCCAGACCGCGCGGCCCGAGGCAGTGCTGGGGATGCATTTTTTCTCGCCCGCCAACGTGATGAAACTGCTCGAAGTCGTTCGCGGGGCCAAAACCGGCAAGAGCGAACTCGCCACGGTGATGGAAATCGCCCCGAAGATCGGCAAGATCGCGGTCGTTTCGGGGGTGTGCCCGGGCTTCATCGGCAACCGCATGCTCAGCCCGCGGCAGGCGCAGGCGCAGGCAATGCTGATGGAAGGCGCGGCTTACAACGACATCGATGACGTGCTGCTCGAGTTCGGGTTTCCGATGGGGCCGTTCCAGATGGGCGACCTCGCCGGGCTCGACATCGGCTGGCACCGCGACCCCGCCAAAATCGAAACGATCCGCGACGCGCTCTGCGCCGCGGGGCGCTGGGGCCAGAAAACGGGCAAGGGCTATTACGACTACGACGAAGCCCGCCAGCGCACGCCCTCGCCCGAAGTGAAAGCAATCATCGCCGATTTCGCTGCCAAGCAGGGCCTCGCCCAGCGCGCGATCTCGAAGGACGAAATCCGCGAGAGGCTGCTGTATCCGATGGTCGACGAGGGCGCCAAGATCATTGATGAAGGCATGGCCCAGCGCGCCTCGGACATCGATACCGTGTGGCTCAACGGCTACGGCTGGCCGGCGTGGACCGGCGGCCCGATGTACTGGGCCGCGCACGAGGGACTGGGCAAGATCGTGAGCGGGCTGGAAAAATACGGACTTCCGGTGTCGCCGTTCCTGCGCGCGAAGGCGGAGGCCGGCGCCGGGTTCGACTGACGCCGGCTTCGGCTTACCGAGCTATTCGGAAATCCGCAGCACCGCCCCCGGACTGTCCGCCGCGATCTGCGCTGGAGTGAACGGGAGCCGGTGCCACCGCTTGGCCGAATAGAGCCGCGTCTGGTCGGCGAAATGGGGTGAGGCGGGGTCGCTCGATTGCGAGTAGCTGAGCACCGCGTCGGCGACCGGTCCGGCATCGTCGAACCCGACGATCTGGACGTAGCTTGAGCCGTGGCGCGGGACGATCCCGCCCGCGACGGGCTCGGACATCTGGACATTGAGGATGCCAACCGCGCCATCGGCGCCGTGGACCGGGATATGCCGGTCGCCGTCGATCGCGAACTGGACCTCGCCCCACGGCGCGTCGAGCGCGATGTGCTGCGCCGCCAGCGCGTCTGCCGCCCCCTTAAGCGCGGCGACCAACGCCTCGCCCGGCGCGCCGCTGGTCACCAGCCCGCGCGGGGTGTTGACCGCGTCCGCGGCGTCGAACGGCACCGACCATAATCCCGGCGTGGTCCGCGCTTTGAGCCAGAAGGTCTGGAACAAATACGCCCCGCGGCTGGTCAGGTCGAACTTCCCGTCCCACTGGCCCAGCGCGGCGCAGGCGGCGGCGACGTCGGCCTTGTCGCGGCACAGCGCCAGCACCGGCGCGAGCGCGAGCTCGGCGGCAAGGCTGTGGTTGGCGAAGACCATGTCCTGTATCCGGGCGCGCGTCAGCTTGCCCTGCGCCAGCGCGCGCGAAATCTCGGTCAACCCCGAGCGCGTGCGGAGCGAGCGCGGCGTGCCCCATGACCCCAGGATCGGCGAAAGCTGGCGGTACGGGGCGCCAGCATTGCTCAGCCAGTAGTTGTCGTTGCTGTTGGCCACGTAATCGCGCCGGGCGTAGACCGCCTGGTCGCCGGCGGGCATCAGTCCGGGCGCCGGGGTCCCCGCCGCGGTCTGCCACATGCATGCCGAGCGGCTGCCGTCGAGCAGCACCGCGCGGGCCGCGACCACGCGCGACAGCGGCGTGGCACAATCGCGCGCCATCGCCGCCGAGACGTTCGGCACCGCGGTGACATCGGCGTGGAGGACGTTGCCGAAGCGGTCCGCCGCGATCGTGTTGACCCACGGGATTCCCAGCGAGCGCTCGGCCGCGGCGCGGATCTCGCCGACGTTGCGGGCGGTATCATAAGCGATCCAGGTTCCGATCCCGCGCTGGTTGCCCTGGTTGGCATCGCGCAGGGTAAACGCGGTGGTTCGCGACCATGCCGCGCCGATCGCGGGCATTGCGATAACCCGGCCAAACCGCGTCGAATAGAACGCCCGCGTCACCGCGGGGGCGGGGCCGACAGCGGGCAGGGTCACGCTCTGCGCGGTCATCTTAACGCTCTTGCCGTCGACCAGATACGCGGTCGGATCGGCGGGATCGAGCTTGAGCTGGTAAAGCGTGAAGTGCTGCGCCGCGGTCACCGTGTGCGTCCAGGCGACGTCCTTGTTGAAGCCGATCGTGGGGATCGGCGACCCCGCGATCCCCGCGCCCATCGCATCGAGCTTGCCCGGGATGGTGACGTGCATTTCCCAGAACCGGCTCGGTCCGGTCCACGGAAAGTGCGGATTGCCCGCGAGCATTCCGCGGCCATCCTCGGTCACGTCGCCGCCGAACGCCCAGCCGTTGCTGCCGATCCCGGTGGGGTGCGCCTCGGGCAGTCCGCCATTGTCGGCGACCGGCGGGGCACCGGGAGGCTGCGCCGCGACCAGCGCCCCGGCAAAATTGAGCGAGCTCGCCAGCAGCATCTGCTTCTCGGTCAGCCGCAGCATGTCGTCGCCGGTGATCGGGCGGACCCAGGCCTTGCCCCGGCACGACGCGGGGACGCCCGCAGTGCCCAGATCGCGGAGCAGGCGATTGTATCCCGCGACATAGCCCGCGCTCAGTTGGGTCTGCTCGGGCGCCATCGTCCGCGCCCCGCGGCGCAGCGCGGGAAGGTCGATCGCGCTGCGGAAGAACAGGTCGGAGGTCTGGTTATCGACCGGCTCGAACCCGAGCACGGCTTTGGCTCCCGCGCCGAAATTCTGCGAACGCTGGCCCGCCACGGTCGCGAATTCCTCGGCGAGCAGGCACAGGTTGTCCTGGCCGTAGGCATACGCGACGCCGTAGCCGATCCCGCGCCAGTCGCGCGCGGTGATGTGCGGGATGCCCAGCGCGGTGCGAACGATGCTGGCGGAATAGACGGGCGCGCGCGCCGCGGCGCTGGTCGATCCCGCCGCCGCTGCGGTTATGGCTGCGAATATCAATGTCTTACGCATGTCCTGCCCCTATCGTTATTTTGCCCCAAGGATGATCTCCGCCGCGGTGCTTGGCAAGCGTGACATTCGCCGCCGCGCCGGTATAGCGGCGGGCGAAATCGCAGCAGGAGCCTCCCCGATGACCGACACCACCCTCACCCTCACGCTCGACACGGGCAACAACAGCGGCGGCGACGTCGTGATCAAGCTGCGCCCCGATCTGGCCCCCGGCCACGTCGCGCGGATTACCGAGCTGGCCAAGGACGGCTTCTACGACGGGGTGGTGTTCCACCGCGTGATCAATGGCTTCATGGCGCAGGGCGGCGATCCTACCGGCACCGGCGGCGGCGGATCGGACAAGCCCGACATCAAGGCCGAATTCAACGCCGAGCCGCACGTTCGCGGGGTCTGCTCGATGGCCCGCACTTCGGCGCCGAACTCGGCCAACAGCCAGTTCTTCATCTGCCTCGACGACGCGCGCTTCCTCGACAACCAGTACACCGTGTGGGGCGTGGTCGAGAGCGGCATGGACGTCGTCGACGCCCTCCCCAAGGGCGAACCCCCGCGCAATCCCGGCAAGATCGTCAAGGCGACGGTGGGGTGAAAGGAAAGGGGGGCGGAGCGATCCGCCCCCCTCTTTTTCCGCCGTTCGATCGCCGCAAAAACTTCGCGACCGCGTCACCTACGATAGTGCTTGCATGCGTACATGCACGCGATTAATCGAGGGGGAAAGGACTTGCGATGAACCGGACCGCGCGGCGCAATCAGCCTCCGATCACGATCCGTTCGGCACGCGCGGCGGCATTGCTGCGCCGACTTGCGACCGGCGGGCGCAGCCAGGTCGAGATCATCGAAGAAGCGCTCGAATACATGGCGTCACAGCGCAGGACCATTGCGCAGGCGCTCGCCCCGCCTGCTCCGCTCGACTTCGAGTGGGAGCCAGGCCGCGCCCAGATTGCGACGCCGGCAGTCGATTTTAGCGACTGATGTATCTCCTCGATACCAATGTCGTCTCGGAAAGCCGCAAGTTGGGAACATCTCGCGTCGACGCCCAAGCCGCTCGCTGGTTCGAGCAAATCGATGTCGAAACGGGCTTTCTCTCGGCGATGACGCTGTTCGAACTCGAACGCGGAGTTCAGCAGGCGGAACGCCGTGATCCCGCGCAGGGCCAGCTATTGCGTCGCTGGCTGAACGATCAGGTCACGGCAAGCTTTGCAGACCGGATATTGCCGTTGACGGGCGCGGTCGCGGTCGTCTGTGCCGGCCTGCACGTCCCCGATCCCAAGTCGGAACGCGATGGTTGGATCGCTGCGACCGCTCTCGACGCCGGTCTGGTTCTGGTCACCCGCAATGTCGCTGATTTTGCTGCGATGGGCGTGGACATCGTCAATCCCTTCGAGTGGGAAGACGGCGGACGATGATTTGCGACAGTGCGCGCAGCGTCTAAAGCCCCGCCCCGACGATCCAGTCGTGGAACAGCCTTACCGCGCGCATTTCCAGCGCGCGGGGGCGGCAGATGAACCAGTAGCTGTAGGGGCTTTCGACTTCGATATCGAACAGCTGGGCGAGGCGGTTGTCGTGGGCGCGGACGAAGTGGTCGTCGTGCATGATCGCGATGCCGAGGCCTTGCGCGGCGGCGGCGAGGATCAGCTGGCCGCTGTCGAAGTGGTCGATCGCCGCGGGCTCGAGTTCGGCCAGCCCGATCGCGTTCTTCCACGCCACGAAGCTGTCGGGCAGCTCGTTGTGGATCAGGAACGTCTGTTTCGATAGCTTGGCGATATCGGGGACCGCGCCGATCTCATCGGCGAGGACCTGGCTGGTGATTGCATAGACGTTGTTGTGATCGAGCCGGACCGCGGTGAACCCGGGGTCGGGCTGGGGCGAGAGGATGATCGCGGCGTCGAGGGTATCGCCGACGCGGTCCTCCAGGTGCGGGCTGGTGTCGATGTCGATGTGCAGCCGCGGGTGCAGCTTGCGCAGTTCGGGCAGCCGCGGAAACAGGCGCTGGCTGCCGAACAGCGGCAGCACGCCGAGATGGAGGCGGAGGACGCGCGAATCCTCGACCTGGCTTTCGATCGCCTCGGCCAGTTCCTCCAGCTTGGGGCAGACCGCGTTGAAGAACGCCTGGCCCTCGTCGGTCAGCTTCATCGACTGGTGCTGGCGCGTGAACAGGCGTTTGCCGGTGAACTCCTCGAGCCCGGCGACGCGCCGCGAAAGCGCGCTGGGGGACAGCCCGAGCTCGGCCGCCGCTGCCTTGGCCGAGCCGAGGCGGACAATCCGCACGAACGCCTCGAGGGCGCGCAGGGGAGGCAGGCGCCGCATCGGCATCAGTCTTCCGCAGGAAGCGCGGCGGCGGGCGGGTGAAGCCGCATCCGCGTGACGTGGCGCTCGTTGCCCGCGGTGATCTCGATCCGCCAGCCGCTGTCGTGAGTAAGAATGGCGCCAACCGGGGGCACCTGTTCGGCGAGCAGGAACGCCAGCCCGCCGAGCGTGTCGACCGCCTCGTCGGCGCCCGACAGCCGCGCGTCGATCCGCGTGCCGACATCCTCGAGTTCGGCGCGGGCATCGGCATCCCACATCCCGTCGGGCAGCGCGATCAGCAGTTCCTCGGGCGCGTCGTCGTGCTCATCCTCGATGTTGCCGACGATTTCCTCGACCAGATCCTCGATCGTGATGATCCCGTCGGTGCCCGAATACTCGTCGACCACCACCGCCAGATGGACTCGGCTGGCGCGCATGTCGGCAAGCACGTCGAGCGCGCCGCGGGCCTGCGGCACGAACAGCGGCTGGCGCATCAGCACGGTCCAGTCGCGCGGGGGGGCGCCGCTGACCAGGAACGGGAAGACGTCCTTGATCAGCATCATCCCGATCACTTCGTCGAGCGTCTCCTTGTAAACCGGCAAGCGGCTATGGCCGTGTTCGGAAAACGCCGCGATCATCTCGGCCCAGGTCGCGGACGCAGGGATCGCGACGATCTCGCCGCGCGGGATCGCGACATCGTCGGCGTCGTGTTCGCTGAAATGGAGCAGGTTGCGCAGCATCTGCCGCTCGATCGGGGAAAGGTCGCCGGTCGCGGCCAGGCGCGCATCGCTGCTCGCTTCCTCGTGCTCGTCGATCGCTTCCTCGATCTGCGCGCGGAGCGACTGGTCGGCCTCGCCGCCGTCGAAAAACCGCCGGATCAGCCGCCATGCCGAGCGCTTACTGTCCGCGTCTCCGTTGCCCTCGGGCATCGACTTTACCTGCTCCCCAATGGTGCGCTGCACCTAGGGAGCGTATGGGTCGGGAAGCCCCATCCGCGCAAGCGCGTTTATTTCCAGCGCTTCCATCGCCGCGGCCCCGTCGCTGCCGGTCTCCCCGCTGCCGGTCTCCCAGCTGCCGGTCTCCCCGCTGCCGGTCTCGTGGTCGTATCCGGCCAGGTGGAGCAGCCCGTGGACGATCAGGTGCGCGGCGTGCGCCTCCAGCGCGATGCCCTTGTCCGCTGCCTCGCGCCCGCAGACTCCGTGCGCGAGGATCATGTCGCCGAGCATTCCTTCATGATCGGGATCGGCGGCAGCGCGGAGCACTTCGGCGCGGCTGAGCATCGGGAACGAGAGCACGTTGGTCGCCGCGTCCTTGGCCCGCCACTGGCGGTTCAGCGCGTGGACCTCGTCGTCGTCGGCCATGACCAGGCTGACGAGCAGCGCCTCGTTGGCAAGCTCGGGCGCGACCGCAGCGGCAGCCGCGGCCGCGCGCGCGGCAAGCGCCTCCCAATCGGTATCCTCGCCCCAGACAGGATCGACGTCGATCTCGAGCGTCGGGGCCGCCACTACGATTGGCTGCCGTCGTAAGCGCCCTCGTAGGCCTCGACGATCCGCCCGACGATCGGGTGGCGGACGACATCGGCGGTGCCGAACCGCGTCACCGCGATCCCGTCGACTCCTTCCAGCCGGCGGACCGCGTCGGCCAGCCCCGAGTGTTCGGCCCCGCCGGGGATATCGACCTGGCGCGGATCGCCGCAGACCACCATCCGGCTGTTCTGGCCGAACCGGGTGAGGAACATCTTCATTTGCGCGGGCGTGGTGTTCTGTGCCTCGTCGAGGATCACGAACGCATCGGCCAGCGTGCGCCCGCGCATGAACGCGATCGGCGCAACCTCGATCTCGCCCGAAGCCAGCCGCCGCTCGACCTGCTCGGGCGGCATGCAATCGTACAGCGCATCGTAGAGCGGGCGCAGGTACGGATCGACTTTCTCCTTCATGTCGCCGGGCAGGAACCCCAGCCGCTCGCCCGCCTCGACCGCGGGGCGCGACAGGATCAGCCGCTGGACGCTGCCGGTGATCAGCTGGCTGACCGCTTGCGCCACCGCGACATAGGTCTTGCCCGTGCCCGCCGGCCCTAGCGCGAAGATGATGTCGCGGCTGGCCAGCGCGCGCATATAGTCGATCTGCGTGGCCGAGCGCGGGACGATGGTTTTCTTGCGCGTGCGGATCATGATCGGCGGGGCGTTCTGCCCGCCCGCAATGATCCCTTCGAGCGTCGGCTCGCTCGACATCGCGATCAGCGATTCGATCGCGCCGGTATCGAGGTCGTGGCCCTGGATCAGGCGCTGATGCATGCCCTTGAGCACTTCGCGCGCGCGGCCGACGGCGTCTTCGGTTCCCTCGATCTGGATGCGGTTGCCGCGCGCCCCGATGTATACGCCGAGGCGGCTTTCGAGCTGGACCAGATTGACGTCGAACTGGCCGAACAGCGCGCCGAGCACGCCGGGTTCGTCGAACTCGATCTCGGCGCGGCTGCGCTCTTGAGCGGGGCGGCGCAGCGTATCGGTGCGACCGCCGTCGGAGCGGCCCGATCCGGCATGCGCCGGTTCGTAGCCGCGGACAGGTTTGCGGGCCATTCAGTCCTTTCGAAGCGCGGCAAGGGTGCCGTGGACCCGAAGATACGCCGCGCGCATGAACCTGCAATGCGCTGCGTAATGTCAGCCGTGCATAACCCGCGCGGCGTTGCCCCCGCGCAACAATTCAGGCTGGCGCGGGCACCAGCAGCCGCGCGGCCAGACTGTTGGGCCCCGCCTCGACCAGTTCGACCTCGACCAGATCGCCGATCGCGGCGTCGCCTTCGAAGTAGACCGACTGCAGCCACGGCGATTTGCCGAGCCATTGCCCCGGGCGGCGCCCGGGGCGTTCGATCAGCACCTTGCAGCGCTGCCCCACCGCGGCCTGGTTGAACGCCAGGCTGCTGCGCTGGAGCGCGGCCTGGAGCGCTTGGAGCCGCTCGTCCATCACCTCGGGCGCAATTTGTCCATCCATCGCCGCCGCCGGGGTTCCGGGGCGGGGCGAATACTTGAAGCTGAAACACTGGGCGTAGCCGACCGCGTCGACCAGGCGCAGCGTCTCGGCAAACTCGGCGTCGCTCTCGCCGGGGAAGCCGACGATGAAGTCGCCCGAGACCGCGATGCCGGGACGCACAGCGCGCACGCGCTCGATCACATCGCGGTAGCTCGCCACGGTGTGGCTGCGGTTCATCGCCGCAAGAACGCGGTCGCTGCCCGCCTGGACGGGCAAATGGAGGAACGGCATCAGCTTGGGGTTGTCGCGGTGCGCCGCGATAAGCCCCTCGGTCATGTCGTTGGGGTGGCTGGTCATATAGCGGATGCGGGCAAGGCCGGGGAGCGCCGCCAAAGCCTCGGCCAGCACTTCGAGCCCGCGCCCGCGCTCATCGCGCCAGGCATTCACGTTCTGGCCGAGGAGCGTGATTTCCTTGGCCCCGGCATCGACCAGCCGCTCGCCCTCTGCCACCAGGTCCGCAAACGGCCGCGATACTTCGGCGCCGCGGGTATAGGGCACCACACAATAGGTGCAGAACTTGTCGCAGCCTTCCTGCACCGTCAGGAACGCGCTGGCGCCGACGCGGCGGCGCGGGGGGAGCGCGGCGAACTTGGCCGCGGCAGGCATGTCAGTATCGAGCGCGCGGCGGCCCGCGGCGGCCTCGGCAACCAGCGCGGGCAAGCGGTGGTAGGCTTGCGGACCCACGACCACGCCCACGGATGGCGCGCGGCGCATGATCTCATCGCCCTGCGCTTGCGCAACGCACCCGGCGACCGCGATCAGCGGCGCGCTGCCATCGCCGCGGCGCAACCGGCCGATGTCCGAATAGACCCGGTCGACCGCCTTTTCGCGGATGTGGCAGGTGTTGAGCACGACGAGGTCGGCCTCCGCCCCCTCGGCCGCGGGGGCCATGCCTTGCGCGTCGAGCAGTTCGCCCATCCGCTCGCCGTCATAGACGTTCATCTGGCAGCCGAAGCTCTTGACCCGGTAGGTCTGCGGAGGCGGAACGGGGCGCATCGCGCGCCGATAGGCGCATTGCGGGACATTTTGAAGGGCCGCGTTGGCGAAGCGCCAAGCAGCGCCGGGTCAGCGCGCGAAAGCGCCGAGCATCGCGCTGCGTGCCGCCGCGGCGATCGCCTTGCGGTCGGCTGCGTCCGCCCCCGCCAACGGCGCAAGAAACTTGACCTCGACCCGCAGCCGCCGGCGGCGGGCGAGGATGCGGAGGAAGTTGTGCAGGCCATGCTCCTCGCCGATCCAGGCGATGTCCGCAGCCTCGGCGCCGTAGTCGAGCAGCACGGGCTGGACGTCGATCCCCGCGGGCAGCGGCTCGCACGCCGAAAGCAGCGCCGATTTGAACGGCAGCAGCCCCGTGCCGTCGCTGGTCGTGCCTTCGGGAAAGATTGTCAGGGCGCGCGTGTGCGCCAGCGCGCCGCGGACTTGCTCGATCTGCTCGGCAACGCTCGCGCGGTCATGGCGCGCAATGAACACCGTGCCGTTCATCGCGCACAGCTCTTTGAGCAGAGGCATCGCCGCGAGCCCATCGTGGCCGACGAAGGCGCTCCCGGTAATCCAGCTCAAGACCGGGATATCGAGCCACGAGACATGGTTGGCGATGAGGAACACCGGGCGGATCGGCCGGGGTCCGCTCGCAGCGATATCGAGCCCGGCAATGGTCGCGACGCCGCCCAGGAAAACGCGCGGCCACGGGTTCTCGATCCCGATCAGGCGGTAGAGGTAATAGAACGGCACGCAGACCGCGAAAAGCAGGACCATCGCCGCCAGCCGAACGACGATCCGCAGCCGCGCACGCAGCGAGATTTCGCGCGGGAGCGAAAGCGCGGTCGCCACGCGGCTAGTTGCCGCGCTCGAGCCGCACGCCGTAAAGTTCCATGCGGTGGTCGACCAGCCGGTAGCCCAGCTTCTCGGCGATCTGGCGCTGAAGCGCCTCGAGCTCGGGATCGACGAACTCGATAACCTTGCCGCTCTCGACGTCGATCAGGTGATCGTGGTGCGCCTCGGGCGCGGCCTCATACCGCGAGCGCCCATCGCCGAAATCGTGACGGTCGAGGATCCCCGCCTCCTCGAACAGGCGGACGGTGCGGTAGACCGTGGCGATCGAGATCCGCGGATCGGCGGCGACCGCGCGCTCGTGCAGCTTCTCGACATCGGGATGATCGTCGCTTTCGGAGAGGACGCGCGCGATGACGCGGCGCTGGTCGGTAATCCGCAAGCCGCGCTGTGCGCATAATGCCTCGATGTCGATGATCTGGTGCACGCCGGTCCCGCAAATAAAAACGCTCTCCCGATACTAGACCGGGAGAGCGATTCTACAACCGTCGCGTGGCCGCAGGCCACAAAGCGGGTTTTCGCTTGCGATCAGACCTTGGCTTTGGGCGGACGACCGCGGCGTGCCGGGACCTTGACCGGCGCATCGGCGGGCTTGACACGCGGCGGCATCTTGGTTCCCGGCTTGCGCCCGAGACCGATCTTCTTGGCGAGTTCGCGGCGGCGCTCCGCATAAGCCGGCGCGACCATCGGATAATCGGCAGGAAGGCTCCAGCGCGTGCGGTATTCGGCGGGGGTCATGTTGTAATGCGTCATCAGATGGCGCTTGAGCATTTTAAGCTTCTTGCCATCTTCGAGGCAGACGATGTGATCGTTCTTGACCGAAGAACGCACCGAAACCGCGGGTTCGGGAGCAGCTTCGGGGGCAGGTGCGGGAGCGCCGAGCCCGGCGAGCGCACCATAAACGCTGCTGATCAGCACCGAGAGCTGATCGACCGGAACATCGTTGTTGCTGACGTGGGCCGCAACAATATCCGATGTCAGCGTGATCAGCGTTTCATTCATATCGATGGCAGTAGTGTCCATGGAAAATCCTTTGGTCGTCGACCCGTATCTTTTGGTTGATCCCGGAATCGCCGTCCCAGGTCCGGCTTTTCTACGCGAATTGCGCTAATCTGCCAATAACAATTGTGGCGCCGCGCGGTGCGCTCCGGGCTTTCCCTAGCGCCCCTGAAAATCGCTTCAGCCGATGTCTCGCGCGAAAGTAATCGCGTCGATCCGTGCGCCCCCCGGGCTTCGGTAATAGTCGGGCCGCTTTCCGATCGGAAGAAAGCCGCGCGCGGTATAAAGACGCTCGGCAGTATTGCCGCTGCGCATCTCGAGGAACAGCCGCGCCGCACCGCGTGCGCCGGCCGCGGCAATGCAGTGGTCGAGCAGCGCCGCGCCGCGTCCCGCGCCGCGCGCCTGCGGAGTAACCGCGATCAGCAGCAGTTCTTCTTCGTCGAGCGTGGTGCGGGTCAGATAAAATCCCGCCGGCTCGGCTCCCTCGACGATTTCGCCGGCGATCGTCCCGACATCATCGATCAGCGCGAAATGGCATCCCGGCAGAACCAGCGCGTCGGAGACCTGGCGGCGGTTCCAGGCTTCCCCCCAGGCCGGGTCGAACGCGCACTCCATCACCGCCATGATCCCGTCGACCGGATCGGTCACGCCGGCAACCGCGCGTCGGGACCGCGGCCATAACGCGGCAAAGGATCGGGCGCGAACATCGCGGGCGCGAGCAGGTTGACGCAGCGCGCATCGGGCAGGATCGTCAGCGCGGTGCCGGATCCGCGCAACGCGACCAGCGCGGCGGCCTGGCTTCCGGCCACCAGCGGCTCGGACACTACCTGTACGGCGCTTGCAGAGGTTTGTGCGGTGTCTGCACCGGTTTGCATGCCTTCCTGCGCAAACCGCGCGACGAACCACTCGCCGTGGCCTCCGGTCATCGCCACGGCCAGCGGCTGCGCGCCGGCAGCATCGCGCGCCATCGCCGCGATCAGCGCAAGTGTCGGATAACCCACGAGATCGGCGCCCCACGCAAATGCCAGCGCACGCGCCGCGGCCAAGCCGACGCGGACCCCGGTGAAGCTGCCCGGCCCCGTCGCCACCGCGATCCGCGCCGCGCGGCCTTTTGCGGGCAAGGCGCCGATCATCGGCACAAGCCGCTCGGCATGACCGCGCCCAAGCACCTCGAACGTACCGCAGACCAGCGTATCGTCGTCGAACAATGCTACCGAGCAAGCCTCGGTCGCGCAGTCGATCGCCAGTGTCCGCAGCGTCAAAGACCGATGCTCGCCGCGGTTCAGACGATGCGGTTGAAGGTTTCGAAGCCCGGCCGCGGGCTGCGCTCGAAAATCGTCGCGGGGTCGCCGTAGCCCAGTGTCGAGATGAAGTTCGAACGCACGGTCGGCTGATCGGCAAAGAATGCGGTATCGACCGCGGCATTGTCGAACCCCGACATCGGCCCGGTATCGAGCCCGAGCGCGCGCGCGGCCATGATCAAATATGCGCCCTGGAGCGACGAATTGCGAAACGCGGTCGCCTCGCGCAGCGCGTCGTTGCCGCTGAACCAGCTCCGCGCGTCGGCATGCGGGAACAGCCACGGCAACTGCTCGTGAAACTGCATGTCCATGCCGATGATCACGGCGACCGGCGCGGCGATTATCTTGGCCGGATTGGCCCCGCCCGAACACGCCGCGAGCTTGCCTTTGGCCTCGTCCGTAACGCACCAGACCAGGCGCGCGGGCAGGCAATTGGCCGAAGTCGGGCCCATCTTCATGAGCTCCCAGATCGCATCGAGCTGCGTGCTGGCAACGGGCCGGTCGAGATAGCCGTTGGCTGTGCGCGCGGTGCGGAACAGCTGGTCGAGGGCGACGTCGGCGAGAGGCTGGGCCATTGAAACTCCGAAAAAATCGAACGCTTGGATCAGGCCGCGCGGACTTCACTGACTTCGGGAACGTAGTGCTTGAGCAGCCCTTCGATCCCGTGCTTGAGCGTCGCGCTCGACGACGGGCAGCCCGAACAGGCGCCCTGCATCGTCAGGTAGACGATCCCGTCGCGAAAGCCGCGATAGACGATGTCGCCGCCATCGTTGGCCACCGCCGGGCGGACGCGGGTCTCGATCAGTTCGCGGATCTGCGCGACGATATCCGCATCTGCCGGATCGTCGCCGACGTCTTCGTCCTCGCCCGGGACCAGGATCCCCGATGCGTCGGGCCCGGTGAACAGCGGCGCCTGGGTGGTAAAATGGTCGAGCAGCATCGCGACGACCTGCGGGCGCAACTGGACCCAGTCCACCCCCGGCGCGGCAGTGACCGAAAGGAAATCGCGCCCGAAAAACACCCCGGTGACCGTGCCTAGATCGAACAGCGCCTCGGCCAGCGGCGAGGCGGCGGCGTCCTCGGGCGAGGTGAATTCGCGCGTGCCCGCGGCCATGACGGTTTCGCCCGGCAGGAACTTGAGCGCCTGCGGGTTGGGGGTGGTTTCGGTTTCGATGAACATCCCTGCCATGTAGGCCGATGGGCGGACGAAACAAGCGCGGCGCTCGGCGGACGACGGACAGGCGAACAGTCGAACGGGCAAACGGGCGAACGGGCTGGCGGGGGCGCGGCAGCGCGGCTAGGGCCAAGGCATGAGCATTACCGCCTTGCGCGCAATCCGCGCCGCCGCCCGTCCGATCATTCCTCTGCTGGTCGTGGCCGCAGTGGCCGGCGCCGCCGCCGCTGCCGTGCCGCGCCGCGCCCCGCCAAGGGCCGCCGGGGCTGCGGCAACCGCTGCGGGGGCGGCGATCCTCCCGGTTCCGCTCAACCCGATCGTTCCGCCATCGCAGCGGCTCTGCAGCGCGGTATTGCCGAGCGGCGTCGGCACGCGCGTGCTCAAGCCGGGAAGCGCCGCGAAGCCTGCGCCCACCGACGTCGTGCTGGTCAACTACATCGGTTATCTTGCCGCCACCGGCGCGGTGTTCGACCAGAACCGCGAAGCGTCGTTCCCCGTCGGGGGGGTGATCAAGGGTTTCGCCGAAGGACTGCGGGCGACCGGGCGCGGCGGGATTACGCGGATCTGCGTGCCCGCGGCACAAGGCTACGGCGCGCGCAACGCTGGTCCGATCCCGCCCAATTCCAACCTCGTTTTCCAGGTCGAGCTGGTCGACTTCAAGACCGCTGCCGAAGTCGAGGCCTTGCAACGCGCGCAAATCCCCGACGTGCCGGCGGCTTCCGTGCCTTCGTCCACCGCGGTGCCGGCTCCCACTTCAACCCCAGCGCACTGATTAAGCGGATACCGCGCCCGCATATTCATTGGTCCTTCAGCAACGCGGCACCTATAGCCGGGCCATGAATTTGATCTCTCGCGCCGCGCGGCGCCTCGCGTTGTTCCTGCCGCTGGCGCTGCTGGCCGCCCCTCCGGCGCCGGCCAAGCCCGCGCGCGCCGTGGCGGCGCGCGCGGTTCCGGCAGCGGCTGCCAGGGACGTGCCCTGGCTCTACCGCGGCAGCGACGTCCCGCAGGACCGCGAATGGACCTTCGGCGAGCTGGGCAACGGATTGCGGTATGCGGTGCGGCACAACGGCGTACCGCCCGGGCAGGTCTCGATCCGGATACGCATCGACGCCGGCTCGCTCAACGAACGCGACAGCGAACGCGGCTATGCCCACCTGATCGAGCATCTCAGCTTCCGCCAGTCGCGCTATCTCGCCGAAGGCGCGGCGATCCCGACCTGGCAGCGCTTCGGAGCGACGTTCGGCAGCGACACCAACGCCGAAACTTCGCCGACCCAGACGGTCTACAAGCTCGATCTGCCCGATGTCAGTGCCGTCAATCTCGATGAAAGCTTCCGCCTGCTTTCGGGCATGATGGCAGCGCCGACGCTGAGCGAAGCCAACATCCGCACCGAAGTGCCGATCGTGCTTGCCGAAAAGCGCGAACGTGGCGGCGCGGGTGAACGCGTTGCCGATGCCACGCGGGCGACGTATTACAAGGGCCAGCTGCTCGGCGACCGTCCCCCGATCGGCACGGTCGACAGTCTCGAGAATGCGCACCAGGACGCGGTCCGGGCGTTCCACGACCGTTGGTATCGGCCCGAGAACACCGTCGTGGTGGTCACCGGCGATGCCACGCCGCAGCAGCTTGCGGCGCTCGTCACCAAATACTTTGCCGACTGGAAGGCATCCGGAGCGCACCTGCCCCCGCCGGCATTCGGCGATCCGGTCGCGCCGGCCGGGATCGATCCGCGCAATCCGGTCGGCGAAACCACCGTGCTGGTCGAACCCGACCTGCCGCGCGTGATCAATTACGCGGTCCTGCGCCCGTGGCGCCAGGTTCACGATTCGATCGTCTACAACCAGGGCCTGATGACCGATGCGCTGGCCCAGCAGATCATCAACCGCCGGCTCGAAGCGCGCGCGCGGGCGGGCGGCAGCTATCTGCTCGCGCAAGTCGGGCAGGACAAGGTCAGCCGCTCGGTCGATGGCACGTTCGTAACAATCACCCCGCTCAGCAACGACTGGCGCGCGGCCTTGCGCGATGTTCGCGGGGTGATTGCCGATGCCATGGCCCGCGCGCCGACGCAGGAAGAAATCGACCGCGAATTCGCCGAGATGCAAATCCAGTACGCCTCGAGCGTCGAACAGCGCACGCTGATGCCCGGCGCCAAGATCGCCGACGATCTGATCACCGCGCTCGATATCCACGAAACCGTTGCCTCGCCCGAAACCGTGCTCAATCTGTTCAAGCGGACCAAGCCGCTGTTCACCCCGGCGGCGGTGCTGGCGCATTCGCGCTCGCTGTTTGCGGGCAAGGTGATCCGCGCGCTGGCGATCGTTCCGACAGCGGCCGAAGCCAACGGCGATGCCCTGCGCACCGCGCTGCGCGAGCCGGTGGTTGCCGATGGCTCTTCGCGGCTGGCCGCCCGCACCGTGTCGTTCGCCGATTTGCCCGCGATTGGTACCCCCCAGCCGGCGATCGCCGACGCGCCGATCGGCTTGCTCGATATCGAACGGGTCGATTTTGCCAATGGGGTCAAGGCGGTGCTGTGGCCAAGCAAGGACGAGCCCGGGCGGGTTACGGTGAAGGTCCGGTTCGGTGCCGGCTACCGCGGGTTCGCACCCGCCGATGCGCCCTACATCACGCTGGGCGAGACCGCGCTGGTCAGTTCGGGTCTCGGCACGCTCGGCCAGGAGGATCTCGACCGGATCGCCACCGGGCGCAAGATGGGCTTTGATTTTGCGGTCGACGATACCGCGTTCGTGCTCTCGGCCAATACCCGCGCCGCCGATCTCAACGACCAGCTCTATTTGTTTGCGGCCAAGCTGGCGACACCGCGGTGGGATGCGGCGCCGGTGATCCGCGCCAAGGCCGCCGCGGCGATCGCCTATGAAAGCTTCGAGACTTCGCCTTCGGGCGTGCTCCAGCGCGATCTGCGGTATCTGCTGGCCGACCGCGATCCGCGCTTCCGCACCGCGAGCCCGGCCGAGCTTGCCGCGACCACGCCCGAAGGCTTCCGCCGGGTGTGGGAGCCGCTGCTGCGCGACGGCCCGATCGAACTCCAGGTGTTCGGCGATTTCGACCGCGCCGCGACGATCGCCGCGCTGGGCCGTACGTTCGGCGCGCTCTCCCAGCGCACGCCGCTGCCGGCTTCGACCCGCGCTGCGGTCGGCGCGTTCCCGGCATACAACGCACAGCCGCTGATCCTGGGTCATCGCGGCGATCCTGGCCAGGCTGCGGCCGTGGTTTCGTGGCCGACCGGCGGCGGGATTGCCGGGGTGCAGGAATCGCGGCAGCTCGAAATCCTGACCGAGCTGTTCAACAACCGGCTGCTCGATGCCCTGCGCGAAAAGCTGGGCGCCAGCTATGCGCCGCAGGTTTCGTCGAGCTGGCCGCTCGATCTCAAGAGCGGCGGCTCGCTGTCCGCGGTCGCGCAGCTCAAGCCCGAGGCGGTGCCGACGTTCTTCGCGACGGTCGATCAAATCGCCGCCGACATGATCGCCAAGCCGCCGACCGCCGACGAGCTCGAGCGGGTGACCGTGCCGCTGGGCCAGTTGATCAACCGCGCCGCGACCAGTTCGACGTTCTTCATGACCCAGCTCGAAGGCGCGACGAGCGAGCCCGAGCGGGTCACATCGCTCGGCACGCTGCTGGCCGATTACACCGTGACTACGCCGGAGCGGATGCAGGCGCTGGCCGCGCGGTATCTCCTGCGCAGCAAGAGCTGGCGTATGGCAGTGCTGCCGCAAGCGCGAACCGGCGCGGCCGCCGTCCCGCCGGCGGCCGCTACGCCGCCCCGCTAAGCGTTTTGCATATCGCCCCGGGTCCGGTAAGCGCGCTGTCGCGCAACCGGAGCGAATGCAGTGGCGAGTAACTGGACCCCCGACGGCTGGCAGGGACACGAGGCCCGGCACTTGCCCCGCTACGACGATGCGGCCGAACTGGCGCGGGTCGAGGCGACCCTGGCCAATTATCCGCCGCTGGTGTTCGCCGGCGAAGCGCGCGCGCTCAAGGCCGAACTGGCGGAGATCGCAGGGGGCCGGGCATTTCTCCTCCAGGGCGGGGACTGCGCCGAAAGCTTCGCCGAGTTCCATCCCAACAACATCCGCGATACGTTTCGCGTGCTGCTCCAGATGGCGGTGGTCCTGACGTTCGCCAGCAAGATGCCGGTTACCAAGGTCGGGCGCATGGCCGGGCAGTTCGCCAAGCCGCGTTCGTCCGCGACCGAGACCATCGACGGGGTCGAGCTCCCGAGCTACCTTGGCGACAACATCAACGGCATCGAGTTCGACGCCGCGACCCGTCGCCCCGATCCCGAACGGATGGTCAAGGCCTATAGCCAGGCGGCGGCGACGCTGAACCTGATCCGGGCGTTCTCGACCGGTGGCTATGCCAATTTGCGCCAGGTCCATCAGTGGACGCTCGATCATATCGGACGCAGCCCGTGGGCCGCCAAGTTCGCCGAGACCGCCGACCGGATCGGCGAGGCACTCGATTTCATGGCCGCCTGCGGGGTCGATCCCTCGACCGTGCCGCAGCTTCAGGGCACCAGCTTCTACACCAGCCATGAAGCGCTGTTGCTCCCCTACGAGCAGGCGATGACCCGCCGCGATTCGTTGACCGGGGACTGGTACGATACCAGCGCGCACATGCTGTGGATCGGCGACCGGACGCGCTTTGCCGGCAGCGCGCATGTCGAATACCTGCGGGGGGTGGGCAACCCCATCGGGCTCAAGTGTGGGCCCAGCCTGAAGCCGGACGAACTGCTCGGGCTGCTCGATACGCTCAATCCGGCGCGCGAACCCGGGCGAATGACGCTGATCAGCCGCTTTGGCGATGACAAGGTCGAAGCCGCGCTACCCCCGCTGGTCCGCGCGGTAACCCGCGCCGGGCACCCGGTGGTGTGGTCGTGCGATCCGATGCACGGCAACGTGGTCAAATCGAACTCGGGCTACAAAACGCGGCCGTTCGACCGTATTCTCAACGAGGTCCGCGGGTTCTTTGCGTTCCACCGCGCCGAAGGCACGCATGCTGGCGGCATTCATATCGAGATGACCGGGCAGGACGTGACCGAATGCGTCGGCGGCGCGGTGGCGATCACGCACGAAGCGCTGGGCGACCGCTATCACACCCATTGCGACCCACGCCTTAACGCCGCACAGTCGCTCGAGCTGGCGTTTCTGCTCGCCGAAATGCTCAACCTCGAAGCGGTCGAGCGGACGGCCAACGCGGCCTGATGCGTGCGGGCAAACCCCTAGTCTGGATTAGCTGCGCAGTCAGCCTGCCGCGTTAAGCACCTTGCCATTGGGTGAGGGCGGCAATGACGGGAAACAATGCAATACGTCTGCTGCTGATCGCAGTGCTGGGGTGGATCGTCTGCGCCGCGGCAATGCTGACGCTGTCGACGGTCTATCACGCGCAGGGCCTGATCTGGCCGGCAAGCGGGTTCATGGTCACCGCGCTGCTGGTGATCGATCGTAGCCGCTGGCCGCTGGCGCTGGGGCTGTTTGCCGCGGCGAGTTTCGCGCTCAATTTCGGGTTCGGTCAGGGTCAGGCAATCCGCTGTGCGGGGTTCGCGCTGGCCAACGTCGCCGAAGGGCTGGTTACCGCATCGGTCGCGAGCCGCTTTATAGATCAGCGCGCCGTCGCATTTGTCACACTGCGGCAACTTGTCGGCCTCACCCTCGCTGCGCTTGCCGGCGCGACCGCAAGCGCGCTGATTGCCCTGCCATTTCGCGGACACGCCGATATTGCGGGCACGGCGTGGTGGATGGCCAGCGTCGCACTTGGCACGCTGACCACGGTCCCATTGCTGCTCGCCGCGCTGGCCCCCGCCGCCGAGCTACCGGCAGCGGCGCCGCCCCAGCGCGGACTGACTCCAACCGCCGTGGCCGCGTTCGGAGTGTCGCTGATCGTCCTCGGTTTTGTCCACTATCCGTTGCTGTTCGTCATCATGTCGCTGACCGTGTTTGCATCGGCGCGGTTCGGACAGCGCGGTGCGGCGGTGTGTCTGCTCGGTTTCGCGGGGGCTGCGACGGTTCACAGCATTGGGGGCGCCAGCCCGACCGGGCTTCTGGGCGCGAGCCCCCGCGCGGCCGCACTCGCGCTCCAGGTCTTTATGTTTGCGCTTCTGGCGACGGCGATGCCGCTGGCCGCGCTGCTCGGTGCGCGCGAGCAGCTTGGCGCGCTCCTCCTGCGGCGCAACCGCCGGCTGCTGCACCACATCACGCTGTTGCGGATGGCGCAGCAACTCACCGGGATGGGCCGCTGGCATCTGACGCCGAACGGGACGTTGACGTGGTCGAAGGAAACCTACCAGCTTTACGATCTGCCCCAGCAATCCAATCCCGACATGGCGGATGTTCGCACTCGCCTGGTCGACGGCGACGATTTCTTCGAACACTTCGCCAGGTGCCGCGATGCGCGCGATCAATACACCTTCGAATACCGCGTCCGCCGCCGCGATGGGCATGAGCGGGTCCTGCAGTTGCGCGGGGTCAACGACTTCGGCCCGACCGGCGCGCTCGAATCGATGTACGGCGTGGTTCTCGACGTCACCGAGCAGCGCCGCCACGAAGCCGCGCTCGACCAGGCGCGTGGTCAGGCGGTGATGATGGCTGCCGAGGCCAAGCTCGAGGCGGAAACCGATGTCCTTACCGGGCTCGCCAACCGCCGCCGCACCTTCGGTCAGCTCGGGCATTACCTCGCCAACGCGCAGGACGGCGCGCAGAGCCTGTCGATCATTTCGATCGACATCGATTTCTTCAAGGCGGTCAACGACACTTACGGCCACCCGGTCGGCGATGAGGTGCTGCGCCGGGTCGCCCAGATCGCTTGCGGCGAGGTCCGCGCAAGTGACCTGGTCGGGCGCGTCGGCGGCGAGGAATTCGTCTGGCTGATGCCCGGTGCATCGATCGAGACGGCCCGCGCCGCGGCCGAGCGCCTGCGTCATGCGATCGAGATCGGAAGCGCTGCGGGCGGCCTGCCGCGGGTTACGGCAAGCATCGGCTGCGCCCATGCTCAGCCCGGCGATACCGTCGAGGCGCTCATGGCCCGCGCCGACCGGGCGCTCTACGATGCCAAGGAAGGCGGCCGCAATCAGGTGCGCCGCGCGGCCTGAGTGGGAACGTTTGCGGGCTTCGATCGATTGCAAAGCAGGACTTCGACCCGCAATGCTTTTGCGTCATTCAGGATGCGCGATGCCTTCCGCCCTTCCCGATACGCTGCCCCGCAGCGCCGCTTGCCCGGGCAGCCCGGCCGCGCAATACCGGGCAGCGCGTGCGCTGAGCACAGCACTGGCCGCGCCGTTGAGCGAGGCCGATGCCGCGCTCCAGTCGATGGAGGATGCCTCTCCAGCCAAATGGCACCTGGCGCATACGACGTGGTTCTTCGAAACCTTTGTGCTGCGCGATCACGTTCCCGGATATTCCCGGTTCGATGAGCGTTTTGCTTTCCTTTTCAACAGTTACTACGAAGCCGAGGGCGCGCGGATCGCACGCTTTTCGCGCGGGATGTTGTCGCGGCCGACCCTGGTGCAGGTGGCCGACTGGCGCGCGCACGTCGATGCAGCGATGGAACCGCTGCTCGCCGACCCCGCACTTGCCGCGCTCATCGAACTCGGGCTGGCCCACGAAGCGCAGCACCAGGAACTGCTGCTGACCGACATCAAGCACGCATTGTTCCAGAACCCGCTGGGTCCGGCTTATGTCGATGCGGCTGGGGTGCGGTCGCCGGCTGCGGCACCGCTAGGTTGGACCCAGAACCCCGGTGGCATCGCCCGCGTCGGCCATGACGGCAGCGGGTTCGCGTTCGACAACGAAGGCCCGGCGCACCGCGTGCTGATCGAGCCGTTCGCGCTGGCCGATCGGCTTGTGACCAACGCCGAATGGGATGCGTTCGTCGCCGCCGGCGGATATCGCACCGCCGCCCTGTGGCTCGCCGACGGCTGGGGCTGGGTCCAGCGCGAAGGCGTGAGTGCGCCGCTTTACTGGCACGAGGGCGATCACTTCACGCTCGCCGGATGGCAGCCGCGCGATCCAGCGGCGCCGGTCGCGCACATTTCCTATTACGAGGCCGATGCCTTTGCCGCCTGGGCCGGAGCGCGGTTGCCGACCGAGTTCGAATGGGAGGTCGTCGCGCAAGCTGCCGATCCCGCAGCCGGAAACCAGCTCGAAAGCGGGGGCGCGGCTCCGGCCATGATCGCGCCGCGCGGCGGCGGCGATCTGTTCGGCGATTGCTGGCAATGGACCCGCTCCGCCTATCTCCCGTACCCGCGGTTCAAGCCGGCGGCGGGCGCGGTCGGCGAATACAACGGCAAGTTCATGTCCGGGCAGTTCGTGCTGCGCGGGGCGAGCTGCGCGACCCCGCGCAGGACTTCTCGGGCCAGTTACCGCAACTTCTTCTATCCCCATCAACGCTGGCAGTTCACCGGGCTGCGATTGGCCCAGGACCGATGAGCGCCCAAGCCGGGCTGGCGCTGGTCGACCGCGACGATGCCGGCGTCGACCGGGCGTTTCGCGCCGATGTGCTGGCCGGGCTGGCCCAGCGCCAGAAGGCGGTTCCGGCGCGGTGGTTCTACGATTCGCGCGGGTCGGCGCTGTTCGAGGACATCACCCGGCTCGCCGAATATTATCCGACCCGCGCCGAAACCGAGATTCTAAGCGCACGCGGGGCGGAGTTCGCACCCGCGATCGGCGCAGGGCGCGCGGTGGTCGAGTTCGGCTCGGGCAGTTCGGCCAAGACCCCGCTGCTGCTGCGTGCGATTGCGCCGGCAGCGTACGTTCCGATCGATATCTCGGGCGATTTCCTGCGCGCCGCGGCTGACGATCTCGCGGCGGATTTCCCCGGGCTCCCGGTCTATCCGGTCGAAGCCGATTTCAGCCGACTGGTCGAATTGCCCGCTGCGGTTGCGGCGCTGCCCAAGATGGGCTTTTTCCCCGGATCGACGATCGGCAACCTGGTTCCGCGCAGCGCGGTCGAGCTCCTCGGCGCGATGCGCGAGACGCTCAGCGGTGCGAGCGGTGAGGGCGCCGAACTGCTGATCGGGTTCGATCTGATCAAGGACCCGGCGGTTCTACTCGCCGCCTACGACGATGGCGCGGGGGTCACCGCTGCGTTCAATCTCAATCTCATCGCGCGGATCAACCGCGAACTTTGCGGGGACATCCCCGCCGATGCGCTGGTCCACGAAGCTCGCTGGAACGACGACCTCGCGCGGATCGAAATGCACCTTGCCGCCACGCGCGACTTTGCCTTCGCGGTTGCCGGGCACGCCTTCGCGATGCGCCGGGGCGAGACGATCCACACCGAAAACAGCCACAAATACGACTTCCGCAGCGCTGCGACACTGCTCCTGGCCGGCGGGTGGACCCCGCGCGTCCACTGGAGCGACGCGGCGCACCGCTTCGCCGTGATCCTGGCCGATGCGAGCGAATTGCGGATGGCGCCGTAGCTTCCGCGCGCGGCTCGACTAGGGCAGCAGCACGGTCGATCCGGTGGTCTTGCGGCCTTCCAGATCGCGGTGCGCCTGCGCCGCTTCGGCCAGCGCATACGTCTGCCCGATCGTAACCTTGAGCGTGCCGTCCGCAATCAACTGCCACACCCGTGCCGCGCCCGCAGCGCGTTCGCCGGGCTCCGCATAGTAGTCGAACAACGTCGGTCGCGTGTTGTAGAGCGAGCCTTTCAGCGCGAGGATACCCAGGTTGACCCCGCCGACCGGTGCGTCGGCGTTGCCGTAGCTGGCGATCAGCCCGCGCCGCCCGGTCGAATCGAGCGAGGCTTCCCACGTCGCCATGCCGACTCCGTCGAACGTCACGCGCACGCCGTTGCCCCCGGTGAGCGCGCGGACCCGCGGAGCGACGGGTTCTTCGTCGTAGCGGATGATGTGATCGGCACCCGCGGCATGCGCCGCACTGGCCTTAGCCGCGGTGCTGACCGTGCCGATCACCTCGGCGCCGAGGTGCTTGAGCCATTGCACGAGCAGCAGACCCACCCCCCCAGCGGCAGCGTGGACCAGCACTGGCCAACCGGACTGCACCTTGGCGCAGCGCTCGACGAGAAATTCGGCGGTGCAGGCCTTGAGCAGCGCGGCGGCAGCGGTCTTGTCGTCGATGCCGCTCGGCACCGCAAACAGGCTGGTCGCGGCCACGTTGCGCGCGCTGGCATAGGCGCCCAGCGCCGGGCCGAAGGTCGCGGCCCGGTCGCCTTCGCGGAAATCGGTCACGCCCTCGCCCACCGCCGCGACAGTGCCCGCGGCCTCGAGCCCCAGCCCCGATGGCAGAGCGACCGGATAGATCCCGCGCCGATGATAGGTGTCGATGAAGTTGAGCCCGACCGCGCTCTGCACCAGGGTGACTTCGCCGGGCGCGGGGGCGGGCAGATCGACCTCGCGCCACTGGATCACCTCGGGGCCGCCGATGCTGTCGAAATAGGCTTGTACTGCGTGCATCGGTTTATCCTTCGTCGCGGGTGCAGCTGCCCTGGACCCAGCGCAGGTTGATGCCGATGAGCTTGGCATCGGGGTCGGCCCAGACGTAGCTTTCGGCATGATCGGGGGAATCGGGGCGGTGGACGTATAATACAAGGCTGGGCTTGTTGGTCGATGGTGCAGGCCAGATCACGTTGCGCAGGCGGAATATCGCTTCGGGCGCGCCGCTGCTCCCGCCGCCCGAACGGACCCGTCCGCCCTGATCGAAGTTGGCGAGTTTCCCGGCGTACGTCCAATCTTCGCTGCCATCGGGTTTGTTCGCGAACTTCCGGATCGACATCCAGCAGGTGAACCCGGCGGCGCGGCGGATTTCGCTGCCGCCTATCGCCCAGTGCCCGTCGGCGGATTGGCCGAGCCCGGCGATCGGGGTGGTCCGCCAATCGCCGATTGCGCCACCGAACTTGTCGATCGGCTGCCATTCGTGCGCGCCCGCGGCGCTCGTGCGCACTCACAACCCGGCCCACGGCGGAGCAACCGCGCCGCGCAGGTTTTCGAAATAGGCGTGCTCCTCGTTGGTCCAGGTGCCATCGGGCAGCGGCGCGACGGGGTTCGCCGAAGACAGCGCAGGAGCGGCGGCGACGGTCAGCAGGGCGAGGCCCGCGAGCAGGGGGAGGGTGCGCATGACGCTTGCTTAACCTGCCGCCGCGTGATTGAAAAGATGTCCGGACAAATTGAAGGGGACGGGAGATGCGGGCGATCGGGGCAGGAGCATTTGCGGCGATCGCGGCGACGGCGGCGATGGCAGTGATGGCGGCGCCGGGTGCGGCGCAAACCAAGCCGGTCTCGCCAGCCGCCAGCGCGCGGGCGATTCTCGAGGCGGCGATCGAAACCGCTGGCGGGGATGTCTGGCTGGCTCCGCGCACACTGGCGCTATCGGGCACCGCGACATTCTACGCCCCCGGCAACGCCGAGCCGGTAAGCGAGGCCAGTGACTACCGGATGTGGCGTGCGCTCGATCCCGGGCGTACGGTTGCCCATGGCCCCGATGGCAAGGTGCGGATCACCGCCAAGCGCGGCGACTCGGTGATGTTCGATGTCGGCTATGACGGGGCGACGACGTGGACCGACAAGGGGGTGATGGCCAAGGGCGATGCCGATGCCTACTGGGCCGCGAACTTTGGGTTCGGGATCATCCGTTCGGCGCTGCACGATGGGTTCGCGCTGGGCCGCGCGCCCGACCGGATCGTCGACGGCCACCGCGTCGAACTCGTCCGAATCACCGATCCCGGCGGCGCGCCGACGCTGTTCGGGATCGATCCCGACAGCCACTTCATCCGCTACATGGGGTTTCGCACCCCGCGCGGCTGGCACGAGCGGACGTACGACGATTTCGTGATGCTGGCCGCGCCGCGCTGGCTCCAGGCGCGCACGGTCACGCTCTATTACGACGGGATCAAGGCCAATACCGTGCACTGGACCGGGTACCGGGTAGGCGCACCGATCGACCCGGCGATCTTCGCCCCGCCCGCCGGGCTCGGGCCGATGACCGCTGCGCCGCACTGATCGTGCCGCTGGCTGGGGCGGGAGGATTCGAACCTCCGAATGCCGGTACCAAAAACCGGTGCCTTACCACTTGGCGACGCCCCACCAGCGGGCGCGCTTATAGCGTGGGGGCAGGGTAAGGGAAGGGGGCAGCGCCGCTTCGGCTAGAGCGCGATTTCGCCTTCGCGCAGCCGCGGCAGCGTGCGCCAGGCGCTCATCAGCAAGGCGACATGGACCGCTTCGACCGCGACCGGAACCCAGAACCCGGGCTGCGTCCCGATCAGCAGCGAGGTTACGATCCGCCCGGTCAGCGCGATCGCATAAAGCGCCGCAGCGACCAGCAGCATGGTCCCGCTCCCGCGCAGTGCGCCGACAATCATCGCCGCGGCGCCAACCACGAAGAACGCGGTGAAATCGGCGCGCAGCACCGCCACGCCCATGGGTCCGAGCGGGGTCAGGCCAAAGCCTCTGGCGGTGCTGACCGGCGCGAACAGGAACCGGGCCGCGATCACCAGATCGAACAGCGCCAGCAGCACGATCGCCCCCAACAGAAACTTGCGCATCGGCGATTCCCCCACTTTTTGTTGTGACCGCAACCCTTCCTGCCCGATTAACCGCGTCCGGCAAACCCATTGCACGCATTGGCGTGGCATTGCACAAGCGATGCTGATGACCGACGCCATCGTTCCGGCCGCTGGGCCCGCCCGCAACGTCCTCCTGATCGTGGGCGGAGGGATCGCCGCGTACAAGGCGTGCGAGCTCGTCCGCCTGCTCCGCCGAGAAGGCACCGGGGTCACATGCGTGCTGACCGAAAGCGGGGCCAGGTTCGTCACCGCGATGACGCTCGCCGCGCTCAGCGAGAACCCCGTCCACACCACGCTGTGGGACCTCAAGAACGAGGTCGAGATGGGTCACATCCAGCTTTCGCGCGCCGCCGACCTGGTCGTGGTGTGCCCGGCAACCGCCGATCTGATGGCGCGGATGGCGGCGGGCATCGCCGACGACCTGGCGACCACGCTGCTTCTTGCCACCGACAAACCGGTGCTCACGGTGCCGGCGATGAACGTGCGGATGTGGCTCCACCCCGCGACCGAACGCAACGTCGCGCAGCTCCGCGGCGATGGCATCGCGGTGATGGAACCCGACGAGGGCGAGATGGCCTGCGGCGAATACGGCCCCGGGCGTCTGCCCGATCCCGCCGAGATCGCCGCTGCGATCGGTGAGATGCTTGGCGGGCGCGGGGTCGATTTTGGCGGGGAAACGCTCGGCGGGTTGTCGGGCGGAATGATCGCGCGCGCGCCCGAGCGGGTCGAGACGGCGCTCGACGACATCGATTATTTCGCGGGAAGCGAAGACCCGGGGGCGCTCTTTGTCGATGAGGAAGTGCCGGAGGAACTCACAACCGAGGAACTTGCCGCCCAGGAACGCGCGGATGAAGAACCGGCAGCGCCGCTCGATCTCTGCGGACCGTTGCTGTCGAAGAAAGGCAAGGCCAAGTCCGCTCCGCCGACCGATCCCGAGGCGATCAACCACATCGTCAAGAGCGATCCCGAGGCCGCGCCCGAACCGTTTGTCGAAAACCCTGCCGAAGCTGAGGGGGCGGCTGCGGTCCCCCCGGGGGAGCCCGCCGCGCCTGAGCCGTCCGCACCTGAGCCGTCCGCGCCTGGGCCCGCCACGACTGAACCCGCCGCGACTCTGGCGGAACCTGCGCCCGATATCCTTGCCGGTCAGCCCGATTTTGCCGGCACCGATCCGGCCAACCTGCCGCTCTACGGCAAGCGGATCATCGTCACTGCCGGGCCCACGCACGAGCCGATCGACCCGGTGCGCTACATCGCAAACCGCTCGTCGGGCAAACAGGGTTTTGCGATAGCCGCGGCGGCGCAACGTGCCGGGGCGCACGTCATCCTCGTCTCGGGCCCGGTCGCGCTGCCGACTCCGCCCGGGGTCGAACGCCTGTATATCGAAACCGCACGCGACATGGCCAAGGCGGTCGAAGCTTCGCTCCCCGCCGATTGTGCGATCATGGTCGCCGCGGTGGCGGACTGGCGCACCACCGAGGTGTCGCAAGGCAAGATGAAAAAGCGCCGCTCGGCCCCGCCGCATCTGGTCCTGACCGAAAACCCCGACATCCTCACCGGGCTGGCCGCGGGCGGGCGCAAGCCGCGCTTGCTGATCGGGTTCGCCGCCGAAACCGACGATGTCATCGCCAATGCCAAGGGCAAGCTCAAGAGCAAGGGCGCCGACTGGATCGTCGCCAACGACGTTTCGGGCGGCACGGGCAAAAGCGTGATGGGCGGCGACGACAACACGGTTCACCTCGTCACCAGCGCCGGGGTCGAGACCTGGGCGTCGATGCCCAAGGATGAAGTTGCCGAGCGCCTGGTGCGGCGGATCGCCGAAAAGCTGGCCGAGGATGTCTGAACCGGTCCCGGTGCTGGTCCGCCGGCTCGATCACTTCGCCGGGCTCGAGCTGCCCGATTACGCCACCGCGGGCGCCGCGGGGATGGACGTGCTCGCCGCCGAGGATGTGACGCTTGCGCCGGGCGCGCGCCACGCGGTCGCCACTGGGCTGGCGCTAGCGATCCCGCCGGGGTTCGAAATCCAGGTTCGCCCGCGCTCGGGTCTCGCGCTCAAGCACGGGGTCACCGTGCCCAACACCCCCGGCACGATCGATTCGGATTACCGCGGCGAGCTCAAGGTGATCCTGATCAACCATGGGAGTGCCGATTTCGCGGTGCGGCGGGGCGACCGGATCGCCCAGCTCGTACTCGCCCCGGTGGTTCGCGCGAGCTGGCTCAAGGTCGACGACCTGGACGAGACCGCGCGGGGCGAAGGCGGGTTCGGGAGTACGGGCGGGGTGTCCGCACTCTAGGGGAAAGCCGGCTCCCCTTCCCGCGGGGGAAGGCCGGGGGCCCTTCGGAGCAGCGCATCATTGCCAGCGTCAGTACAGCCCCACTCAGCCTGCCCTTCGAAAAGGAGGGGCAGAAACGGGAGCTATTCACACCCCAGCACGAAAAAGGCGGGCCCGTCGCCGGACCCGCCTTCCATATTATTCCGGATCGCCTGCTCAGTAAGCGCGGCGCGTCTGGTTCTTTTCCGGGGCGACCGAAATCCGCACGGTTTCGCCCGAATGACCGGGGAAATCGGTGAACATCGCTTCGACCAGGTTGGGGACGAGGTACTGGAGGCGGTTGGAGGTCGAGACCGCCTCGGCCTTGCCTTCGAACAGGCGTGCGCCGTCGGTGCGGCGGTCGATCTTCATGTCGACGCCGCTGGTGAAGACGGTGTAGCTTTCGATGCCGTTGCCGAAGAACGGGTCCTGCCAGCCATAGCCCCACGAACCGCGCCCGAAGCCGCCGCCGTAGGCGCCGTAAGGCCGGCCATAATAGCCGCGCCCGTATCCGCCGCCAAAGCCTCCACCAAACCCGCGGCCATAGCCGTACCACGGCGAATAGAACGGATCGTAACCGAACCCGGTCTGCTGAACCCGCTCACGCCCCTTGTCGACGCCGTAGTCGAAGCGGACCAGCAGCGTGGCGTTGGCGGGCGAGGCCGGGGCATAGCCGAGCCGCGCCATCTGCGCCTCGACCAGGCTGGCGTACTGCGAAAACTCGAGCCCGCCGGCGAGCGCGGGGTTGTCCGCGACGACCGCGAAAGTCTGGCCCTGCGGCGCGGGAAGCTGCGACGCGAACCGCGATACGTTGGCGTTGAACGGCGAAGCGCAGGCGGCCAGACTGGCCAGCAGCACGGGCACCGCAACCAGCTTCAGGCTGCGAATGCGGCTGGCGGCACGCAGCGAAGGGGTACGAAACGACATGGTGAAATCTCCAACAGTGATCGCACGCGCAGCCCGGCCCCACTGTTTCCAGCCCCCGAGTCTGTCATTGCAAACCAGCCGAATACGCGTGGCCGGGTGAATAGCCGTTGAATAATCGATATGTCGTTTGCTGCAATGAAATGAAGTGCTTGGCCTAAGCGCACCAACCCTAGCGCACCAATCCTAGCGCGGCATAGGTGCGGGCGAGCGTGGGTGCGGCCAGCGCGCGCGCACGCTCGGCCCCCGCGCGCAGGATAGCGTCGAGCGCGGCAGTATCGCGGCGCAGCTCCACGAAACGCGCGTTGATCGGCGCCAGCTTGGCCACAAGCAGTTCGCCGAGCGCGGGCTTGAAAGCGCCGAAGCCCTGCCCCGCGAACTGGGCGAGGACCTCGGCCGTGGTCTGCCCGGCAAGCGCGGCATGGATCGTCACCAGGTTGGCAGCTTCGGCGCGGTTCGCCAGATCGGCCGGATCGGCGGGGAGCGGCTCGGCGTCGCTCTTGGCCTTGCGGACTTTTTGCATGATCGTATCGGCGTCGTCGGTGAGGTTGATCCGGCTCATATCCGATGGATCGGATTTGCTCATCTTGGCGCTGCCATCGCGCAGGCTCATGATCCGGGCGGCGTCGGCGGGGACGATCGGGTCGGGCAGGACGAAGATGTCGGTTCCCCCCCCATTTGGACCTCCGCCGAAATCGTGGTTGAACTTCTGGGCAATGTCGCGCGCCAGCTCGAGGTGCTGTTTCTGGTCCTCGCCTACGGGGACGTGCGTGGCCTGATACAGCAGCACGTCGGCGGCCTGGAGGACGGGATAGGTGAACAGCGCCGCCGATTGACCCTCGCGGTTCTTGCCCGACTTGTCCTTCCACTGGGTCATCCGGTTGAGCCATCCCATCCGCGCGGTACCGCTCAGCAGCCATTGCAGTTCGGCGTGCGCGGGGACCTGCGCCTGGTTGAACAAAATCGAACGCTCCGGATCGATCCCGCAAGCGACCAGCGCGGCGACCATCTCGTAAGTGCTGGCGGTCAGCTCTGCAGGGACGTGCGGCTGGCTCAACGCGTGGAGATCGGCGAGGAAAAACAGGCTTTCGCCCCCGCCCGCGGTGACCTCGTCCTGGAGCCGCACCCAGTTGCGGATCGCGCCGAGATAGTTGCCGAGGTGGAGGTTACCCGTGGGCTGGATGCCCGAAACGACGCGCATTGCTGTTGGCTTCCTAAAATCCGGGGATTTCTTCGTCGATCGAGGGAGTCGAGCGGCGGCGGAACAGGATCGCCAGGTCGCGTTCGTCGAACGCGCCGAAGACCCGCGCGGCCAGCGCATAGACGATCAGCCCCACTCCGACCAGCATCACGATCCCGCCGATCTTGGTGAAGACGGTGCCCGAATACCACGCTATCGTCGCATGGAGCAGCGGGTAGAGCACCCCCGCCATCACCGCGGCGGCAAGTGCCTGGCGCACGATCCGGCCGCCCAGCGCGGCGTCGAAGCGGAAGTGCCGGCGGCGGTGGAGGTTGATGTAGAGCAGCACGCAGTTGAGGCTGGCCGAACACGCGGTTGCCGCGGCCAGCCCGACGATCCCGAAGCGGCGCACGACCACCAGATTGAGAAAGATGTTGAACGCCAGCGCGCTGGCTGCGGTGATCACCGGAGTGCGGGTGTCGCCCCGCGAGAAATACCCCGGCTCGAGCACCTTGACCAGGACGTAACTCGGCAGCCCGACGACCAGCGCGACCACGATCAGCGCCATCAGGTTGCCATCGCCCTGGGTGAACTTGCCGCCGACGAAGAATGCGTTGACGAAAGCCGGGGCGCAGATCGCGAGCGCGGCGGCGGCGGGCAGGGTCAACAGCGTCGCCAGCTCGATCGCGCGGCCCTGGAGCCGCGCCGCGCCCGCGCTGTCGCCGCCCGCGATGTGGCGCGAGAGGCTGGGGAGGATCGCGGTGCCAAGCGCGATCCCGACGATCCCCAGCGGCATCTGGTTGAGCCGGTCGCCCATCTTGAGCAGGGTCAGCGATCCTTGCGGCAGGCTGGTGGCGAAGAACGTGTCGGCCAGCTGGCTGATCTGGTAAATCCCCGCGCCGAACGTCGCCGGGAAAATCCGCAGCAAGAGGACTTTGGTATCCGGCGTCAGCTTGGGCCAGTGCAGGCGCAAGTGGATCCCCGCGCGGCGCACCCGGTAGACCAGGTAGATCAGCTGGAGCACCCCAGCCAGGGGCAGCGCCCAGCTTTGCGCGAACGCCTTGTAGGTGTCGGAATAAGCGAAGAACCATCCCCAGACGAGCCCCCCGATCAGCGCCAGGTTGAACAAAACCGGCGCGAAGGCCCCTGGGGCGAACCGCCCGCGGGTGTTGAGCATACCCGAAAGCAGCGCAACCACGCTGACCAGCCCGAGGTAGGGGAACGTGATCCGCGCCAACGTTACCGCCAGTTCGAACTTGCCGGGGATCTTGTGGTATTCGCGGGCGAGGAGCCAGACGATCCCTTCCATCCCGGCGATGCACAGGATCGAAAACCCGAACAGGACCCAGACGAACACCGAAAGCACGTCGTTGGCGAAAATCCCCGCCTCGCGCTCGCGTTCGCTGTCGTCCTGGCCGGGCTCGTGGAGTTTCTTGCCGTACATCGGCACGAACGCGACCGAAAAAGCGCCTTCGGCAAACAGCCGGCGGAAGGTGTTGGGCAGGGTGAACGCGAGCTGGAACGCGTCGGCCGCCAGGCCCGCGCCAAACAGGCGCGCGAACAGCATGTCGCGGGCAAATCCGAACACCCGGCTGACCGCGGTGAGCCCGCCGATCGTCCCGACGTTGCGGATCAGGCTCATGCCGTAAGAGGGCTCATGGGTCCGTTACGACGCATAAACCGGGCGCCGCTCAGGCGTTGCCGGCGGGCACGGGCGGTTCACCCTCGCCCGGCTGCTGCTGCGCCGCGAGCTGGTTCATGTAGAGCCCGGTGAAATCGATCGGTTCGAGCATCAACGGCGGGTATCCCGCATCGCGCACCGCGTCGGCGACGATCCGCCGCGCAAACGGGAACAGGATCCGCGGCGCTTCGGCATAGATGAACGCGTGCTTCGAAGGATCGTCAATGTTGCGGAACCCGATCAGTCCGCAATAGGCCAGCTCGACCAGATACGCGGTCCCGGCCTGGGCCTTGGCGCTGAGCACGATCTTGAGCTCGACTTCCTCGACCTCGTCGCTCAGCGTGCGCGCGGCGATGTTGAACTGGACGTCGATCTGCGGCGGGTCCTGCCAGTTATAGCTGTCCGGCGCGTTGGGATTTTCGACCGACAAGTCCTTGATATACTGCGAAATCACGCCGACTGCGGGCGCGGTATCCTCGCCATTGACAGCGGGGGCGCCGGCCGGGGCACCGGCTGAAGGATCGGCGCCATCCAGCCCGAGATCGGTTATCACGTTTCCGGCGTCATTGGCGTCATCGGCCATCGGGAGTTTGCTTTCGCTGGCCGCGCGCGAACCAGGCGCGACGCGGGGTTGATCGGTTGGCGGCGCGACTAGCACCGCGTTGGAGACGCGGCAAGCTGGCCAGGCACGGCACGGGCGCCGCGGACGCTGCAAAATTTGCGGCGAAAACCGCGCGGACAGTCGTTGTTCATTTGTCTTGGTTACCTATCTAGGGCAAGTTGACCGGGGAACCTTTGGCCGTCGGGCCGGGTTTGCCGTGCACAGGTTTGCGGGCCTTCCGACAGACCATTAAGGATTAGGACCAGGCGTGACCGTCGATATCGTCATCCTCGCCATGATTGCCGCGTTTCTCGGCATGCGCCTGTACTCGGTGCTGGGCCGCCGCGCTGAACACGAGGAAGAGCCCATCCAGGGCCGCTTCGATACGCCGGTGCCGCCGCGCGCGGGCAATCCTGCCGCGCCGCAGGGCGCATCGGCGCTCGCGCCCCGGGCCGATAGCGCGGCGCGCGAATTTGCCGGAGCGACTCCGGGGATCGAGCGCGGGCTGCGCGATATCGCCGCCGCCGATCGCCGCTTCGATCTCACCGCGTTCGTCGACGGGGCCAAGGGCGCTTATGGAATGGTCCTCGAAGCGTTCTGGCGCGGCGACAAGGACGAACTCGGCCAGCTTTGCGACCGCGACGTCTACGATCATTTCGCCGCGGCGATCGACGCGCGCACCGCCGCGGGCGATACGCTCGAGAACCGGCTCATTCGGATCGAGGATGTGCGGCTGGTAACGGCCGACTTTACCGCGCCAATGGCCCGGATCGGGCTGCGCTTCGTCGCCGATATCGCCGCGCTTACCCGCGCAAGCGACGGGCGGATGATCGCCGGTTCGCTCGACGATGCGGTCGAAACCCGCGACGTCTGGGTGTTCAGCCGCAATGTCACCAGCGCCGCGCCCGATTGGGTGGTCGACGAGACCGATAGCGAGGACGCCGGGGCCTGACGCGGTGTCGGCCGTGCTAGTGCCGCATGCCGCTGTTTCCGCCGCGCGCGGGTTCGTCGCCCTGATCCTCGCGCTTGGCCTGGCCGCCTGCGGGCGGGTAATTCCCGATGCGCGCCCGGCGATGAGCGTTCCGCCGCCGCCCATCGCCGTGGTCTCTGCGCCGCCGCCGCCCGCCACCGCGCTGCTCAGCGGGATCCGCGCTGGGCCCGCGTTCGCGGCGCTGCCGGTGGGCGCGGACAAGGCCGTGCTCGCCTTCGCCTCGTTTCGTGAGAGCTGTCCGCAACTGATCACGCGTAGCGACGCCAGCGGGCTGACCCGGCCCGAAGACTGGCGCTCCGTTTGCACCGCCGCGGCAACATGGAGCGGCAGCGCCAGCGAATTCTTCGCCAGTCAGTTCGAAACCGCGCAGGTCGGCACCGGCGCCGCGTTCGCGACCGGGTATTACGAGCCCGAGATCGCCGGCGCGCGCACGCATCTGCCTGGGTACGATGTCCCGGTCTATCGCCTTCCCGCCGATCTGGTGCGTGACTGGCCCGCCGATACCCCGCCCGACCAGCGCACCGGCAAGCCTCCGCTCGGCCGCTACGACCAGACCGGCGCGTTCGTGCTCTATTACGACCGCGGCGAGATCGAGGATGGCGCGCTGGCCGGCAAGGGGCTGGAAATCGCCTGGGTCGCCGATCCGGTCGAGTTCTTCTTCCTCCAGATCCAGGGTTCGGGACGCCTGCGCGCGCCCGACGGCAGCGTGATGCGGATCGGTTTTGCCGGGCAGAACGGGCGCGAATACACGGGGATCGGCAGCCTGATGCGCCAGCGCGGATTGCTCGGTACCGGGCCGGGGCAATACGCTGGATCGATGCAGGGGCTGGTCCAGTACCTGCACGAGCATCCCGAAGACGGCTGCGCGCTGATGCGCGAGAACAAGAGCTGGATTTTCTTCAAGGAGAACCTGGGTGACGGGCCCAATGGCTCGCTCGGCGTGCCGGTCCGCGCGCGCGCCAGCGTCGCCACCGATCCGATGTTCGTGCCGCTCGGCGCACCGGTGTTTCTCGAGCTCGACCGGAACGAGGCCAATGGGCTGTGGATCGCGCAGGATATCGGCGGCGCGATCAAGGGCGCCAACCGCTTCGATACATTCTGGGGCGCGGGCCCCGCCGCCGAACTGACCGCCGGTGGGATGAGCGGACGCGGCACCGCACTTGTGCTGCTGCCCAAGGGAACGCTCACCCGCCTCGGCGTGCGGTGAGACCCCCGCGCGGGCTGAGCGCGGGCGAAGCCGAACTGTGGGCGCGGGTAGCGATGACCGTGGCGCCGCTCAATCCTCCCCGGCACGGGGAGGGGAGGCTTCCTGCGATCCCACGCAACGTGACATCCCCCACCCCCGGCCCCTCCCCTGAAGTGGAGGGGAGGTCTTCAAAGCCCCTTCCCTTCAGGGGAGGGGTCGGGGCGGGGCATGTTGCCAAGCCCGAGCCGCCGCGCCCGCTCACTGCGCAGACGCTCGACGGGAGTTGGGAACGCAAGCTTGCCCGCGCCGGGATGGCCCCCGATTTCACGCTCGACCTCCACGGCTACACGCTCGACACCGCGCACGCGCGGCTGACCGGCGGGCTGGCGCTGGCGATCGCCCAGCAGGCCCGACTGGTGCTGGTGATCGCGGGCAAGCCGCGTCCGGTCGATGCCGCCGACCGGGGCACGCACCGCGGCGCGGTCCGCGCCAAACTGCTCGACTGGCTGGCGGCCGGCCCGCATGCGCGGCAGATTGCCGCGGTCCGCCCGGCGCACCCGCGGCATGGCGGAGCCGGGGCGGTGTATGTGGTGCTGCGACGCTCCGCTTAATCCTCCCAAGACAAGCTTGGGGAGGATTTGAAAATCACCCGCACTGCGCCCGGTGGAGCAGCTTGTGATCGGCCAGCACTAGCGCCATCATCGCTGCAACCACCGGCGCGCCGCGGATGCCGACGCAGGGGTCGTGGCGGCCTTTGGTGCGGATCTCGGCGGCCTCTCCGCTGCGCGTGATCGTCTCGACCGGGATCAGGATCGAACTCGTCGGCTTGAATGCGACCCGCACGACTACCGGCTGGCCGGTCGAAATTCCCCCGGCGATGCCGCCGGCGTGGTTGGCGAGGAACTGGGGACCATTTGCATCACCCGGCCGCATCCGGTCGGCGTTCTCCGCCCCCGTCAATCGCGCGGCAGCAAACCCATCGCCGATCTCGACCGCCTTGACCGCGTTGATCCCCATCATCGCCGCGGCCAGCTCGGCGTCGAGCTTGGCATAGATCGGCGCCCCCCACCCTGCGGGCACGCCGGTGGCGATGCATTCGACCACCGCACCCAGGCTCGATCCCGCGAGCCGCGCTTCGTCGACCGATACGGCCCACCGCGCCGCGGCTGCGGCATCGGCGCAGAAGAACGGATTGTTGCCGATTTCCGCGGCGTCGAACGTTTCCGCCCGGTCGCCGCCGATCTCGATGACGTGCGCGATGATATGCACCTCGGGAATGACCAGCCGCGCGACCCCGCCCGCGGCGACGCGTGCCGCGGTCTCGCGCGCCGAACTGCGTCCGCCGCCGCGGTAATCGCGAAAGCCGTACTTGGCGTCGTAGGCATAGTCGGCGTGGCCCGGGCGATAGGCGCTGGCGACCTCGGAATAGTCCTTGCTGCGCTGGTCGACGTTTTCGATCATCAGCGAGATCGGCGTGCCCGTGGTTTTGCCTTCAAACGTGCCCGACAAAATCCGCACCGCGTCGGGTTCCTGGCGCTGGGTGGTAAATTTCGACTGGCCCGGGCGCCGCGCGTCGAGCCACGGCTGGAGATCGCTCTCGCTCAGCATCAGCCCCGGCGGGCAGCCGTCGATCACCGCGCCCAGCGCGGGGCCGTGGCTTTCACCCCAAGTGGTGAACCGCAGGACGCGGCCGAAAGTGTTGACGCTCATCGCCCGCGGCTTTCGCGCAAGCTCGCGGGTTTGTCCATAACTGCGCCGCGCGCTAGGGCGGCGGGATGTATCTCGTCGTCTTCCGCAGTCGCAAACGCGCCGACATGGACGGCGCGGCCTATGCCGCCGACGCCGCAGCGATGGAGGCGGCCGCCGCGGCCATGCCCGGCTACCTCTCGTTCAAGAGCTATGTCGCTGCGGACGGGCAGACGGTGGCGATCAGCGAATGGGCCGACCAGGCGGCGGCGCGCGGCTGGGGCCGCCATGAGGAACACCGCCGCGTCCAGGCCCGGGGGCGCGAGGACTACTACGACGGATATACCCTGTTCGCCGCCGGAGACGTGCGGATCCACCGCTTTGGCCGGCAGGACTGAAGCTCGCGCTGTCCTACATTTGCAACCCTTGCTAGATACGCACCTGCGGGGGGCGGCAGTTTATTTTTCTGCGCCCTGGACCCCGTCAACTTCGTCAACTTCCGCCGCCGGGACCGCCTCAGACCATGACGATCACGCTTTACGGCATCGCCAATTGCGACACGGTCAAAAAAGCGCGCGGCTGGCTCGACGGGCTGGGGATCGCCTACGCGTTCCACGACTACAAGCGCGGCGGGGTCGATCCGGACAAGCTCGCGCGGTGGATCGAACGGCTCGGCTGGGAACGCGTGCTCAACCGCAGCGGGACCACCTTCCGCAAGCTTGCCGAAAGCGACAAGGCCGACCTCGATCCGGCGAAAGCCGCGGCGGTGATGCTTGCCAATCCGAGCGCGATCAAACGCCCGATTGCCGAGCACGGCGAAAACGGCCTGCTGGTCGGCTTCGATCCCACCACCTGGAGCACCGCGCTGCGATGAGGTACATGATCGCCGTTCTTGCCCTGCTGTTTGCGTTTCCGGCGCAGGCGCAAATCGTCATCGCCCACCGCGGCGCGAGCGGTGAGCGCCCCGAACACACGCTCGCCGCCTACGAACGCGCGATCGACGAGGGCGCGGATTTCATCGAGCCCGACCTGGTTCCGACCAAGGACGGCGTCCTCGTCGCGCGCCACGAGAACGAGATCGGGGCGACCACCGATGTCGCCGCCCACCGCGAATTCGCGCGGCGCCGCAAGACCGTGACCGTCGACGGCGGATCGATCACCGGCTGGTTCACCGAGGATTTCACGCTCGCCGAACTGCGCACCCTGCGCGCACGCGAAATCATGCCGCTCGTCCGCCCCGGCAACGCCCGGTTCGACGGGCTCTACAGCATTCCCACATTCGCCGAGATCGTGGCGCTGGTGAAAGCCAAGGAGGCCGAGAGCGGGCGCCGCATCGGCATCTACCCCGAACTCAAGCACCCGGCATATTTCGCGCGGCTTGGCATCGACAACACCCCCGCGCTGATGAACGCGCTGACCGCGGCGGGCTATACCCACGCTGCGGACCCGGTGTTCGTCCAGTGCTTCGAGGTCGCCCCGCTGGTCGCACTGCGCCCGCACACGCATTTGCGACTGATCCAGCTGATCGCGGCGCACGGCGGTCCGCCCGATCAACCGGGGATGACCTTCGCGGCGATGATGACCCCCGCGGGGCTGGCCGAAGTGGCGCGCTATGCCGACGGCATCGGGGTCGAGGCCACCGCGCTTATCGGCGCCGACGGCAAGGCGACTTCGGTGATCGCCGACGCCCACGCCGCCGGGCTCCAGGTTCACGCCTGGACGCTGCGCCGCGAGAACAGGTTCCTCCCCGCCCCGCTGCGGATCGGCACCGATCCCGGTGCGCCGGGCAATTTCGCCGCGGCGTGGGCGCTGCTGCACGCCGCGGGCGTCGACGGAGTGTTCACCGACAATCCCGGTTCGGTGCCGGGCGTTCGCCCCGGTGCGGTGATCCATTCGCATTAAGCATCCGCGATGAGCTGGTTCGAAATCGCCGGGGCGCTGCTCGGTCTGGTCAACATCGTCCTGCTGGTTCGCCGCTCGGTGTGGAACTTTCCGGTGGCGATGGTCATGGTCGTCCTGGTCGGCTGGGTCCTGATCGGCGCGCGGCTTTACAGCGAAGCCGGGCTCCAGGCGTTTTTCTTCGTCGTCAACGCCTGGGGCTGGTGGCTGTGGAGCCGCGCGCGGGAGACGTCGGACGACGTCCCGGTCGGGTGGATGACCGCCCGCGCCCGCATCGTCTGGGCACTGGTCACTGCCGTGCTCAGCCTCTCGCTCGGCTGGGTGATGCACGCCTTCACCAACGCCGCGCTGCCGTTCGCCGATTCGGCGGTGACCGGCGCAAGCATCGCCGCGCAATTTCTCCTCTCGCTGCGCCGGGTGGAAAACTGGGCACTGTGGATCGCAATCGACGTGGTCTCCGTCGCGCTCTACCTCAACCGCGGGCTTTATGCCTTCGCTGCGCTCTATGTCGCATTCGGGCTGCTATCGGTGCAGGGCTGGCGCGAATGGAAGCGGGCCGCAGGATGAGGTGGATTTGCTTCCACGGTGCCGAAAGCACGGGCAAATCGGTCCTCGCCGCCAAGCTCGCAGGCGAACTCGGCGCGCGGTGGGTGCCTGAATACGGACGCGAATACTGCGAAACGCGCGGCACCGATTTGTCGATGGCGGATCTGCTGGCGATCGCTGCAGGCCAGGACGCGGCGATGCAGGCCGTAGCCAAGGCACGTCCACCGTTGCTCCTGCTCGATACCGACCCGCTGATGACCGCGGCGTGGGCGGCGATGCCGTTCGGCCAGGTTCCGCCCGCGCTGATGGCCTACCCCAAGGCCGATCTGTATCTGCTGTTCGATCCCGACGTGCCGTGGATCGCCGATGGCACGCGGTTCTTCGGTACCCCCGCAGCCCGTGCGCAGTTCGCCGCGTTGGCCGAACAGATGCTGGTCCGCGCGGGCGTGCCCTACCGCACGATCTCGGGCGACTGGCCCGCGCGCGAAGCCGCGGTCCGCGCCGCGCTCAGCGAGTGACGGCGACGATGTAGTTGAGCGCGAGGTTGTCGCTCAGGTGCAGGCCCTTGTTCGGCGAAAAGGCGATGCCGCGGGGCTCGCCCATCGTCAGCCCGGCACAGGTCAGTAGCGTCTCGAGCTCTTCGGGAATGATGAAATCGTCCCAGTGATGCGTGCCGCGCGGGATCTGGCCGAGCCGCTCCGCCCCCTCGACCAGCAGCAGCCGCGATGGCAGCGTGCGGTTGGGGGTCGAAAGCACCATCAGCCCGCGGGGCGCCAGCCGTGCGGCCAGCGCCGCGATGAACGCAGGCTTGTCGGCGACGTGTTCGAGCACCTCGAGCGAAGTGACCAGATCGAATTGGCCGAGTTCCAGCGCCTCGACTTCGCCCGCGCGATATTCGATCCCGAGTCCCCCGGCAGCAGCATGCGCCTGCGCCGCCGCCACGTTCTCCGCCGCCGCATCGATCCCCGTCACCTCGGCGCCCAGTCTTGCCAGCGGCTCGCACAGCAGTCCCGCGCCGCAGCCGACGTCGAGCGCGCGCTTGCCCGCCAGCGGCTGGCGCGCATTGCGCTCCCCGCCCCAGTGCGCGTCGATCGCATCGCGCAGGAACCCCAGCCGCACCGGGTTCAGGCGGTGGAGCATCGCCGATGAGCCTCTGGGATCCCACCACTCCGCCGCCAGCTTGCCGAAATGCGCGGCCTCTTCAGGACGGATCGTTGCGGGCCCGATCGTTGCAGGCCTGATCGTTGGGGTGGTTCCGGTTGCATCGTCCATTCCCGAACCCTAACAGCGCGAGGCGAGCGAAACCAGCGGGGAGGCGGGCGACTTGGCGCGGATCGTGATGAAATTCGGCGGCACCTCGATGGCCGGGACCGAGCGCATCCGCCGCGTCGCGCGGATCGTCCGCCGCCAACAGGCCGCCGGGCATGAAGTCGCAGTCGTCGTATCGGCCATGGCGGGCGAGACCGACCGCCTCGTCACCTTCTGCCGCGAAGCCAATCCGCTCTACGATCCGGCCGAATACGATGTCGTCGTCGCGTCGGGAGAACAAGTCACCGCCGGGCTACTCGCGCTCACCCTCCAGGCGCTCGGCTGCCGCGCGCGCTCGTGGCTCGGCTGGCAGATGGCGCTGCACACGGTCGGCGCGCACGCCAAGGCGCGGGTCACCTCGATCGACACTGCCGCGCTGCTCGCTTCGATGGCCGCGGGCGAGATCGCGGTAATCCCCGGCTTCCAGGGCCTGTCGCAGGACGGCCGCATCACCACGCTCGGCCGCGGCGGATCGGATACCTCCGCGGTCGCGGTCGCCGCCGCAATCGGCGCGGACCGCTGCGACATCTACACCGACGTCGACGGGGTCTACACCACCGACCCGCGGATCGTGGCCAAGGCGCGCAAGCTCAAGTACGTGACCTACGAGGAGATGCTCGAACTCGCCTCGGTCGGCGCCAAGGTGCTCCAGACCCGCTCGGTCGGGCTCGCGATGAAGGCCGGGGTCCGCGTCCAGGTGCTGTCCTCGTTTATCGACGACGACGCCGCCCCCGCCGACGATATCCCCGGAACGATGATCGTCAGCGACGCCGAACTCGACCGGATCATGAAGGACCAGAATATGGAACGCCAGCTCATCACCGGCATCGCGCACGACAAGAACGAAGCCAAGATCATCCTCACCCGCGTGCCCGATCGACCCGGCGCGGTGGCGCACATCTTCTCGCCGCTCGCCGCCGCGGCGATCAACGTCGACATGATTATCCAGAACGTCGGCCGCGAAAAGGGCGAGACCGACGTGACCTTTACCGTGCCCCAGGCCGATCTCGCGCGCAGCCAGGCGCTGCTCGAGGGCCAGAAGGGCGCGATCGGCTTCAACCGCATCATCACCGACAGCAAGATCGCCAAGATCAGCGTCGTCGGGGTCGGCATGAAGAGCCACGCCGGGGTCGCCGCGACGATGTTCAAGGCGCTCGCCGATCGTGCGATCAACATCCAGGCGATCTCGACCAGCGAGATCAAGGTCAGCGTGCTGATCGACGAGGACGAAACCGAACTCGCGGTCCGTGTGCTCCACACCGCCTACGGGCTGGACACCGCCAGCGAAGCCGCCTGAGGGTTCGGCACCAAGGGTGCGCGGGATTTTTCCCGTGCTATTGCCCCGCGGCATCCTGCGCTTGGCGGGCGGCGGCTTCGGCACGGTCGCGGGCAGCGCGCAGGGCGGCGTAGGTCTGGTCCTGGACCCGCTGGCGGGCGGCGGCTGCGGCGCGGCTGCGGGCGGCCTCTGCGGGAGATAGCTGGCGCGGGTCGATGCTGACGCCGTTCTGGCCGAGGCGCACGTCGACCGGCACTCCGCCGATAGCGGTGGTGAGGACCGCGCCGTCCTTGTCCACCGTCAGGTTCCCGCCATCGCCGACGGGAAACTGCGCGCTGCCGGGCAGGCCGGGCAGCGGCACGTCCATCGGCACGACCGGCCCGCTCGGGTTGGGGCGCGGGCGCGGCGGGGCGGCGGGCCCGCTCTCCGGGGTGGCCCCCGAAACGCCAAGCGCCTGGCGCATGAAGTCTGCCCAGATCCGCGCGGGAACCGTGCCGCCGGTTATCCCCGAGAGCGGGGTATTGTCGTCGTTGCCGACCCATACCCCGACCACCAGATCGCCCGCGAACCCGACGAACAGCGCGTCGCGCTGGTCCTGGCTGGTCCCGGTCTTGCCGTAGGCGGGCACGCCGAGCCGCGCGGCGCGACCGGTCCCGCGCTCGACCGCGCCGCGCAGCAGCGCGCGCATATCGTCCCGCTCGCCGCCCGAGAGCGCGTGGCGGCGGGCGAGAAGCCAGCCGGTCCAGCTTTCATCGGGGGCAGTGAACGCGCTGGCCTTGACCGGATTGCGCTTGCCCGCGATCCCGGCATAAGCGCTGGTCAGTTCGAGCAGGGTCATCGTGCCCGAACCCAGTGCGGTGCTCGGATCCCCCTCGACCAGCGGCGAGGTGACGCCGAGGTCGCGTGCGGTGCGCACGACCTTGTCGCCGCCGACCGCGCGGTACAGGCGGACAGCGGCGACATTGCTCGACCGCGCGAACGCATCGGCCAGCGTGATCGTGGGCGAATACGTCCCGCTGGCGTTTTTGGGGCGATACGATCCGGCGGTGATCGCGGTGTTCTCGATCCGCTGGTCGGGGCTCCAGCCATTGCGCAACGCGGCAAGATAGACGAACGCCTTGAACGTCGATCCGGGCTGGCGCCGCGCCTGGGTGGCGCGGTTGAACGGCGATTTGGCATAGTCGCTGCCCCCGATCATCGCGACGACCTCGCCCGTCGGGCGCATCGCGACGAGCGCGACCTGGGCATGGCCGAGCGGGGCATTGGCGATGGCCCGCCGCGCGGCAAGCTGGAGCCGCGCGTCGAGCGTGGTGGTCAGCGTCTCGCGGGTATAGCCGGCTTCGCTGCGGCGGCGCGCCTCGGGCACCGCCCAATCGGCAAAATAGGTCCCCGTCGGCAGCTCGCTCGCCCCGCTGACGTCGAGCGCGGGCGCGCGCAGCGCGGCGGCCTGCGCGGGGGTCAGGTACTTCGCCTCGACCATCGCGGCGATCACCGTGCGCATCCGCTTCTGCGCGAGCGGATAGTTGTGCGTCGGGGCATAGCGCGATGGCGCCTGCATCAGCCCGGCGAGCATTGCGCCTTGCGCCACGGTGAGGTGCTCGGGCTGGCGGCGGAAATAGTGGAGCGAGGCGGCGCGCAGGCCATAGGCGTTGTCGCCGAAATAGGCGTTGGACAAATACCGTTCGAGGATCTCGTCCTTGGTCAGCCAAGCCTCGAGCCAGAACGCGATCAGCATCTCGCGCGCCTTGCGGGTCATGCTGCGCTCGGGGGTGAGGAATGTGAACTTGGCAAGCTGCTGGGTGATCGTGCTGCCGCCCTGGGTGCGGCTGCTGGTGAGATCGCCCCACGCCGCCCGCGCCAGACCGCGCGGATCGATCCCCCAATGCGTGTAGAATCGCCGGTCCTCGATCGCGAGGAAGGCGTGGATCACCTGCGGCGGCAGCGCGCGCGCCTTGACCGGCGCCTCGACCATCGCCCCGGTCCGCGCGATCGGGGTGCCATCGGCGGCAAGCAAGGTAAGCTGCGGCGGCGCGATCGGCTGGAGTGACTTGGACAGCGGCGCGGTAAAGGCCAGCCACGCAATCGCGAGCACGAACAGCGCGAGGATGCCGAGCAACACCCGCGGCGTCCACCGCCGCCAGCGGCTGCGCTCCGGCGGCGGGGCGGGGGGTTCGAAAGTGGGCGCGATGGGGGGCGGCGCGAAGGCAGGCGCCAACGCGGATGCACGCTCACGCGGTTCGGAAGATCGCCAGGTGAACATCGCCGCGCTGTGTTACCGGGTTAATACAGAGGTGGGAAGGGGTTTGGGCGGAGGGCAAGTGGGACGTCTGCTCTTGCACCGCCAGCGGCCACGGGGGTTGTCCGCAATTAGGGTGGCTAGCTGCGTTCCGTTCGGGTGGAGCGTAAAGCTGGCCGTCGTCCCAACTTAGGGAAGATCCAGATTATACTGGTTTGCGTATGTTAGCTTGCCCGACTTGTAGAGGTCACTTTCCATCAGTTCAGAGTGGACCGTTCTCAATGCGAGCATGAACGCCTGAATGCCGTCAAAGCCGCATGTGTAACGTTGTTGAACTCGGTCTGGCCAAAGGATCGTCCAGCGACACTGATATTCACCGCCAGGAGCTAATTCTGGTAGAATGAAGCGAGCAGTGACGATGTTATCACCGCTTTCAAAATTGCGTTCGATAAATGGCTCGTCACTCATGCTTATTGGTCTCACAGTAGTAGATTGACGGCAATGGGGTCGATTGCAGATTGTCCGGTTCGGGAGGTCGATGCAGCAAAGCGGGATGTCCCGGATAGGGCGCAAGGCCGACCGGTCCGCCTTGATTTCGGAGCAGGCTCGACTTGGGCGCATATGCCGGGCTCACGCTTTGACGCTGACCAGGTTGGCGCCAGAGATCAGCAGGTCCCGGTCGAGCGCGGCGATCGCGGCGAGGAAGCTGGCGCTGGTCCCCTCGCCGGGAAGCATCCAGTCGTGCGGTTCCATGAAGACCGCGGCGAAGCTGGCGACGTCGGTGGGTCTGAACAGTCCCTTCTCGCCGCCCTCGATGTCGACCTTGAGGATGAACGGGTCGCCCTCCTTCATCAGCGTGGCGACGCTGTAGGCGGGGATACCGGTATCGGCGCGCTCGGTGCGGAAGCCCCATTCGCCCTCGCCCGGATCGGTGACCGCGGCAAAGCCGTCCTCGGGCGCAATTGCCGCCAGCATCGGGCGCACATTGGCGGGCGCATGGCGGACAAGCTCGGCGAAGTTCCCGGCTTCGGGCTCCAGCGCAAGGATCGTCGCCCGCGGGAACTGCTGCGCGAACCACAGCGACGCCATCCCGACATTGGCCCCGGCGTCGATGATCAGCGGATGTTCAAGGCGCTCGTACCGGGCCTGGATCGCGGGCCACTGGGGAAAGCGGCTGAGATCATAGGTCTTGAGATCGAACACCTCGACGAATGTCTCGAAGTCGCTCGTCCCCGCGCGCAGATCGATATCGCGGCCCGGGTAGGAGACGCGGTGGACCGGGCCGATCACGGCCTGCGTCCACCTCTCGCCCCCCCTGTCGCCAGCGCGAAGGCGGTTGAGCCGGCGGGCCACTTCGAAACGCAAGCGCTGCATAGGTGCTACCGTAAACCCGAACGCGGCACCGAGCCAGCGTTCAGCGATGCCGCTGCGCTGCGGAACCGATCCCGCGCCCGCCTGTTTCGCGTCCATGAACCCCGCTTTCTCCGCTCCCGACAAGCCCGACGAACCCGAGATCCACTTCGTCACGCGCACGGGTTGGCTGCGCGCGGCGGTCTTGGGGGCCAACGACGGCCTGCTTTCGGTGGCGAGCCTGATGGTCGGGGTGTCGGGCGCATCGTTCGAGCGTTCGCAGCTGCTGCTTACGGGGGTGGCGGGGATCGTTGCGGGGGCGATGTCGATGGCGGCGGGCGAATACGTCTCGGTGTCCAGCCAGGCGGATAGCGAGGCGGCCGACCTGGAACGCGAGAAGCGCGCGCTGGCCGCGCATCCCGAACACGAACAGCGCGAACTTGCCGCGGTCTATATCAAGCGTGGCTTGCCCAAGGATCTCGCGCTCCAGGTGGCTACAGCGCTGTCCGCGCACGACGAGCTCGAGGCGCATTCCCGCGACGAGCTGGGGATCACCGAGCATTCGACGGCCCGCCCCGTCCAGGCCGCACTTGCCTCGGCGGCGAGCTTTGTGGCTGGCGGCCTGGCCCCACTCGCCGCGGTGCTGCTGGCGCCGCCGACGTTGACCTTGCCGATCCTGGTGCTGGTGACGATCGCCGCGCTCGCGGTACTGGGCGTCGCGGGGGCCAGGGCCGGAGGCGCTCGGCCGTTACCCGCAGCGGTGCGTGTCGTCGTCTGGGGCAGCATTGCGATGGCCATCACCTTCGCCGCGGGCCGGTTGTTTCACGCCGCGGTGTGACCGCGCACCGCTGGGCCCGACATGAAAAATCCGCCCCCGATTTTCACCGGGGGCGGATCCTGCGACCCTTATGGGCTCGTTGGAACGGTTATTTGAGATCGAAGCGGTCGGCGTCCATCACCTTGGTCCATGCGGCGACGAAGTCCTGCGCGAACTTGGCCTCGTTGCCGCGCTCGGCATAGACTTCGGCGGTCGCGCGCAGCTGCGAGTTCGATCCGAAGATCAGGTCGGTGCGCGAGGCGTGCCATTTCTGCTGGTTCGTCTCGCGGTCGATACCGACGAAATCTTCGTCGCTGCTGGTGTCGACGACTTTCCAGAACACGTCCATGTCGAGCAGGTTGACGAAGAAGTCGGGGCTCAGCGTGCCGACGCGCGTGGTCAACATGCCCTTCTTGCCGTCGCTGGTGTGCACTGCGCCGAGCACGCGCAGCCCGCCGACCAGCACGGTCATCTCGGGGACCGAGAGCCCGTGCAGGCTGGCCCGGTCGAGCAGCAGTTCCTCGGTCTTCACGCTGTGCTTGGTCTTGAGATAATTGCGGAAGCCGTCGGACATCGGCTCCATCACATCGAAGCTGGCGGCATCGGTGTGTTCGGCAGTCGCGTCGCCGCGGCCCCCGGTGAACGGCACCTCGATCTGGAACCCGCCGTCGCGCGCCGCCTTCTCGACCGCCGCGGTGCCCGCCAGCACGATCGCGTCGGCAAGCGACATCGCACCGCGCAGTTCGTTGCACTTGGCCAGGATCGGGCCGAGTTCGGCGGGTTCGTTGACCGCCCATTCCTTTTGCGGGGCCAGCGCGATGCGTGCGCCGTTGGCGCCGCCGCGGTGGTCGGACTTGCGATAGGTCGAGGCCGAGGCCCACGCCGCCTTGACCAGTTGCCCGGTGGTGAACCCGGCGCCCAGGATCGCGGTCTTGAACGCGGCGACAGCGGCGGCAGACGGCGCGGTGCCGGCGGGAACCGGATCCTGCCAGATCAGGTCTTCGGCCGGAACTTCAGGGCCGAGGTAGCGGACCTTGGGCCCCATGTCGCGGTGGCACAGCTTGAACCAGGCGCGCGCGAAGGCATCCTTGAACGCCTCGTGATCGGCGCGGAAGCGGTCCGAGATTACGCGATAGGCCGGGTCCATCTTCAGCGCCATGTCGGCGGTGGTCATCATCGTGGGGACCAGTTTCGAGGCATCGTGCGCCGCGGGAGCCATATCCTCGGGCTTCTGATTGATTGGCTGCCACTGCTGCGCGCCCGCGGGGCTGTGGACGATCTCGTAATCGTAATCGAGCAACAGGCGGAAGTAGTTCTCGGACCACTGCGTCGGCGTGTTGACCCACGCGCCTTCGATCCCGCTGGTGATCGTGTGTTCACCCATCCCGGTCTCGTAACCGTTGCTCCAGCCCAGGCCCTGCAGCGCCATGTCGGCGCCTTCGGGCGGGTGGCCCATCTGGCTGGCGTCGCCCGCGCCGTGCGCCTTGCCGAAGGTGTGACCGCCCGCGGCCAGTGCTACGGTTTCTTCGTCGTTCATCGCCATGCGGGCGAATGTCTCGCGCATGTCGCGGGCCGAGAGCAGCGGATCGGGGTTGCCGCCCGGCCCCTCGGGATTGACATAGATCAAGCCCATCTGGATCGCGGCGAGCGGGTTCTCGAGGTCCATCTTTGCATCGGGCTGGATGCGCGTGGCCGCGCCTTCGCTGACCCACAGGTCTTCGGCGCCCCAATAGATGTCCTTTTCGGCTTCGAACACGTCCTTGCGGCCGCCGCCGAACCCGAACACCGGTCCGCCCATGGCCTCGATCGCGACGTTGCCCGCCAGGATGAAGAGATCGGCCCAGCTGATCTGCTTGCCGTACTTCTGCTTGACCGGCCACAGCAGGCGCCGCGCCTTGTCGAGGTTGCCGTTGTCGGGCCACGAGTTGAGCGGGGCGAAACGCTGCTGGCCGCTGCTCGATCCGCCGCGCCCGTCGGCGGTGCGATAGGTTCCCGCGGCGTGCCACGCCATGCGGATGAAAAACGGGCCATAATTGCCGTAATCGGCGGGCCACCACGGCTTGCTATCGGTCAGCAGCGTGCTGAGATCGGCCTTGAGCGCGGCGTAATCGATGGTGTTGAACGCTGCAGCATAATCGTAGTCGGCGCCCATCGGATCGGGCGAGCCGCCGTTGACGCTGAGGATTTCGAGCGGAAGCGCATCTGGCCACCAGTCCTTGTTGGTCCGGCCAAGCAGCCCGCGAGCCTTGGTCCCGCCCATCGGGCAACCGCCCTCGCTCATCGATCCGCTGGCTACGTTCATAATCCTGCTCCTGGGTTTGGCGATTATGGACTCGCTCTAGCCCGCCCAACTGTTCGCGCGAAGCGATTATGACCGGCAATGGCGTGCGGAAAAAACGATCAATCGATTTTCGGCATCGCCATCGCGGGATAGCGGGTGCCGGCGATCGCGCCGGGGGGAACGGCGCGCTCGAGCTCGGCGACGACCGCAGGGTCGAGCGGCGCGGCAAGGGCGCCCAGGGCCTCGTCCAGCTGGTCGCGGCGGCGCGCGCCGATCAGCGGGACGATGTCGCATCCTTGCGCAAGCGCCCAGCCGACCGCGAGCTGCGCCACGGTCAGCCCGTTGGCCGTGCCGATAGCGCGCAAGCGCTCGACCAGCGCGAGATTGGTCGCGACGTTGTCACCGGTGAAGCGCGGACTGTGCGCGCGCGAATCGCCTTTTCCGGTCGGCGCTTGCCAGTGCCCGCCGATGAGCCCGCGCGCGAGCACGCCGTAAGCGGTGACCGCGATGCCGAGCTCGCGGCAGACGGGTAGCACGCGGTCCTCGATATCGCGGGTGACCAGCGCGTATTCGAACTGGAGATCGGCGATCGGATGGACCGCGGCTGCGCGCCGGATCGTTTCGGTGCCGACCTCGGACAAGCCGATGTGGCGGACCCAGCCCGCGTCGATACAGTCCTTGATCGCGCCGATCGTCTCCTCGATCGGCACCTGGGTATCGAGGCGGGCCGGGCGGTAGACGTCGATGTAGTCGGTTCCCAGCCGCTCGAGCGAATAGGCGAGAAAGTTGCGCACCGCGGCGGGCCGGCCGTCGAACCCGCCCCATCCGCCGCCGCGGTCGCGCAGCGCGCCAAACTTGACGCTCAACTGATACGATTCGCGCGGCACCCCGCGCAGCGCCTCGGCCAGGAGCAGTTCGTTGTGGCCCATTCCGTAGAAATCGCCGGTGTCGAGCAGGGTGATCCCGGCCTCGAGCGCGGCGTGGATCGTGGCGATGCTCTCGCTCCGCTCGGACGGGCCGTACATCCCCGACATGCCCATGCAGCCGAGCCCGATGGCGCCGACGCCTGGCCCGGTCGCGCCCAGCTTGCGATGTTCCATGCCATGTTCTCCTGCGCCGCGTTGCACGGTTGCCTTGTGCAACGGGCTGGCGCAAGCTCCTTGCCGACAAGAAGAAACCGACGGGGGATGAGACGATGCTGACCATACTTGCGGCGCTGGCACTTGCCGCGGATGCGCTGCCCGTGGCAGCTCCGGCACCCACCCCCGACTATACCCAGGACGATGCCTGGCTGTGCCGTCCGGGCCGGGTCGACGCCTGCGCCAGCGACCAGACGGTCACCGTGATCGAGGCCAGCGGACGGATGCACGCCGAACCGTTCGTGGCCGCCGCGGACAAGCCGTTCGACTGCTTCTACGTCTATCCCACGGTCTCGACCGAGAGCACGCCCAACAGCGACATGACGGTGGGCGAGGACGAGCGCCGGGTCGCGTTCGCGCAGGCCGCGCGGTTCGGGCAGAATTGCCGCGTGTTTGCTCCGATGTACCGTCAAGTCACGCTCACCAGCTTGCGCGATGCGATGCTCGGCAAGCCGGTCACCCCCGACCGGGCGATGGCGCTGGCCGATGTCACCGCGGCGTGGCGCAGCTACCTGGCGCACGACAACGGCGGTCGCCCGGTCGTTCTGATCGGGCACAGCCAGGGTTCGGGCGTGCTCAAGGCGATGATCGCCGCCTCGGTGGAGAACGACCCGGCGATGGACCGCGTGGTCTCGGCGATGCTGCTCGGCACCAACCTGGCGGTGCCCGCGGGCAAGACCGTCGGCGGGGATTTCAAGCGGATGCCCGTCTGCACCCGCGGCGGCGAATATGGCTGCGTCGTCACCTATGTCAGCTTCCGCGCGGACAAAGTTCCGCCTGTACACAGCCGCTTCGGCCGGGTCGCCGATCCGGCGATGCGCGCGGCCTGCGTCAATCCCGCCGCGCTGCTCGGCCACCCCGGCGCGAGCGACGCGATCTTTACCACCGCCGGCGCTGGGCTCAGCGCCACGCCGATGCGCGAATGGGTGACCGGCAAGCCGCTGCCGACCACGCCGTTCGTGAAGCTTCCCGGGTTCGTCACCACCACTTGCGTGGAAAGCGGCGGAGCGAACTATCTCGCGGTCAAGTTCAACGCCAATCCGCGCGATCCGCGGCTCGACGATATTCCGGGCGACGTCCGCGTGGGCAACATGGTGCTCGCCGACTGGGGGCTGCACCTGCTCGATATGCCGGTGGCGATGGGCGATCTGGTCGCGTTGTCGCGGGCGCAATACCTGGCGTGGAAGGCCGGGCATCCGGCAGGGTAGCCGGGTTGCGATCAGCGCAGCGGCGGCCTAACCCGCCGCGATGAACACAGATTACTCCAAAACCTCTTTTCCCAAAACCAGTGCTCTTATGGCGCGCGGACGCGACTTCCTCGGCAGCGAGACCGCGATCCTGTGCGGGGCGATGTCGTGGGTCAGCGAGCGCCACCTCGTCAGCGCGATCAGCAATGCCGGCGCGTTCGGGGTGATCGCCTGCGGGGCGATGACCCCAGACCTGCTCGATGCCGAGATTGCCGCCACCCGCGCGCTCACGAGCAAGCCGTTCGGGGTCAACCTGATCACGATGCACCCGCTGCTGACCGAACTGATTGCGATCTGCGCGGCACACGGCGTAAGCCACGTGGTGCTCGCGGGGGGAATCCCGCCAAAGGGTAGCATCGAGGCGCTCAAGGAAGCGGGCGCCAAAGTCATCTGCATCCCGCCGACACTGGCGCTGGCCAAGAAGTACCTCCGCTCGGGCGCCGACGCGCTGGTCATCGAGGGAATGGAGGCGGGCGGGCACATCGGCCCGGTCTCGACCAGCGTGCTCGCGCAGGAAATCCTCCCCGTGCTGGGCGACGAGCACCTGATCTTCGTCGCGGGCGGGATCGGACGGGGCGAGGCGATCGCCGGGTATCTCGAGATGGGCGCGTGCGGGGTCCAGCTGGGCACGCGCTTCGCCTGCGCGACCGAGAGCATCGCCCATCCCAACTTCAAGAAAGCGTTCTTCCGCGCCTCGGCGCGCGAGGCGGTGGCGAGCGTCCAGGTTGACCCGCGGCTGCCCGTGATCCCGGTCCGCGCGCTCAAGAACAAGGGGACCGAGGCGTTCACCGCCAAGCAATTGGAAGTCGCCCGCGCGCTCGACGAGGACGGCATCGCGATGAGCGAGGCGCAGCTCCAGATCGAACACTACTGGGCCGGCGCGCTGCGCCGCGCGGTGATCGACGGAGATGTCGAGAACGGCAGCCTGATGGCCGGGCAATCGGTCGGGATGGTCACGATGGAAGAGCCTGCGGCGGAGATCGTCGCGGCGCTGATGGGGGAAAGCGAGGCCGCGCTCGGGCGGCGCTGAGCATTGAGCCTTCGGCTTGAGGTCCCGCCTACGCGGAGACGCGGCAATTTCAGCGAGCGATAAACTCCGCCCAAACCCTCGTCTCGGGCCGGTCGTTCGCAATCGGATCCCACTGCGCCGCCATGATCCGCCGCGCCTCCTCCTCCGCCATGCCCTGCTCCCGGTTGCGGCGGTAGAAGAATGCCGAGACGCGGTAGTTCATGATGCAATGGACGTGGACCGGGCCGACGCTGCGATCCAGCGCCGCGCAGAATGCCGCGTAGTGGGTCTTGTCCGGAGCATCGAACGGCACCGGGATATGGGTGTAGCCGATGCCGTGCGCGCCGAGCAACGCGCCTTCCCCGGCCAGCGCCTCGGGATGATCGCCGAGCGCGAGGTTGATGACCTGGCATACCCCGATCGCAGCAAGCCGGGCGGGGTCGCCGGGTTCGAGCTTGCCCGAGGTGGTGACCTGCGCGCCCAGCCGCTGCCAGCCGCGGATGTCGGCAGGATCGCTCATCCCGTGCGGCGCGCAGTGCCCGCCGCGGCCGCGGCATGCGCCGGTGTTCCGCCTTCCAGCGCCTTGTCCTGATTGGCGCGCTGGATCACGTATTGGCGGATCGCCTCGATCTGCTCGGCGCTGAACTGCGTTCCCCAGGCGACCATCCCCTGCTCCTTGAGCATTCCGTCGTGGACGATCTGCTGCCACAGCTTGGGGTTCGAGAGCGCGGCCGAATGGCGCACATCGGGGTTGAGCGCGCCTGCGACCGCGGAGACTCCGTGGCACACGCTGCAGCTGTTGGCATAGAACCGCCCGCCCAGCGCGGCGATTTCGGTCGTGCCGGTGAACGGCGGCGGATCGAGGACTTGCGCCACGCTGGCCGGGGCCGCGGGGAGTGTGCCCCTGGCACCGAGCTTGAACACCAGCAGCCGGCTGATGTTGGGGGTCATCGTCCCCGCCAGCGCGCCGCCCGAAACGTCCCATACTCCGCCCCAGCCGACCAGGATCGCGACGTATTGTTCGCCCTTGACCGAATAGGTCATCGGCGCGGCGATGATCCCGCTTTGCGCGGGGAAGGTCCATAGCTGCTTGCCGGCATCGGCCGAATAGGCGCGGAATTCGCCGCCCGCTGTGCCCTGGAACACCAGGTTGCCCGCGGTGGCGAGCGTGCCGCCATTGGTCGGACCGGGGTAGGGGATCGTCCACCGCGCCTTGCCCGCGACCGGGTCCCACGCCACCAGCGCGCCGGTAAGCGCGGCCTTGGTCGCGGCGCGCACCGCCTTGTCGGCAGGGATTGCGCCTTTCGATACGTCAAGCCCGAGCTGGAACCCGGTGGTGCCCGCTTTCCACGCAGGGTCGGCCTCGTAATACTGCGGGGTGTAGTTGACCGGCAGATAGACCAATCCGGTTTTCGGGCTGAAGCTCATCGGGGTCCAGCTATGCGCGCCGACCGCGCCCGGAAAGCCGACGAAGCCCTGCTTGGTTTGCTCGTACTTGGCGGCTTGGAGCACGTTGGGCTTGCCACTGACCGGGTCGAGCCCGCTGGCCCAGTTGATCCCCTGGACGAACGGCTTGCCCGAGAGGAACTTGCCCGTCGCGGAGTCGAGCGTGTAGAAAAACCCGTTCTTGGGCGCGTGCATGACCACATGCTGCGGTGCGGCGCCCGCGCTCGCTGGAAGATCGGCGACCATGATTTGCTGGTTGGAATCGAAGTCCCAGCGGTCTTCCGGCGTCTCCTGGAAATGCCAGGCATAGGCCCCGGTATCGGCGTGCACCGCCACGATCGAGGCGGTGTAGAGGCTGTCGCCGCCCTGGCCGTCCTTGGTGGTCGCGGCGCGGGCATTGGGGTTCCACGGCTCGGCGTTGCCGGTGCCGAAATAGATCAATTCGGTCTTGGGATCGTATGTGATCGAATCCCATACCGTCCCGCCGCCGCCCTGCTTCCACGCATCGGGCGCCCAGGTTTTCGCCGCCGCATCGAGATGCGCGCCGTCCTGGGGCTTCGACGGATCGCCGGGGACGGTGTAGAACCGCCATGCCTCGGCGCCCGTTTCGGCATCGTATGCAGCAAGATAGCCGCGGGTGTTGTATTCCGCGCCCGCCGACCCGATGAGCACGCGCCCCTTGGCGATCCGCGGCGCGCCGGTGATCGTCATGTGGCTGCCCGCGGGGGTGGACTGCTTGTCCCACAGCACTGCACCGGTATCGGCGTTGAGCGCGACCAGGTGGCCCGCGATCGTGCCGACATAGACCTTGCCCTTGTACACCGCGACCCCGCGGTTGACCGCGTCGCAGCAGACGTCGACCAGCCGTTCGCGCGGCACCTTGGGATCGTAGGACCACAGCGCCTTGCCGGTGGCGGCGTCGTATGCCTTGACCATCGACCACGCGGTGGAGACGTACATTACCCCATCGACCACGATCGGGGTGGCTTCCTGCCCGCGCGCGGTATCGAGGTTGGACGACCACGCCAGGCCGAGCTGGCCGACGTTGGCGTCGCTCACCTGGGTCAGCGGGGAAAAGCGCTGTTCATCGCTGGTGCGCCCATAGCTGAGCCAGTTGGCCCCGCTGGGATCGCCCGCGACCAGCCGCGCATCGTCGACCACGGCGGTCTTTCCGCCGCCGCCGCTACCGGCACCGGGGACCATGTTGCATGCTGCCAGCAGCGCCGCTGCCGCCATCGCGGCGGTCAACGGTGCCAGGTTGCGACCAGGTATCATCGATTTCTCTCCCTGCGCGGATTGTCGCTCGCGCTTTGCGGCGTATCATGGCGGGAGCCGCGCCGCTGTCGAGTCCCTAAATGCGCTCGGCCACGCAGGAGAGCCTGGCAATGTGCGATGATCTGACCCGAATCGAAGAAGGAGCCGCGACAGCCGTAGCGGCCGGCGTGAGCCGCCGCGATTTTGCCGCGATGGCCGGTGCGCTGACGCTGGCGGGATGTGCGGGCATGCCCGACAGCGCCGGGCCGGGGGCCTTGTCGGAAAGCATGGTCGATGTCCGCACCCCCGATGGCACCGCCGATGCGTTCTTCGTCCACCCGGCCAAGGGCAAGCATCCCGGGGTGATCATCTGGCCCGATATCGCCGGGCTGCGCGATGCCTACAAGGCGATGGCGCGGCGGATGGCGCAGGCCGGCTATGCCGTGCTCGTGGTCAACCATTATTACCGCAGCGCCGTGGCGCCGATCCTCAACAGCCTGGCCGAATTCCGCACCCCCGAAGGGATGGCGCGGATCAATCCGATGATCGCCGCGATCACGCCGGCCGGGGTGACCAGCGATGCCCGTGCGCTGGCCACCTGGCTCGATACGCAAGCCCCGGTCGATGCCCGGCGCAAGATCGGCACCGCGGGCTATTGCATGACCGGGGGCTACACCCTGCGCACGGCGGCGGCGCTGCCCGCGCGCGTCGGCGCGGCGTGTTCATTCCACGGCGCCGGGTTGGTGACGACCAAGCCCGACAGTCCGCACCTGTTGCTGCCCGCGATCCGGGCCGCGCTGCTCATCGCCATCGCCCGCAACGACGATGCGCGCGCGCCGGGCGACAAGGACGCACTCCGCGCCGCCGCGACCGCGGCCGGACGCGACGCCGAGATCGAGGTCTATCCCGCCGATCACGGCTGGTGCACGCTGGACGCGCCGACCTACGACGCGGTCCAGGCCGACCGCGCGTGGGGGCGGATGCTGACGAAGTTCGCGGGGCTTTAATCCGCCGCGTAGTCTTCGGTATCGATCGTGCGCTGCATCGCGGCGGGATAGCGCGGGCCGGCAACCGTATCGTTGGTGATCAGCGCATCGACCTTGGCCATCGTGGCGGCATCGGGGCGCCAGTCATACCGCGCCATGTTCTCCTCGACATGGGCGATGTTGGCGCTGCCGGGAATGACGTGGACGTGGTCGCCCTGCGCCAGGACCCAGCCGAGCGAGAGCTGTGCGGGGGTCACGCCGGCGGCGGCGGCGAGCGCGTTGTAGCGATCGATCAACGCGGCGTTGTGCGGCCAGTTCTCGGGCGAGAACCGCGGCATGTTGCGGCGCAGGTCTGTCTCCTCGAGCGCGGCGATATCGTGGACACCGTTCGCCAGCGCCCCGCGCCCGACGGGCGAGAACGCGACCAGCGCGGTGCCGAGTTCGGCGGTGGCGGCGAGCACCGCGATCTCGACCTGGCGGGTCCACGGCGAATACTCGGTCTGCATCGCCGCGATCGGGTGGACCGCGCTGGCCTTGTGTAAGGTGTCCGCGCTCATTTCGCTGAGCCCGATCGCGCCGATCTTGCCCGCCGCCACCAGCTCGGCCAGCGCACCGATGGAGTCTTCGATCGGCACGGTGAAATCGCGGCGGTGGAGGTAATACAGATCGATGTGGTCGGTCTGGAGCAGGCGCAGCGATTCTTCGCAGGCGGCGCGGATCGTATCGGGGTGGCAGTCGATCCGGCGCTTGTCGCCATCGACGATGATCCCGGTCTTCGACGCCAGGAAGAATTCGCCGCGGCGGCCTTTGAGGGTTTCGCCGATCAGCGTCTCGTTCTTGCCGAGGCCGTAAATCCGCGCGGTATCGAGGTGATCGTAGCCCAGGTCGAGCGCGCGGTGGAGCAGCTTGGCGCCGTCCTCCACGCTCGGCGGACGGCCGTAAGCCCACGACAGGTTCATGCAGCCGAGGCCGACGGGGTTGACGGGCTTGGCGGCGATCGTGCGGGTCATGGTCATCCTATCCGACTAGGCGTGTCGGGTTCGGCTTGGAAGGGGGCGCGTTGCGGCCTATCGTCGAGCGAGATGTTCTGGGGGAGTTGAAATGGGCGGGTTTCTGATCGCACTGGTGGTACTGGTGTTCCTGTTCCTGCTGATGGGCGTACGCGTCGTGCGCCAGGGCTATGTCTATACGGTCGAGCGGCTGGGCAAGTTCACGCTCGCCGCACAGCCGGGGCTCCACCTGATCGTCCCGTTCGTCGACCGGGTGGGCAACAAGATCAACATGATGGAACAGGTCCTCGATATCCCGGGACAGGAGATCATCACCCGCGACAACGCGATGGTCGGGGTCGATGCGATCGTATTCTTCCAGGTGCTCGACGCGGGCAAGGCGGCATACGAGGTTTCCAACCTCTACGTCGCGATCATGCAGCTCACGACCACCAACTTGCGCACGGTGATGGGCTCGATGGACCTGGATGAGACGCTGTCCAAGCGGGACGAGATCAACGCGCGGCTGCTCAACGTGATCGACGCGGCGACCGAGCCGTGGGGGGTCAAGATCACCCGGGTCGAGATCAAGGACATTCGCCCGCCCGCCGACATCGTCAACGCAATGGGCCGGCAAATGAAGGCCGAGCGCGAAAAGCGCGCCAACATCCTCGACGCCGAAGGGCTGCGCGCATCCGAAATCCTGCGCGCCGAGGGCGAGAAGCAGGCGCAGATTCTCCAGGCCGAGGGGCGCCGCGAGGCTGCGTTCCGCGATGCCGAGGCGCGCGAACGCGCGGCGCAGGCCGAAGCCAAGGCGACCGAGATGGTCTCTGCGGCGATTGCGGTCTCGGGCACCCAGGCGATCAACTATTTCATCGCGCAGAAATACACCGAGGCAGTGGCCGGGTTCGCGACATCGCCCAACGCCAAGACGATCCTGTTCCCGGTCGAGGCGACGCAGCTCATCGGTTCGCTCGGCGGGATCGGCGCATTGGTGCGCGAGGCAGTAGGGAACGATAGTCCATCCGCGCCTGCGCCGATCCGTCCGGCACCGCGGCCCACGCCCTCGGTCCCGCCGAGCGGGCCGCGCTGATGGACCTGTTCGGCGGCATCGATCCGCGCTGGGGCTGGCTCGCCCTGGGCATGGTCCTGGCGATTGCCGAGATCGCGATCCCCGGGGTATTCCTCATCTGGCTGGCGGGCGCGGCGCTCGTCACCGGGCTGCTGACCTTCGTATTTCCGTTCGAGCTGCCCTTGCAAATCGGGATCTTCGCGGTGCTGGCGATCGGATCGGTCTTTGCCGGGAAGCGCTGGCTTGCAGCGCATCCCGTGATTGGCGCCGATCCGCTGATGAACGATCGCACCGGGCGGCTGGTCGGGCAGACGGTGGTGGTGACCAATGCGATCCTCGGCGGCAGCGGCAAGGTCCGCCAGGGCGACGGCGAGTGGCTCGCCCGCGGTCCCGATGCCGAACCCGGCACGCGGATGCGCGTCAGCGGGGCCGATGGCACCGTGCTGCTTGTCGAGCACATGCACTGACCCCATATCGCGCAGCGACGCAGGTTTACGCAGGAACTCCCCCGATGTCCGACAAGACCGAAATGACCGATGCCCAGTGGCGTGAGAAGCTTAGCCCCGAGCAGTACGCGGTGCTGCGCGGCGCAGGGACCGAGCGCGCCTTCACCGGCAAGTACGACAAGAACAAGGCTCCGGGCGAATACGTGTGCGCGGGCTGCGGAACTGCGCTGTTTTCGTCCGAGACCAAGTATGAAAGCGGCTCGGGCTGGCCCAGCTTTACCGAACCTGCCGCGCCCGAGGCCGTCGCCGAACATCGCGACGTCTCGCACGGGATGGTCCGCACCGAAGCGCGCTGCGCCAAGTGCGACGGGCACCTCGGCCATATTTTCCCCGATGGGCCGGGTCCGGGCGGCCAGCGTTATTGCATGAACAGCGCCGCGCTCGAGTTCAAACCGACCGACTGAGGCTGGCAAGCCGCGAACGCAGCGCGGAAATCCACAGCGTCTGCGCGCCCGCAGCGGCGTAGCGGTCCAACGCATCCCGCGGTGATTTTGCGCAGATGGCGATTCACGCCGGGCAATTAATCGCCTAGACCTCAGCAGCGGCAAAGGTTCGCTGCGTGGAAGGGATGGCACTAACCGATGGCACGCACGCCTGACCGGCGCCGCACGCGCGGCCGCGGCACCGCTGCCCGTCCCGTGCGCAGCGGCTGGCGCTTGTGGCTGCGCCGGATGCTGATCGGCGGCAGCGGGCTTGCGCTCCTGGGTCTGTTCGCGCTCGGCGTGTCGGTGGCCTTCGCGGCGCGTTCGCTGCCCAGCTACGACGAGATGAAATCGAGCCAGAACGGCCAGATGATCGTCGTGCGCGCGCGCGACGGGACCCAGCTGGTTGCGGTTGGGCCAAGCTACGGCAAATGGCTGCCTTCGGCCGACATTCCCCAGGTGATGAAGGATGCGATGGTTTCGGTCGAGGACCGGCGGTTCAACCGGCACTTCGGGATCGATCCGTACGGCCTGGCGCGGGCGTTGTTCGTCTCGATCCGCGATCGGCGCGGGGCCCGGGCAACCTCGACGATCACCCAGCAGCTCGCGCGCAACGTCTTCCTCAACAACAACCGCACTGTCGGGCGCAAACTACGCGAGGGCGTGCTGGCAATGGCGCTCGAAGCCAAGTTTTCCAAGGCCCAGATCCTCGAGCTCTATCTCAACAAGGTCTATTTCGGCGGGGGCGCCTATGGCATCGATTCGGCCAGTCGCAAGTTCTTCGGCCATCCCGCCACCACGCTGAGCCTGCCCGAGGCGGCGATCATCGCCGGGCTGGTCAAGGCCCCGTCGCGCTATTCGCCCACCGCCGATGCCGGCGCGGGGATCGCGCGGGCGCGGGTGGTGCTCCAGACGATGCAGGAAACCGGGGCGATCAGCGCCGGCGAAGCGGCTTCGGCGGATCTTCACACGGTTCGTATCGCGGATGAGGGAGGCCAGAATTCGGTCCGCTATTTTACCGATTGGGCGCTGCCGCAGCTCGATATCCTGCTGGGCGGGGCGAGCACCGAACCGATCGAGGTCTGGACCACGCTCGATGTTGGCATGCAGCGCGCAGCGACCGCGTCGATCGCCGCCAATGTTCCGTCCGGGGCGCAAGGCGCGCTCGTCAGCCTCGACCGCGACGGCGCGGTGATGGCGATGGTCGGAGGCACCGATTATGCCCGGTCGAACTACAACCGCGCGACCGACGCGGTGCGTCAGCCGGGATCGGCGTGGAAGCTGTTCGTCTATCTCGCCGCGCTCGAATCGGGCTACACCCCCAACGACACGGTGACCGATGCGCCGGTGACGATCGACGGGTGGAGCCCGCGCAATTCGGGCGGAACCTATGCGGGCAAGATCGATGTCCGCACCGCGTTCGCCTATTCGAAGAATACCGTCGCGGCGCAGCTCGGCAACGAGGTCGGCTATAGCGCGGTGGCCGGAATGGCGCGGCGGTTCGGGATCACCACCCCGATCAATACCCACCCCTCGATGGTGCTGGGCACCTCGGAAGTCCGCGTGATCGACATGACCCGCGCGTTCGCCGCGGTCTCGGCCCACGGCGTTGCGGTCGAGCCGTTCGGGATCCTCAAGGTCACCAACACCGAAGGGCGCGTGCTGTACCAACATGCCAGTGTCGCCGGCACGCAGCTCGTCCCCGCCTACGTCGCGGCGGGGATCACCGATCTGCTCCAGACCGCGGTCAACATCGGCACCGGCCGCGCCGCGCAGATCGGCCGCCCGGTCGCGGGCAAGACCGGGACCACGACCTCCAACAAGGACGGCTGGTTCCTCGGCTTCTCGAGCGGGATCACGACCGGGGTGTGGATGGGCCGCGACGATGCCAAGCCGATCCCGGGCTTGCAGGGCGGCACCGCCCCGGCGCGCGCGTTCGCGGCCTATATGCGCGTGGCCGTGGCGCAGCGCCCGGTCGAACAGTTCGATACCAAGCTGCAGTTGCCCGAATGGCAGCTCGAGCCCGACGACGAGGCGAGCTTTGCCGGATCGAACGACTATTACTACATCGACGATCAGGGCAACCTGGTCGATCCGCACCGGGTGGTCGAGCCGCCGCAGCCGCCGCCCGCCGATCCCCAGGGGGGCGAGCCTGGGCTGGTCCCGGCCGGACCGCCGGCGGCAGCGGGGGACGAGTTCCTCAACCAGGCCACCGGGGGCAACCGCCCGAACGAGCCGCCGCCCGACCGCCCGCGCATTGCGCCGCAAAAGCCTGCGCCGGCCCCGCGCACCGGGTCTTCGCCAATGGTCCAGGAAGTCAACTGAGCGTCAACCGCGCAGGCTTGTAGGCGGGCGATTTTGCGATAGGTTTCGCACCGTGCCCGAATGAGCGGGCGGGAGGAGCCGACCTTGACCCGATCACGCCTGTGCGCCGCGCTGCTGCTTGCTGCCGTTCCGGTAACCGCGGGGGCGCAAACCCCGCCGGCGGCGGCTCCCGTTGCCGCGGCGATCGTGCCCAAGCCCGCCGCGCTGACCGCCGAGCAGGTGCCGCCGATCCCGCTGGTGCTCGCTGCGCAAGTTCGTCCCTATCTCGAATCGCGCGGTGCGGCGTTTTCGGGATGGGACCCCAAGGCGCGCGCGGTGCTGATCACGACGCGCTTCGGAAATGCTGCGCAGCTTCACCGCGTGGCGATGCCGCTGGGCGCGCGCACGCAGATCTCGTTCGAGGCCGAGCCGGTCGGGGGAAGCTACGCCCCGCAGCGCGGCGACGTGATCGTGGTCCAGAAGGACAGCGGCGGCGATGAATATTTCCAGCTCAGCACCCTGCGCGACGGGCGCCTGACGCTGTTGACCGATGGGACCAGCCGCAACGAATTCAACGCGTGGAGCGATGATGGAACGCTGGTCGGCTACAGTTCGACCCGCCGCAACGGTGCCGACAGCGACCTCTACGTGATGGACCCGCGCGATCCGGCATCGAGCCGGATGGTCGCGCAGGTCAGCGGCGGCGGATGGGGGATCGGCGCGTTTTCGGCCGACAAGCGCACCGCCTATGTCGCCAACTACAAGTCGGTCCAGAACGTCGACCTGTTCCGCCTCGACCTCGCCTCGGGCGCGCTCACCGCGCTCGGCGACAACACCCGTGACGTCGCCCAGAGCGCGCCGCGCGCGGCACCCGACGGCACGCTGTGGAGCGTTTCGGATGAAGGATCGGACTTTGCCCGGCTCGGTACGATCGACCCGGTCAGCGGTGCATTCACCGCGCGCACCACCGAGCAGTGGGACGTCGACGGGTTCGATTTGAGCGCGGACGGCAAGACCATCGCCTATCTCGTCAACGCTGCCGGATCGAGCCGTCTGCGGATCATGGACGTGGCCAGCGATACGGTCCGCGATGTGGCGGGGTTGCCCGCGGGGGTGATCTCCGGGCTGCAGATCGCGCCGTGGGGGGAGATCGGTTTCTCGATATCCTCGGCCCGCAGCGCCAGCGACGTGTGGTCGGTCGATCCGGCCACGCTCGCGCTGACCCGCTGGACGCAGAGCGAAACCGGCGGGCTCGACGCGGGCAAAAATGCCGAGCCCGAACTGGTGACGATCAAGAGCTTCGACCGGCTCCCCGTCTCGGGTTTCCTTTACCTGCCCGATCCGGGGCGGTTTCCGGGCAAGCGTCCGGTGCTGGTGAACGTCCACGGGGGGCCGGAGGGCCAGTCGCAGCCGGGCTTCCTGGGGCGTGCCAACTACTTCGTCAACGAATTGGGGATCGGGCTGTTCTACCCCAACGTCCGCGGCTCGACGGGGTACGGAAAGCGCTTCGTCAGCCTCGACAACGGGCCGTTCAAGCGCGAGGATTCGGTTCGCGACATGGCCGCGTTCGTCGCCGCGCTGGCCGCCGATCCGCGCGTCGATGCCGGGCGGATCGGGCTCACCGGGGGATCGTACGGCGGGTACATGTGCTATGCCGCCGCGGTCCAGTTGCGCACGCAATTGCGCGCGACGCAGTGCACCGTGGCGATCAGCAACTTCGTCAGCTTCCTGGAAAATACCAATGCCTATCGCCGCGATCTGCGCCGCGTCGAATACGGCGACGAGCGCGATCCGCGCCAGCGCGCGCAACTGATGAAAATCTCGCCGCTCACCCGGGTCAACGAGATCACCCAGCCGATGTTCGTGATCACCGGGCACAACGATCCGCGCGTGCCCCAGTCCGAGGCAGACCAGATGGTCGCCGCGATCCGCGCGCATGGCGGGGTTGCCTGGCACATGATCGCGGCCAACGAGGGCCACGGTTACGCCAAGAAGGAAAACGTCGACTACGCCTTTCTGGCGCAACTGGTATTCTGGCAAAAGTATCTGCTGGGGCAGTAGCCGGGTCAGCTATACGCAGGAAAGGCGGACGCCGCGCTGGCGCCCGCCGTCCCGCATTCCTGGCGCCGGTTAGCGCAGCCGGATCGGAACGTATTGCGCCGGCTGGCCGCGCCGCAGGACGCGCAGCAATACCGCCTCGCGTCCTCCGCCACGCGCCGCGGCGACCGCGGCTTCGAGATCGGCAGGGCGGGTGACCGCACGATAATTGGCCGAAAGCACAACATCGCCGCGCTGGATCCCCTTGGCCCCGGCATCCGACGAATCGTCGACCACGGTCACGACGACGCCCTGGGTCCCCTCGGGGATCCCGAGTTGGGTTACGATCCGCGGGGTGAGCGGAATCGCCGAAAGACCGAGCGCGCGCTCGACCACCCCGGTGCCCTGCTCGGTGGGGTTCTTGGGCGGACGCGCGAAATTGTCGTTTTGATCGTTCTGGGCGTTGTCGGGGTCGAAGCTCTGCTGCGCGAGTTCGTCCTCGGTCGGACGCTTGGCGACCACCGCGGTCAGCGTCATGCGCTTGGTATCGCGGATCAGATCGACCGGGATATGCTTGCCCGGCGCGGTATTGGCGACAATGAAAGACAGCGTCTGATCGGGGGTGACGTCCTTGCCATCGACCTTGAGCACCACGTCGCCTGCCTGCAGCCCGGCCAGTGCCGCGGGTTTGCCCGGCTCTACCGCCTGGACGAACTCGCCGCGGTTGTGCGGGATGCCGAGCGAATCCGCGATGTCCTCGCCCAGCGGCTGGATGCGGATGCCGAGATAGCCGCGCTCTATCGCCTCGCCGCGCTTGAGCTTGTCGACGATCGGGGCGGCGATGTCGGCGGGGATGGCAAAGCCGATCCCGACGCTGCCGCCAGTCGGTGAGAAGATCGCATTGTTGATGCCGATGACGTTGCCGCGCATGTCGAACATCGGTCCGCCCGAATTGCCGCGGTTGATCGAGGCGTCGGTCTGGAGATAGCGATCGTAGGCACTGCCCGACCCGGTGTTGCGATAGACCGCCGAGACGATCCCCGATGTGACCGTGCCGCCGAGCCCGAACGGGTTGCCGATCGCGATGACCCAGTCGCCCACCCGCGCCGCGCGCGAATCGCCGAATTTGACGAACGGCAAGGTCCGCGGCGCGTCGATCTTGAGCACCGCGAGATCCGATGCCGCATCGCGGCCAACGACCTTGGCAGGATATTCGGTCCGATCGGGCATGGTCACGGTGATCGATTCGACCTGTCCCTGGCCGTCGGCGGTGATGACGTGGTTGTTGGTGACGACGAACCCGTCGGCCGAAATCACGAAGCCCGAACCCAGCGACTGCGCCTCGCGCGTCTGGGTTCCGCCCTGGCTCTGGCCGCCCTGCGTACCGCCGCCCTGGCCGTTCTGGCCGCCGCCGAACAAGTCGGCGAACGGGGTCCCGGCGAAAGGATTGGCGTTCTGCGCGACGCGAACCCGCTGGCGGGTCGAGATATTGACGACCGCAGGAGCGAGCTGTTCGGTCAGATCGGCGAAGCTGGCGGGCGCGCCCGCGCGCGGGACCACCGTATCCATGTGCTGGGCATCGTTCTGTGCGACCTGGGCACCGGCGGGGTAGCCGGTAAGCAGGGAAAGCGTGGCGCCGCCGAGCAGCAGCGCCGAAGTGACCGAATAGGCATATCGCACTGGCTTCACGTCCTTTTTTACCGTTCGGGCCGCGGGCGGGGGAAGTGCCCGTATTCCGTAATTTCTGGCGCTTTTCGGGCTTTTGCACCTGAACCGCGATTGAATGGGCCGGCCCGGTTACAATCAATTACCGCGGAACTGCTTGAGATAGCTGTTGTCGGGCGAAAGAATGATGCTGCTCGACCCGGTCTTGCTCGAAAACACCGCGTCGTAAGACTGCATCGCCCGATAGAAATCGTAGAACCCGGCGTCCTTGCCGAAGCTTACCGCATAGGTCTTGGCGGCGTCGGCCTCGGCCTGGGCACGGATAATCTGCGCGGCTTTCTGGCCCTGCGCGGCAATCGTCGCGGCTTCCTGCTGGCGCGCGGTCTGCATCCGCGCAAACGCGCTTTCGAGCGGGGTACCATCGGGCAGATCGGCGCGCTTGATCCGCACGTCGATAACCTGCGCTCCGTATTCACGCGCCTCGCGGTCGAGCGCGGTACGGATGTTGTTCATCGCCTGGCCGCGCTCGGCGGTCAGCAACGACTGGAAGGTGCGCTTGCCCAGTTCCTGGCGCAATACCGAGTTGAGAATCGGCTGGAGCTGCTCGGCAACGCGTTCGGTGGTCCCCGCCGTACGCACCATCTTGACCGGATCGATGATCCGGAAGCGGGCAAAGGCATCGACCTCGAGCCGGAGCTGGTCGATCGAGAGCACTTGCTGGCGCTCCATATCGACTGCCATCACGCGCTTGTCGATCCGCACCACGCGTTCGAAAAACGGGACGCGGAATACCAGCCCGGCGCCGGTCTGGCCGAAGTCCCGGTTGGGGCGGAAGCGGTTGATCACGCGCACCGGCTCGCCGACCCGGACGATGACGGCCTGCTCGGTTTCGGGGACGACCACCGTACACAGCATGATCCCGACGATCAGCGCGGCGATCGCGCCGATCGTCAGCTTCTGGTTCTGCCAGAGCGTGTCCATCTCAGTTGCCCCCCGTCGGAGCGACCGGAACGGCGGCAGGATCGCGGCGCTTGATCTCGGGCAACGGGAGGTACGAATTGACCCCGGGCGCCTCGACGATGACCTTGTCGTTGTTGGACAACACGCGCTCCATCGTCTCGTAATACATTCGCCGGCGCGTGACGTCGGGCGCCAGGCGGTACTGTTCGTAAACCTTGTCGAACGCCGCGGCATCGCCCTGCGCGCGCGCGGTGAGCTGCTGTGCCCAGGCCTGCGCGTTGTTGATATCGCGCTGCGCGTTCTGCTGCGCGGCGGTCACCGCCTGGAACGCGTCGATGACCTTGGCCGGCGGATCGGCCTTCTTGATCTCGACCCCCTGGACCAGCACCCCCGAGCGATAGGCATCGAGGATCGCCTGCATCCGAATGCGCACGCGCTGTTCGACCTGGGCCCGGCCCGAGCCGCCCATGGCATCGACCAGCGGCACTTCGGCGATCGACGCACGCATCGCCGCCTCTGCAACTTCCTTGACGCTACCCGCCGGGTCCTGGAGCTGGAAGGTATAGAGCTTCAGATCCTTGATGCTCCACCGCACCAGGTACGACAGGTCGACCAGGTTCTGGTCGCTCGTCAGCATCAACTTTTCGCCGTCGGTATCGGGGATGGTGTCGCGCTTGATCGAGGTCACATCGGCGACGCTGACATCCTGGAACGGCCACGGCAAGGTGAACGAAATGCCCGGATAGATCGTGTGCGAATACGCGCCGAACGTGCTGACGATGCCCTGTTCCTTGGGCCCGATCTGGTGCGTGGTGGTTACCCCGAGCCACAGCACTACGGCCCCTGCCGCGATCAACGGCCCCCAGCTCTTGCCGTTGGCACGGCGCGGTATCTGCGGGAATTTGCCGCCACCGCCGCCGGTCTTGCTCGGGCCGCCGGCACGCGCGCGGAAAATATCCTCGATGTTCGCGGCGCGCCGCGGCGGGGTGTCCTGGGCGGGGAGCCACGGGCTGCGCGGCGGCGGGACCGGGTCCTTGATCGGGCCTTTGCGCGCCGGTGCTTTCGGCGGCGTTTCGGAAGTGGGTTCGTCAGGTGCCCCCTCGGCCTTCCCGGGTTCACCGCCTGGGCCCGCGCCCGCGCCGTCCCCCGAGCCGTCCCCCGAGCCATCGCCCGGACCGCTGCCCCATGGACTGCGCCGCCCGGCCATTGCCAGGATTGCGCGCTCGAAGACCCCGCTGAAACTCGTCATGATCAAGGTTATAGGGTCGCGGACCCGACAAAAACAGTGCCCCCGCGGGGTTTTTCCTTGCTAGGGCGGCGCGGTCCCGCGGTGGGGCGATGGCGGAACGCGAATGGCTAGCGACGAATCTCCCGAAACTGCCCGCCTTGCGGCGTTGCTCCCCGCCGCAGCCGCGGAGCGAATGGCCTCGTTGGCGCTGGCCGACGGCGTCATCACGATCGTGATCGAGGTCGCCGGAATGGAGCGGATGGAGCGCGACCGGCTCGAGGTTTCGGTCAAGGCCGCGCTGCGCGGTGCCGACGGCGTGCGCGAAGTGCGCGTGGCGATGACGGCCGAAAAGAAGATCGCGCCAGCGGGCCCGCGCATCGTCGCGGTCGGTTCGGGCAAGGGCGGCGTGGGCAAGTCGACGCTTTCGGCCAACCTGGCGGTTGCCCTGGCGCGCATGGGCCGGCGCGTGGGGCTGGTCGATGCCGACATCTATGGCCCCTCGCAGCCGCGGCTCCTCGCCAACGAGGGGATGAAGCCCGAGGGCCGCGATTCCAAGATGATCCCGGTGCCGAGCCCGTGGGGCGTTCCGGTACTGTCGATGGGCCACCTGGTCGAGCCGGGACAGGCGATCGCATGGCGCGGGCCGATGGCAGGCAATGCACTGGGCCAGTTGATCGATGCGCACTGGGACGGGATCGACCTGCTGATCGTCGATCTTCCCCCCGGCACCGGCGATGTCCAGCTGACCATGCTCAATCGCCACAAGCCGGTCGGCGCGGTGATCGTCTCGACCCCGCAGGATCTTGCGCTGATGGACGCCATGCGCGCGCTCCAGTTGTTCGAACAGGCCGGAGTCCCGGTGATCGGGATGGTCGAGAACATGGCCGGATACGTCTGCCCGCATTGCGGCGAGGACAGCGACCCGTTCGGCAATGGCGGCGCGGAGGCTGCGGCACGGACGATGGGCGCGGATTTCCTCGGGCGCATCCCGCTCGCCGCCTCGATCCGTGCCGACAGCGATGCCGGGCGCCCCCCCGCGGCGGGCGATACCCCGGCGGGTGAAGCGTTTGCGGCGATCGCGCGCAAGATCGCGGCGTGGCTGGATACGGAAGCCTAGGCGGTGGAGGTTACCCGGCGCGGGCTGCTGATCGGGACCGGGGCGGGCGGGGCGCTTCTCCTCGGCTATGTTCTAAGCCCGCGCGATTACGGCTTGCCGCTGGCCGCCGGGCGCGGCGAAACGGCTTTCAACGCCTGGATCAAGATCGCGCGCGACGGGGTGGTGACCGTCGCGGTGCCGCAGTGCGAGATGGGCCAGGGCGTGACCACGTTGCTCCCGCAAATCGTCGCGCACGAACTGGGCGCGGACTGGCGCCAGATCGCGGTCGAGCCCGCCGCGGCGAGCGGAGCCTATGCCAATACCGCGCTGGCGGCGAAGTGGTCGGCGCTGTGGATGCCGGCATTCTCCGCGCTCGCCGCCGCGCCCGATGCGCTGCTGGCCCGGCGCTGGGCGCAAAGCGAAGCGTTCGATGCCACCGCCGACGGGACCACGCTGGCGGCGTACGAAGCCCCGGCCCGCGCTGCTGCTGCCGGCGCCCGCGCGCTGCTGGCGATGGCCGCCGCGGACCGTTGGGGGATCGCCTGGGAAGAATGCGAGGCGAAAGAAGGGTTCATCGTCCACGGTGCGCAGCGCCTGCGCTTCGGCGAACTCGCCGCGCGGGCTGCGCGCTTTACCCCGCCGTCGCCCCCCGTGCTGCTGCCCGCGCCACTTTCCGAAAGCGCGCGCGATGTTGTGGTCGAGGCGCCGCTGCGCTTTCCGCGGCTCGATCTCCCCGCCAAGGCCGATGGCAGCGCGCAGTTCGCGGGCGATGTCCGCTTGCCCGGGATGGTTTTCGCCGCGATCCGCCACGCCCCGCTGGGCCGCGCGCGCCTGACGCATCACGATGCCGCCGCGGCCAAAGCCGTGCCCGGGTTCCTGCAGGCGGTGACCGGCGCGGACTGGCTCGCCGCGACCGCCACCGACGGCTGGGCCGCCGAGCGGGCGCTGGCGGCGATGGCGCCGCGCTTTCACGCCGAGAACGTCCCCGATAGCGCGCGCATCGCCGCCGCGCTCGACAGCGCGCTCCACCGCGGCAGCGCGGTGCGGGTGGCCGCGATCGGCGACCCCGACCCGGTGATCGCGGACAAGCCCGACCTGGCCGTGCGCTACGCGGTTGCCCCCGCGCTCCATGCCGCGATCGAGACCGCAAGCGCTGCGGCGCGGTTCGCGAACGGCCGGCTCGAACTGTGGCTGGCGAGCCAGGCGCCCGAGGCGGCGCGGCGCGCGGTGGCCGCCGCGCTCGGGCTCGGGCTGCGCGATGTCGTGCTCTATCCGTGTCTCGCCGGGGGCAGCTTCGACTTGCGCCTCGAGCACCGCCACGCGGTCGAGGCGGCGCTGATCGCCCGCGCGTTACGCCGCCCGGTGAGCCTGGTCTATTCGCGCTGGCAGGAGCAGTTGACCGCGCTGCCGCGGACCCCGGTGCAGGCCGTGCTTGCCGCCGCCACGGCAAGGTCGGGCGAGATCGCGGCGTGGCGCGCGCGGCTCGCGCTGCCCGCGACCGCGCGCGAGTTCGGCAAGCGTCTGTTCGGCGGTGAGGACGCGCAAGCCGCGCTTGGCGCCACCGATCAGGCCGATGCGCTGGCGGTCGAGGGCGCGCTGCCGCCCTACGCCATTGCCCACCGGGCGGTCGACTATGTCGCTACCGGAATTGCGCTTCCGACCGGGCGCCTGCGCGGAAACGCCCACGGCTACACCGCGTTCTTCACCGAGAGTTTCGTCGACGAACTGGCCCACCGCGCCAAGCGTGAGCCGCTGTCGTACCGCATGGAAATGCTCGGCTCCGACTTGCGCCTGGCCCAGTGCCTCCAGCGCGCCGCCGCGCTCGGCGAATGGGACGGCGGCGGCGGGGGGAGCGGGCAGGGGATCGCCTGCCACGCGATGGGCGGCATAGACGCGGGTCAGTCTAGCGGCGGCGGGCGCATCGCCTGCGTCGCGGTGGCGCGGCGCGACGCCGGCGGCGTCCGGGTCGACCGGCTGAGCGCGGCGGTCGACATCGGGCGCATCGTCAACCTCGATATCGCGCGCCAGCAGATCGAGGGCGGGCTGGTGTTCGGGCTCGGGCTCGCGCTCGGCGCGGCGACGCGCTATCGCCGGGGCGAGCCGGTGACCGCGCGGCTCGGCGCGATGAGCCTGCCGCGGCTCGCCGATTGCCCGCGGATCGAGGTCGAGTTCATCGAGAGCGGGGGCGATCCGTTCGATCCGGGCGAACTTGGGGTGGCGGTGGTCGCTCCGGCAGTGGCCAACGCGCTGTTTTCGGCAACGGGCTTGCGCTTTCGCAGCCTGCCCTTCAACGCGCTGGCGACATGACCCCGCCCCCCGATCACCCGAAGATTCCCGCGCCGAAAATCGGCGTGCTCCTGGTCAATCTCGGAACTCCCGATGCGCCGACGCCGCGCGCGGTGCGGCGCTACCTGGCCGAGTTCCTCTCTGACAAGCGCGTCGTCGAGCTGCCCGCGATCCTGTGGCAGCCGATCCTGCGCGGCGCGGTGCTGACAACGCGGCCGAAAAAATCGGCGCATGCCTATGCCCAGGTGTGGGACGCCGAGCACGGCTCGCCGCTCGCCGCCATCACCGCGCGCCAGGCGCGCGACCTGCAGGAGCGGCTGGGGCAGGGCGTCAGGGTGGCGTACGCGATGCGCTATGGTTCGCCCGCGCTCGGCGCCGAGTTCGCGGCGCTCAAGGATGCTGGGTGCGAGCGGATCCTGTTCGCCCCGCTCTATCCGCAGTATTCGGGCGCGACGACTGCGACCGCGATCGATGCTTTGGGCGTCGCGCTGGCGAAAATGCGCTGGCAGCCCGCGGTGCGGACGCTGCCGCCATATTACGACGACCCGCTCCACATCGCCGCGCTCCACGCCGATCTGGCGGCGCAGATCGCCGCGCTTGCATTCGTCCCCGAGGCGCTGCTGCTCAGCTTCCACGGGATGCCCCAGCGCACCCTGACGCTGGGCGATCCGTACCATTGCCATTGCCGCAAGACCGCGCGGCTGCTCGGCGAGGCGCTTGCGGCAAGTCACCCGGCGCTGCGGGTCGAGACCAGCTTTCAGTCTCGCTTCGGGCGGGCCAAATGGCTCGAGCCTTCGACCGAGGACACGCTGCGCGCCGAGGCCGCGCGCGGCACCCGGCGCCTGGCGATCGCCGCGCCGGGGTTTTCCGCCGATTGCCTCGAAACGCGCGAGGAACTGGCGATCCGCGGGCGTGAATTGTTCATCGCCGGCGGCGGGACCGACTTCGCCACGCTCGATTGCCTCAACGATGGCCCTGCGGGAATGGCGATGCTCGAGGCACTGGTCCGCCGCGAACTGGCGGGCTGGATTTCGTAGGCGTAGCTGCTTACATCAGGGTAAGTAACGAGGAATCGACAGCATGGCTACGCTTGCTCCCACCCCGCCCGCCGCCAAGGACGCGGCGCCGTCTGCCTTCACCCACTGGTCGCAGCCCGCTCCCAAGGGCGCGATCGATCATATCCCGGGTGAGGACGGCTGGCCCGTGGTCGGAACCACGCTCAAGGTCCTCGCCGACCCGGTCGGCTACGGCAACCGGATGCGCGCCAAGTACGGCAAGGTCTTCCGCACCAACAGCTTCGGCGGGCGCGGGGTCCAGCTGGTCGGAGCCGACGCCAACGAGCTCGTGTTGTTCGACCGGCAGAAGATCTTCAGCTCCGAACAAGGGTGGATGCCAGTGCTTCACCGCCTGTTCCCGCGTGGGCTGATGCTTCTCGATTTCGAACATCACCGCGCCGATCGCCGCGCGCTGTCGATCGCGTTCAAGCCCGAGCCGATGCGTCACTACGCCGACGCGCTCAACCGCGGGATCGCCGATCAGGTGGCGACGTGGTCGGGCAAGTCGATGACCTTCTACCCCGCGATCAAGGCACTCACGCTCGACCTGGCGGCCGACAGTTTCCTCGGCATCCCGTGGGGGCCCGAGGCGGACAAGATCAACACCGCGTTCGTCGATACCGTCCAGGCGTCGGTCGGCGTCGTCCGCGTGCCGCTCCCCGGCACCGCGATGGGCCGCGGCGTGGCCGGACGCAAATACCTGGTCGATCTGTTCACGCGTGAGACTATCCGCCGGCGCAAGGAAGGCGGCGGGCAGGACATGTTCAGCCAGTTCGCCACCGCGACAAGGGAGGACGGCAGCCTGCTCCCGGTCGACGAGGTGGTCGATCACATGATCTTCCTGATGATGGCGGCGCACGATACCATTACCAGCTCGGCCAGTTCGCTGGTCTGGCTGCTCGCCAAGAACCCCGAATGGCAGGAGAAGCTCCGCGCCGAGGCACTGGCGGTCACGGGCGGTGCCGGACGCGCCGTGGCGTACGAGGATCTCGGTAAACTCGAGTTGACCGAGATGGCGTTCAAGGAAGCACTGCGGCTGATCCCGCCGGTGCCCTCGACCCCGCGCCGTGCGCTCAAGGATTTCGAGTTCGGGGGCTATACGATTCCCGCGGGCACGCAGGTCGGGATCAGCGCCTCTGCGGTCCACAAGATGGCCGAGCACTGGCCCGATCCCGAGCGGTTCGATCCGTTGCGCTTTACCGCCGAAGAGACCGCCAAGCGCCACAAATATGCCTGGGTCCCGTTCGGCGGCGGCGCGCACATGTGCCTTGGGCTGCACTTCGCCTATATGCAGATCAAGATCCTGATGGTGCAGATCCTGACGCGTTATCAGATCGAGATCGAGCCAGGCTACAGCCCCAAATGGCAGGCGTTTCCGATTCCCAAGCCGGCGGACGGGCTAAAGGTGACGTTCCGCCCGGTTTAGGGTTGCGCGCCGACGCCTGATGCCCCCGCCTTCGCGGGGGCGCCTGCTCTGTCGAAAAAAATATGCGTCCCCGCGCAGGGCGGGACTCGTGCCGCCATCCGCAACACTAGAAATCCACCGCCACGCCCTTTCGCTCCCAGTCGCCGAAACGCGTCGGGTCGAGCGGATCGGCGGGCGGCGCCACGGGTTCGGGCCTGGGTGCGGGCGCGTTCGACCAGTGCGCGGGCTTGACGAACGTCTCGGGCCGGGTGGTCGCGCGCTGGGTCATGCTGGCGAACATGGGGCGGGTGGCGGCGCGATGCAATCCGGCCTAGGGCGCCGCGATGGATATTCCCGGCCTCCCCGCGCGCCGTGCCGCGCTGCGCCTCATCGATGCCGTGCTCCACCGCGGCGAGACGCTCGACCAGGCGGGACCCGGCGCGCTCCAGGGCATCCGCGGCGATGCCGACCGCGCGCTGGCGCGGGCGATCGCGGGCGAAGCGCTGCGCTGGCTGATCGATCTCGACGCATTGATCGACAGCGCGACCAATCAGATCCTCCCCCCCGATGCCAAGCCGCGCAGCGTGTTGCGGCTGATGCTGGCCCAGTGGCTGCGGCTCGGCACCCCGCCGCACGCGGTGGTCGCGACCGCGCTGCCGCTGCTGATCGGCGGCCCGCGGCGGCTCGCCCACGGGGTGTTCGGCGCGCTTGTCCGCCGCGATGTCAAGCTGCTCCCCGCGCCGACCTTGCCCGCTGCGGTGGCGGAGCGGTGGGGCGAGCGTGCCCCCGCGATCGCCGCGGCGCTGGCCTCGCCGCCGCCGCTCGACCTCACGCTCAAGGATCCCGCGGCGACCGAGGAATGGGCGCAGCGGCTCGGCGGAACCTCGCTGATGCCCGGGCATGTCCGGCTGGCGCGCGGGCTGGCGGTGGACAAGCTCGAGGGCTTCAGCGACGGCGCGTGGTGGGTCCAGGACCTCGCCGCGAGCCTGCCCGCGCGGTTGTTAGGTCAGGGTGAGGGCCGCCGCGCACTCGACCTGTGCGCGGCGCCCGGCGGCAAGACGATGCAGCTTGCTGCGGCGGGGTGGGCGGTGACCGCGCTCGACACCAGCACCAAGCGGCTCCAGCGGATGCGCAAGAATCTGCACCGCACCGGGCTCGCCGCCGAGATCGTCCAGGAGGACGTGCGCCGGTTCGAGCCGCCCGCGCTTTACGACGCGGTCCTCCTCGATGCGCCGTGCAGCGCCACGGGCACCTGCCGCCGCCACCCCGACGTGCTCCACCGCACCGGTCCGCGGCTGATCGCCGAAATGGCCGAAATCCAGGCGATGTTGCTGGCGCAAGCCGCGACCTGGCTCGCCCCGGGCGGGCGGCTGGTCTACGCGGTCTGCTCGCTCGAACGCGCGGAAGGCGAGGCCCAAGCCGAGGCGCTGACATTGGCGCGCGACCCGGTGCTGGCGAGCGAACTCCCCGCCGGGATCGTGCCCACGACCGAAGGCTGGCTGCGCACCGATCCGGCGATGCTGGCGGAAGCGGGCGGGCTCGACGGGTTTTTCGTCGCGCGGTGGAAAGCCTAGGCCTTGACCCGCGCCGCGAAGCTCTTGCGCAGCTTGGCCAGCTTGGGCGGGATCACCGCCTGGCAATAGGGGCTGCGCTGGCCGTCGTTTTCCCAGTATTCCTGGTGGTAATCTTCGGCCGGGTACCATTCCGCCGGGCCTTCGATCGTGGTCACGGCGCGCTGGCCGGGGTGCTCGTCGTTCCACCGCGCGATTGCGCCCTCCGCCTCGCTGCGCTGGGCATCGTCGAGCGGAAAGATCGCCGAGCGGTACTGCGTCCCGACATCGCCGCCCTGGCGGTTGAGCGTGGTCGGATCGTGCGTCCCCATGAATACGTCGAGCAGGTCGCCGTAGCTGAGCGCATCGGCATCGAAGGTCACCCGGATCGCTTCGGCATGGCCCGTGCTACCCGAGCATACCGCCTTGTAGGTCGGGTTCGCGCCCGCGCCGCCGATATAGCCGCTTTCCACGCCGCTCACCCCGATCACGTCGCGGAACACCGCTTCGGTGCACCAGAAACATCCGCCCGCGACTATTGCCTGTGCCATCATTGCTCCTTCGGATCGCGTTTGAGCCGCCAAGATAGGGAGCATGTCCGCAGCGGCAATGGACTTAACACCGCAGGCGAAATAGATCGCGCGCATGACCACGATCACCGTCGCCGCGCTGCAATGTGCGCTCAATGCCCCGGACGAGCGCGACAACATCGCCGCGGTCGCCGTGCTGGTCGAGCAGGCGGCAGGGCAGGGCGCGCAAATCGTCCTGCCGCCCGAGCTGTTCTCCGGAGCGTATTTCTGCAAGGTCGAGGACGAGGCATTATTCGCGCTGGCCCGGCCGGTGCGCGAACATCCCTCGGTCACCGCGATGCAGGCGCTCGCGGCGAAGCTCAAGATCGCCATCCCGACCAGCTTCTTCGAGCGCGAGGGGCACCATTACTACAACACGCTGGCGATGATCGGCGCCGACGGCGAGATCATGGGCACTTACCGCAAGAGCCACATCCCCGATGGGCCGGGGTACGAAGAGAAATTTTATTTCCGCCCGGGCAACGATGGGTTCAAGGTCTGGGACGTGTTCGGCGCCCGCATCGGCGTGGGCATCTGCTGGGACCAGTGGTACCCCGAATGCGCGCGGGCAATGGCGCTGATGGGCGCCGAAGTGCTGCTTTATCCTACCGCGATCGGGAGCGAACCGTACGACGGCGATCTCGACACGAGCCGGATGTGGCGCCGCGCGATGCTCGGCCACGCGGTATCGAACTGCATGCCCGTGGTCGCCGCCAACCGCATCGGAACCGAAGACGGCCAGACGTTCTACGGTCACAGCTTCATCACCGACGAGTGGGGCGATTATCGCGCCGAATTGGGACCCGACGACAGCGGTGTGCTGGTTGCGGCGACCGACCTTGCCCGCGCCGCCAAACACCGCGCCGGGATGGGTTTTTTCCGCGACCGCCGGCCCGAGCTCTACACGCGTCTTGTCCAGGACATTTGATCGCGCAGCGAAAGGCGCGCCGCCGCGCTATCTGATCGCGCTCGGCTCGAACCGGCGGCACCACCGGTTCGGCGCGCCCGCGCGGGTTCTACGTGCCGCGCTAACGGCGCTGCCGGCTCGCGGGATCGCGGTCGAGCACGCCAGCCCGATCATCGCCAGCGCCCCGCTCGGCCCCTCGCGCCGCTGCTATGCCAACGCGGCCGCGGTTGTCGCCAGCGACCTTGCACCCGGCGCGCTCCTCGCTGCGCTCAAGGACGTCGAACGGCAGTTCGGGCGGCGGCGCGGCGGCGCGCGGTGGCGCGCGCGCGTGCTCGATCTCGATATCGTATTGTGGAGCGGCGGCGCATGGTCCTCGCCGGGCCTCACGATCCCGCATGCTGCGTTTCGCACGCGCGGATTCGTCCTGAACCCCGCGCGCGCCATCGCCCCGCGCTGGCGCGACCCCGCAACCGGGCTCACTGTGCGCCAGCTTGCGGTCCGCTTGACCCGCCCCCGCCCGCTCCCTAGGTGAACCCCACCCCGCGCCCTGCCTCCGGCAGGCGCGCACTGCACGGGGGCCCTTAGCTCAGTCGGTAGAGCAACTGACTTTTAATCAGTAGGTCGCTGGTTCGAACCCAGCAGGGCTCACCACGCAGTAGCGCCGGCCGGTGTTTGCGAACCTGGCGGTTGGCTTGCGGTGAGGGATCAAGGGACACCGCGCGCTCCGTAAAAGTTAGCGATAGCAATAGCCTGGCCATTTAATCCAACGGCCAAGACTCCATCGAAATACGGGGAATGACAATCTAAAAACACCGTAATGTCGTGCCCGGCGCGGTCGGGCCGCGGACTTGGCACGCGCGCCAAACGCTCGTGCCGATCGCCTCGGAAAAATTTGTCTGGACAACTTTTTTACCTAAACGTAGTCTTCCCGCGATTTCTTTTTCCTGGGGGGGAACCATGACAATCCGCACAAAGACCTTTTTGCTCGTTGCTTCGGCGGCCTCGGCAATCCCGGGCGTGGCCGCGGCACAGACCGCGCCGGTCACGCAGACTTCGGCAACGCCGGGCGCAGCCGCGCTTGACCAGGCAACCGGAGGCGACATCATCGTCACCGCGCGCAAGAAGGAAGAGCGGCTGGTCGATGTACCGCTGACCATCGCGGTGGTCGGCGCCGAAGCGATCGACCGTGCGAACCTCGACAATATTTCGGGCATCGCCAACCAGACCCCCGGGTTCTCGTTCAAGCAGGGCTTTGGACGGACCGGCGGCGGCGGCGGAGCCGGGGTGCGGCCCTCGGTCCGCGGGATGTCATCGGTGGTCGGCGCCCCCAACGCGGCGTTTTTCATCGACGGCGTGTTCGTCTCGGACAACATCTCGAGCTACCAGCTCGATAACATCGAGCGGGTCGAGGTCATCAAGGGCCCGCAGTCCGCGCTGTTCGGACGCGGCACCTTCGCCGGCGCGATCAACTTCGTCACGCGCAAGCCGACCAACGATCTCACCGGCCGGATCAAGCTGACCATCGGAGAATTCGATAACCAGGAAGTATCGGGGTACATTTCGGGCCCGATCGTCAAGGACGTGCTGCTGTTCGAAGTCAACGCGCGCAGCTACAATTTCGGCGGCGACTATGTGAACGCGGCCACGGGCGTGCGCGACATCGGCGGGCAGAACAGCATCAATCTCGGCGGACGCCTGCTGTTTCGGCCGAGCCACAACTTCGAGGCCATCGCCTCGTTCGGGTTCAGCCAGGACCGGGACACCGCCTATGCCTATAACCCGCAAGGATCGCTGCAGAACAACTGCTATGCGCCGCCGATCATTGCGACGGTGCCGTTCCCCAAGACCAACACCAGCCGGCGCGGGTTCTACTGCGGCGAGGTCAAGACGCTGGCGTCGTACTTTGCCAACAACACCGCGCTGGCGACGCTCGGTTACCACGGGCTCGACCGCAAATTCTACCGCGCCAATCTGGCGATGGCCTATACCACCGATGGCGGGACGACGCTTTCTTCGAACACCGCGTTCAACCACAACTACAGCATCACCGGGCAGGATAACGCCACGCTGGTGACCGCCGCGCCCTCGTTCGCGATCGACGGTTCCACGGTCGAGGATTTCAGCCAGGAAATCCGCCTCGCTAGCCCGCAGAACAAGCCGATCCGCGCCACCGTGGGCGCGTACCTGTACATCGAGGATGTCCTGCCGGGGTTCGAGGTCAACGCCGCGACGAACACCCGCCGGCCTTACGACAGCCCCAACGGGGTGCGTAGCAAGTCGGTCTTCGGGATGATCGAGGCGGATATTTCCTCGCGCTTCACGGTCAGCGGCGAAGCACGCGCGCAATCCGACCGGATCATCGGATCGACCCGGGTGCTGGGGCCGGTTGGCGGCCCGCCCGCGCCGGCGATCAACGTCAAGGAGGTCAAGTTCAACGCGTTTTTGCCGCGGTTCACCGCGCGGTACAAGCTGGCCGACGATCTCAACATCTATGCGACCGCGGCCAAGGGCAACAAGCCGGGCGGGTTCAACAACTTCCCGACCGACGCCAGCGCTGCGGATATCGCCACGTTCACCGCATCGGGTTTCGCGACGTTCCAGGAAGAAAGCGCGTGGAGCTATGAACTCGGCTTCAAGGGCCGGAGCCGCGGCATCAACTTCGCTTTCGCGGCATTCTATACCGACTGGAAGCATCAACAGCTCAGCCGAGGCGAGGCTTACACTCGCCTGACCGGGACCCCCAACAGCGTGGTGTTCATCCAGAACGCCGGCCAATCGCGGATCAAGGGATTTGAATTCGACATTTCGGGCAAGCCGGCAAACTGGCTGTATCTGCGCCTAGCCTACACCTATGTCGACGCCCGGTTTACGCGCTTTTTCGACGATACAACCGAGGAAATCTTCGACACCGACGGTCGCTCGGCCTTCCTCAGCAACGATCAGCCCAACCCGCTCGATGTCGACGGGCCCGGCGGGGGCGACGTCAGCGGCAACCGCCTGCCCCAAACCCCCGAGCATCAGGCGATCTTCACCGCCGAGATCAACCAGCCGCTTTCGGGCAATCTGGAATTCCTCGCGCGCGGCGATCTGGCATACGAATCCCGGCGGTATAGCCAGGTGGACAATCTCAATTGGGCGGGCGCGAGTTACAACCTCAACGCCAGCGTCGGGGTCCACGACGATCACTGGTCGATCAGCGTCTTCGCGCGCAACCTGCTGCAAGACCGGACGCCGCTGGTCGTGACCCGGATCCTCGATTTCAACCGGCTGCTGACGCGGGTCAATCCGCTGACCGGTCTCAACCAGACGACGTTCTTCCGCGATTTCTTCGTTTCGGCCCCGCGTCGACGTCAGTTCGGCGTCAATCTCGCATACAAGTACTAGGCGGGTGGCGGCCGGATTTCGGAACCGAACGAACGGGAGCGGAGCATGACTGTATCGACCTTGACGCTGCGCCGCTGGCACCGCCGCTTTGCGCTGGTGCTGGGGCTGTTCTTCATCCTCCAGGGGGTGACCGGCGCTATTGCCCAGCAGCGTTTCTGGTTGATGCAGGCGACCAATCCCGGGCTCTACCGCGCCGATGGAGCGGGCCAAGCGGCGCCCCCGGGCGATATCCTCGCCGATATCGCGCGTGAGCGGCCCGGCTTCCAGGTCGCGCACATGATGTATCCCGCGGCCGTGTCTCCGCGCACCGCGATCGTGGTGATGGGCGGGCGCAATGCGGGCACGCTCGACATGTCGCGGATAGTGATGGTCAATCAGTTCCAGAACAAGGTCATTACCGAACAGTCGGCTTCGGCGGGTTGGATCGGTCTGGCCTCGGTCCTCCACCGCTGGCTGATCTTCGGCACGCCGGGCAAGATCATCCTCACCATCCTGGGCGCCGGGGTCGTGATCTTTTCGGCACTCGGCATCGTGATCTGGTTCCGGACGCGCGGCACCAGCCGCAACGCCAAGGGCGTGGTCAAGTTTCATCGTACCGCCGGGATCGTGGCGGGACTGTTCATCATCTCGGTCGCCGGCACGGGCACCGCGCTCAACCTTTATACCTGGGCGGAGAAATCCTCCGGCCGCTCGGTGTTCAAGAGCAACATGCAGATGGCGCCGGCGCATGCCGGGATGGCGATGAAGCCCGCGGTCGGTGCCAACGCCGCTTATGCCACCGCCCAGAAGGCGGTCGGCAATCTCCACATGGTCGCGTTCGGACCAGCCGGGCCACACGCGGTGAACTATTGGTTCGCATTCATGAGCCCGCAACTGAAGCGCACCGACGTGCTGGTCGATCCACAGACGGGCAAGCTGGTCGGGATTTATCCAACGGGATTGACCAGCGGGGGCGATGGGGTCCGGGCGTGGCTCTTTCCGGTTCACAGCGGATTTATCATCGGGCCGATCGGCGGGGTGATCTATTCGATCATCGGCATTTCCGTCAGCCTGTGGGTCGCGACCGGCTTCGTCATGTGGCGGCGCGGACGCCGGCCCAAGCGCAAGACGGCGCCGGTGCTGGCCGCCGCCTAGTGCCGCCGCGCGTCCACCGGTTCCTGCGCGCGGTCCACAAGTATGCGGGCCTGACCGCGTGCGCGTGGCTGCTCGTACTGGCGCTGACGGGGATTGCGCTCGATCACCACGAATGGCGCTGGCTGAACCAGAACAGCGTGCCCGCGGCGTGGACCTCGCCGCAGATCGGACGGCTGGTTCCGGGCACGATCATGCGCCACATCGCGGTGGCGGGCGGAACTGTCGTCGGCGCGTCGGAACGCGGCACCTGGCGTTCGGCCGATGCGGGCAAGACCTGGACCCCCGTGGCGTTCACCGCGCGATCGGGCCAGCCGCAGGTCTATGGGTTTGCCGAACTGGACCGCCACGGCTTTGCCGGGTTGTATCTTGCGACCGACGACGGATTGTGGGCAACCGACGCGGGCGGGGGATCGGCCCGGCGCGTGGCGCTGGCGGGCGTGCGGTTGACCGCGATCAGCCCGGCGGCGGATGCCGCATCGCTGGTCGCGGTTCGCGATTCCAGTGCGCTGGTCCGGATCCTGCCGGCAGCCGGACAAGCCAACGCGATCGCGCTTGGTTCGGGTGCCGGCCCGGGTGTCACCGGACTTGCCAAGACCCTCCCGTTCGCGCGCTCGCTGATGGACATCCATTTCGGTCACGGCATGCTGCCGGGCCGGTGGGCGATCCGGCTCAACGATCTGGGCGGGGTGGGCATGGCGGTGTTGGCGCTGACCGGGGTGGGATACTGGTGGGTGACCCGGCGCGGGCGCCGCAAGCTGCTCTCGATGCGGGCGCAACGCGGGACGATGCGCTGGCTCCACCGGTTCCACGGGCCGCTGGTCGGGCTGGCGGCGGCAGTGCCCATTCTCTATCTTTCGCTCACCGCAATCCCGCTCGATCATATCTACGGTTTTCTCGGCTGGGCCGAAGGGCGCACGGTCGCGCGGTCAAGCTTGCCCCCGGGGTTTCAGGCGTGGTCGCTCGATCACGAGATCGAAGGGGTGGCCGCATGGCCGAACGATCCTGCAGGCCTGATTATCGCAACCCGCTTCGGCCTGCTCGAAAGCCATGACGGCGGGCGCAACTGGCGCCCCGACGCCAGCCTGCCGGTGCCCGACGGCGACGCGGGGGGCAACGTGTTCCGGGTCGAAGACCAGGTCTTCGCCGGGTTCGGCCGCGGCGGCAATTTCGTCCGCGGCCCAGGCAACGCAGTGTGGCGCAAGCTGACCGGCCCCAAGACTGCGATCACGGGCGCATCGCGCGATGGCGGCACCTGGTACGTCAAGAACAGCAAGGCGATCTATCGCACCGGCGCGGCTCCGGATGTCCTGAGCGATACCAGAATCGCGGTGCGCAATGCCGCATCGGGAACGCCGCTGTTCCTGATGATGGCCGATCTGCACGCCGGCGTGATGATCCACGACCAATTCAAATGGCTCAACGACGTGTTCGCGGTCCTGGCTGTGTTGCTGGCGCTGAGCGGACCTTTGATCTGGCTCAAGCGCAAGTGGATCTGAGATCGAGCCCGCTTCCGCGCACCCGCGCTTGACCCTTATCGCGGGGTAGGGGTGAGCGGCAGCGCGGCGCCTGGGTCCGGTCACTGCATTCTGCGAAAACGAATCGGTTGAGCGAGGCCGCGCTCTTTTGAGTGGCACTCTTTCGAAAACCCGGCGTAAGGGCGGCGGCAGATTGGCCGCCGGTGCGGATTTCGAAACTGGGGATTTTCGGTGAGCGACGGCGGTTATACCAACTCGCTGCGGGCGCGGGAGCGATCCGTTGCCGGCCAGCCGGGCGGCGAGGCTGAAAGCGGCGAGACGGGAAGCGGCAACAGCGGGAGCGCCGCGCGATGTGCGGACTAGCCGGGTTCCTCGATCCGCGTCAGCCCGCGGGGGATGCGGCCTTGCGGTTGGTGGGGACGATGGCCGGCCGCCTCGTTCACCGCGGCCCCGATAGTGCCGGGGCCTGGGCCGAAGGCGCGATTGCGCTGGGGCACCAGCGGCTCTCGATCCTCGACCTGAGCGCCGCGGGCAACCAGCCGATGCATTCGGCGTGCGGGCGCTTCGTGATCGCCTTCAACGGCGAGATCTACAATCACCTCGAACTGCGGCGCGACCTTGCGCAAGCCGGCGCGGCGCCGTCGTGGCAGGGCCATTCGGATACCGAGACGCTCCTCGCCGCGGTCGCTGCCTGGGGGATCGAAAACGCGCTCCAGCGCTGCAACGGGATGTTCGCGCTGGCGCTGTGGGATCGCCGCGCGGCAACGCTCCACCTCGCCCGCGACCGGATGGGCGAAAAGCCGCTGTACTGGGGCTGGGCCGGGCGCGCACTGGTGTTCGGGTCGGAGCTCAAGGCGCTGCGGGCGCATCCCGATTTCGACCCCGCGATCTGCCGCGGCGCCCTGACCCAATATATGCGCTTCGGCTATGTCCCGGCGCCCCGCAGCATCTACGCGGCGATCTTCAAGCTCGAACCCGGCACGATCCTGACGGTTCTCGGCGCCCCCCCGGCAACCCCGCCGAACGTGCCGCTGGAGGCGGAAGATTCCTACGGGTCGATCACTGTCGCCCGGTTCTGGTCACTCAGCGCCGCGCTGGAGGCCGGGGTCGACGCGCCGATCCTCGATGACAGCGAAGCCGTCGCGCTGCTCGAGACGACGCTGGCGCGCGCGGTCAAGCGCCAGATGCTCGCCGATGTGCCGCTTGGCGCGTTCCTTTCGGGGGGGATCGACAGTTCGGCGATCGTGGCACTGATGCAGGCGCAAAGCAGCCAGCCGATCCGCACCTTCACGGTCGGGTTCGACGATGCCGCGTTCGACGAATCGGTTCACGCCGCGGCAGTCGCGCGGCACCTCGGCACCGATCACAGCGTCGTGCGGGTTACTGCGCAGGATGCACGCGCGATCATCCCCGATCTGCCGGCGATGTACGACGAACCGTTTGCCGATTCCTCGCAAATCCCGACGCACCTGGTCTGCCGCGCCGCACACGGCCAGGTCGCGGTCGCGCTCTCGGGCGATGGCGGGGACGAACTGTTCGGCGGCTACAACCGCTATCTGTTCGGACCCAGGTTGTGGGAGCGCCTCTCCGGGTTGCCGTTCGGGGTGCGCCGCGCGATCGGAGGTGGGATCGGCCGCTTGCCGCAGACGGTGTGGCGCGGTCTCGATGCGTCGAGCCGGATGATGGGCGGACCGCGCCTCGCCCAGATCGGCGATGCGTTATCGACCAGCCTGCGCGAAACCCGCAATTCATACGATCTCTACCGCAACCTGATCAGCTACTGGCCCGATCCCGAAGCGATCGTCGCGGGGGGCTGGTCCGAACCGCGTTCGGGGATCGATGCCGCGATGCCGCGTGGTTTCACCATCGGCTCGGTCGGATCGGAGATGATGGTGCGCGACATGCGCGGCTATCTGCCCGACGATATCCTGTGCAAGCTCGACCGCGCGGCGATGTTCGTCGGACTCGAGACCCGCGCGCCGTTCCTCGATCTGGAGATCCTGGGCCTGGCCGCGCGGCTCCCCCCAGCGATGCGGTTTCGCGGCGGCAAGGGCAAATGGGCGCTGCGCGAGGTATTGGCCAAATACGTTCCGCTCGAACTCACCGACCGGCCGAAAATGGGCTTCAGCGTTCCGGTCGGCGAGTGGCTGCGCGGGCCGCTGCGCGGCTGGGCCGATGACTTGCTGTCGCCCGCCAGCCTTAGGGCGAGCGGGTTGGTCGAGCCGGCTCCGATCACGCGAGCGTGGGAACAGCACCGCTCGGGCCGGTTCGATTGGTCCAACCGGCTCTGGAGCGCGTTGATGCTGGAGGCCTGGCACCGTCAATATCACTGAGCCAGCGATAGCGCGGGTCAAGCTGACGTGTGCATGGAAAGTCGGCCAGGAAATTCGCGCTCGAATCATCGTTACAAATTCCCGCTCAGGCTGAACCGCGCGGTGAGCGGGTGCGGCTGCGCGTAATCAACGCCTCGTCGATGACTGCTTTCAACGTGCGCAACCCCGGGCTCAAGCTGACCATCGTCCTGGCCGATGCCCGCGCCCGGCATGTCCGCCATGCTCGGACTGGACATGATCATGCGCGCGCCGATCGCACCAGACCCGCCGCGGCCAGCCTGGTCTCGGGCGTGCGGCCTGGTTCTAGGAGGCTCTCCGCGCTGCCGGTTCGCACCGGTCGGATGACCAATTTGTAATCGTTCCGCCACCCCGCGGCTGGGTTGGCGCTCGTACAGCGGCGAGATCGGGCAGTCGCAAAAGTCTGCGCCGATCCAACCGTGGGCTTATGCCCATCGAATCACGGGAACGAACACATGACCAATTTTGGAAAAATCCTCGGACTGAGCGCGGCGACACTGGTCGCAATCGGCGCGCCTGCGTTTGCCGCCACGACTCCGGCAACGACGACCGCCCACGCCGCAGCGCGCCCGCACGCCGCCAAGGCGCAGGCCAAGGCCCCCGCAGTCGCCGCGCGCACCACGGTGGCCCATCCGGCCGCACGCCCGGCCGTCGCTGCACGCCCGGTCGTCGCAGCGCACGTTGCTCCCGCCCGTTCCGTACCCGTCCGAGCAGTACCCGTCCGGGCCGTACCCGTCCGTGCGCCGGCTGTGGCCGCCCACGCCATCCCTGCGCGACCCATGACCGCTCACGTTATGCCGGCCGCCGGTAATGCGGTGATGGCCCGCGCCGCCGCACCTCGTCCCGCGCGCCCCCCGGCGCGGGTGGTGACCGGCCGGATGGTCCAGGCCCGCCTGTCCAACGGCAAGGTCGTGACCTACAACTGCAGCCTGGCCGGCAATGCGACCAAGACCGCCTGTCGCGCCTGAAGCCTTGAACGGCCGCCGGTCGGAGTTGCTCCGGCGGGCGGCCGTTCACCTATTGCGGTAAGGCCAGCACCGGCGGGGTCTGCGGCGTCACCGACGGCAGGCGCATTACCGCGCGCAACCCGGGTGCGTTGTCCTCCAGCGCGAATGTCCCGCCGTGAAGATGGGCGACCGTCGCCACCAGCGAGAGGCCGAGCCCGGCACCGCCCTGGGGCCGCGCTGCTTCGAGCCGCCCGAACCGGCGCAGCGCCAGTGCCCGATCGTCTTCGGCAATTCCCGGACCATCGTCGGCTACGGCCAGTTCCAGCGCGCCCTCGCGCTGCACCAGGCTCAGCGCAATCGTCGATCCGCCGACCGCGTATTTCAGCGCGTTATCGATGAGGTTGGCGAGTGATTGCCCGAGCAGCTCGCGGTGGGCGTCGATCGTGGCGTGGGCGGGAACGGCAACCTCCAGCGCGAAGCCCTGATCTTCCGCCAACGGGCCGTAAACCTCGGCAAGATCGCGGAGCATCTCGGCGCCGTCGAACCGGGTGAACTGTTCGCGGCCGATGCCCGCTTCGTTGCGGCTGATCTGCAGCGCGGTGGTCAACATCCGCAACAGCCGGTCCGCCTCATCCGACACCGAGCCCAGCGCGGCGATCGCGGTTCCGTCGCGCGTGGTCATCGAGGCGCGGTCGATCGTCGCCTTCAGCCGCGCGATGGGCGAGCGCAAATCGTGCGCCAGCGCGTCGGTCACCAGCCGCAGTTCGGTCAGCAGTACCTGCACCCGTTCGAGCATCGCGTTGATCGCGTGACCGAGCCGGTCGAACGCGTCGCCCGAACCATCGGGCGAAACCCGCGCCGCCAGTTCGCCAGCGCTGAATTCGGAGGCGACGTTGGCGATATGGTTCACCCGTCGGCCGATGAACCACGCGAACAGCCAGGCGCTGAACCCGGCTACGACCAGCCCCGCCAGCGATGCGGTGATCAGCGAGGATTCGATGATCGTCCCCAGGCGCTCCTCGCTTTCGAGGATCTGGCCGCTCAGGAGGACATAGCCGCCACCCAGCTTGGCGGTGTGGAGACCCGACATCGCGGCTTGGGCGCTGCCGGTGGTGCGGATCACGCGCTCCTGCCAGCCAACCGAATCGCCCAGCCCGGTCGGCCATGCGTCGAGATTGCCGACCGCGAGCGATCCGTTGGGCGCGCGCAGGATGATCACCGCATTGCGCGGGCCATCGTTGGCAAGGCGATCCTCGATCGCGACCGTGGCTGCGGCCAGCCCGCCGCGCTCGAATTCGTCGGACACATCCGAATCGAGCTCGGAAACGAAGTTCTGCGCGTCTGCGGTGATCGTCCGTTCGGTGAAGCCGTACATCAGCATCAGCGCCACCCCGACCGCTACGATCTGGGCGACCAGGAACGCCATCGCAATCTTCGCGGTGGTCGAGCCAAGAGGCCTGAGCAGGTTCAATCGGCGGTCCCGAGCATATAGCCCGCGCCGCGCACGGTCTTGAGCAAGGGCACGCCGAACCCGTCGTCGATCTTCTTGCGCAAACGGCTGACGTGCACGTCGATGACATTCGTGCCGGGATCGAAGTGATATTCCCACACCCCTTCGAGCAGCATCGTGCGCGTGACCACCTGATCCTTGTGGCGCATGAGAAATTCGAGGAGCCGGAACTCGCGCGGCTGCAGCTCGACCGCGGGGCCCGCGCGGCGCACCCGCCGTGACAGCAGGTCCATCTCGAGATCGCCGCAGACCAGTTTGGTCTGCGGCGCAGGCTCGTTCTTGCCGCGGCGGATCAGCAGGCGGATGCGGGCGAGCAGCTCGGCAAAGCCGAAGGGCTTGGTCAGGTAGTCGTCGGCCCCGGCGTCGAGCCCCTCGACCCGGGCATCGACCGCGCCGAGCGCGGACAGGATGATTACCGGGGTTTCGATCTTCGCCGCCCGGATCGCGCCGAGCACGGCCATCCCGTCCATCCCCGGAAGCATCCGGTCGAGCACGATGGCGTCGTAACTTCCGTCGGTTGCAAGATACAGCCCGTCGCGGCCGTTGGCGGCGTGATCGACTTGCAGCCCCGCTTCGGCGAGCCCCTTGGCGATGAAATCGGCGACGGTCTTGTCGTCTTCCACAAGCAGGATCTTGAGCGTCATCGTCCGGTGGGATCCCCAGCAACGCCGCAGACCGCCTGCGCTGCGCCGGGCCAGGCGCTATCAGCAAATGCCGGGATTGTAATCGCCTGCGTGGCGCAGGCGGGGTCCGTGTTGCCCGGGCGTGCGTTATGGACCAGCATGGCACGCCGCCGCAGCCGCAGGAGCCGACATGGACGACTACACTTCTCACGACGCCCTCGGACTGGCCGGGCTCGTGCGCAGCGGCCAGGTATCGGCGGGTGAACTGGTCGAAGCGGCGATTGCGCGCATCGAGCAGCTCGACCCCGCGATCAACGCGGTGGTGACGCGCGATTTCGAAGGCGCCCGCGCGCTCGCCAAGGCGCCGCTGCCCGCTGGCCCGTTCACCGGGGTGCCGTTCCTGGTCAAGGATTTCGGGATCGGGGTTGCCGGCTGGCGCTGCACCAGCGGCAGCCGGTTCTGCGCCGATGTGGTCGATACCGCGGATACCGGGCTGACCACGCGCTTCCGCGAAGCCGGGGTGGTCCTGCTCGGGCGCGGGGCATCATCCGAATACGGCATCGTCGGCAATGTCGAAACATCGCAGTTCGGCCCGACCCGCAACCCGTGGAACCCCCGGCATATCGCGGGCGGATCGTCGGGCGGATCGGCAGCGGCGGTGGCGGCGGGGATCGTGCCGATGGCGCACGCCTCGGACGGGCTCGGCTCGATCCGCATCCCCGCGGCGTGCTGCGGGCTGGTGGGTATGAAGCCGACGCGCAACCGCGTGCCCAACCTGCCCGACGGGTTCGACTATGCGATGGGCTTCTGCGTCGATCACGTCGTCACCCGCAGCGTCCGCGATAGCGCCGCGATGCTCGATGCCATCGGCTTGCCCGAGCCGGGATCGCCTTACGCGGTCCCCGCCAAGGCCGGCGCCTACCTCGATGAGGTCGCCCGCGGCCCGGGCAAGCTGCGTATCCGCTGGTCGGCCGAAACCCCCTCGGGCGCGCCGATCGACCCCGAGGTGCAGGCCGCGCTGGCGCATACCGCGGCGGCGCTGGCGGCGCTCGGCCACGATGTCCGCGAGGATACGCTCGGCGCCGATCACCGCGCCATCGCCCGCGCCCGCGCGCCGGTGTCGGCCGCGAACTTTGCCGCGGGGATGCGCCGGGTGATCGAGCGGGTGGGCCGCGAACCGCGCGAGGACGAGCTCGAGCCGATGACCTGGGCGGCGCTCCAGGGCTCGCGCGCGGTAACCGGCGAACAGGCGTTCTACGGCTATCAGGAACTGCGCGTGCTGACTCGCCAGGTGGTCGAGAAGTTCGATCATTTCGACGTTTATCTGTGCCCGGTGATGAGCACGCCGCCGCCCGAAATCGGGTTCTCCGATCCCGCCAGCGTGACCCCGCGCGATCTCGGCAAGAAGCAGATGGCGCTGTTCCCGTTCTGCGCGCTGTTCAATTTCACCGGCCAGCCATCCTTGTCGCTGCCGCTGGGGATGAGCGCGTCGGGGCTCCCGATCGGGCTGATGTTCACCGGGCGCTATGCCGACGAGGCGACGCTCTACCGTCTGGCGGGGCAGCTCGAGACCGAGCTGCCGTGGGCGCAGCGCCGCCCGCAGGTCTGGGCATGAGCGCATGGCGCAACTGGTCGGGCAGCGTGGTCGCGCATCCCGCGCAGATCGTCCGCCCGCGCGACGAGGACGCGTTGGCGCAGATCGTCCGCGGCGCCGCGCAGGTCCGCGTCACCGGGGCCGGGCATTCATTCATGCCGCTGTGCGCAACCGCAGGCACGCTGGTGTCGCTCGACGACATGGCGGGCACACTGGTCGTCGCGGCGGACCGCGCGAGCGTCGATGCCCCCGCCGGATGGAGCCTCAAGCGGCTGACCGAGGCGCTGTGGGCGCAAGGCCTGTCGCTGGCCAACCAGGGCGACGTCAATCCGCAGACGCTGGGCGGCGCGCTGGCGACGGGCACGCACGGCACCGGGCGCGAGCTCGGTTCGCTCGCGGCGATGGCGCGCGGCTACCGGCTGGTGCTGGCCGATGGCAGCGTGGTCGATTGCGACAAGGATCACGAGCCCGAACTGTTCGAGGCGCAGCGCCTGTCACTCGGGCTGCTCGGCGTCGCCACGCGCGTGCGGATCGCGGTGATCCCCGCGCTCCACCTCGAAGAACGGATCGCACGGCGCGCGCTGGCCGAGGTGCTCGATACGCTGCCCGCGCTCGCCGCGGCGACACGCCACATGGAGTTCTTCTTGTTCCCTTATGCCGAAACGGTAACGCTCAAGACGCTGCATCCGGCGGCGCCCGGCCCGCTTACCGCGCAGGAAGACGGCGACGCGGTGTTCCAGGCGTGCTGCGATCTGGCCGCCGCCGCCCCGCGCAGCGCGGCGATGATCCAGCGCGTGCTGGCGCGCTTGACGCGGGCCTCGCGGCGCAGCGGACCGGCGTGGCAGATCTTTCCGTCCGAACGCACCGTGCGGTTCGAGGAGATGGAGTACGAGATTCCGCTCGCGGGCGCAGTCCCGGCGCTGCGCGAAGCGCTCGCGCTGGTGCGGGCCAAGCGGATGCCGCTGATCTTTCCGTTCGAGTTCCGGATGGTGGCCGCCGACGACATCTGGCTGTCGCCGTTCCACGCCGGGGCCTGCGCCTCGATCTCGGTCCACCAATACGCCGCGATGCCGTTCGCCGAACACTTCGCCGCGCTCGAGGCGGTGTTCCGGGCGCACGGCGGGCGCCCGCACTGGGCCAAACGCCACACCCTGACCAGCGCGGATGTCGTCGCGCTCTATCCCCAGGCACAGGCCTTCGGCCAAGTCCGCAAGCGCGTCGACCCAGGAGCCAAATTCATGAACGACCATCTCCGCCAGCTGTTCGCGTTTTCGCTGTGAGTGCGAGCCGCGATCTTCATGCGCACCTGATCGGTCAGCCTGGATCCCGTGCGCGGATCAACACCCCCGCGCTGATCCTCGATCGCGCAGCGTTCGGGCGCAACGTGGCGCGGATGGCGGAGTTCGCGCGCGGCCACGGCCTGGCGCTGCGCCCCCACGCCAAGTCGCACAAGAGCGCGGACATCGCCCGCGCCCAGCTCGCCGCTGGGGCAATAGGGCTCTGCTGCGCCAAGCTGGGCGAGGCCGAGGCACTGGCCGCCGAGGGGATCACCGGGCTCCACCTGACCTCGCCCGTGGTGACCGCACCGGGGATCGCCCGGCTGGCGGCGCTGGCGCGGCGCACCGGGCCGCTCAGCGTAGTCGCCGATCATCCCGTTGTCGTCGATGCACTGGCCGCGGCGATGCAGGGCGGGCCGCCGCTGACCGTGATCGTCGATATCGATCCTGGGATCCGCCGCACCGGGGTCGCCTCGGCGGCGGAGGCCGTTGCCTTGGCCCGCCGCATCGCCGGGCACACTTCGCTGCGCTATGGCGGCGTGCAGTTCTATTGCGGCGCCCAGCAGCACATCGCCAATCTGGCCGAGCGCCGCGCCGCGCTTGCCGAGCGCACCGGGTATCTCAGCGAATGCATCGCCGCGCTCGCCGCCGCCGGGCTGGCGCCCGCGGTGGTGACCGGCGGCGGCACCGGAAGCCACGTCGTCGACGCCGAGCTTGGCGTGCTGACCGAGCTCCAGGTGGGCAGCTACGTGTTCATGGACCGCGAGTACGGCGAATGCGACCTGGGTGCGGCAGACGCTTTCGAGACCGCGCTGATGGTCGATTCCAGCGTGATCAGCGCCAACGCCGCCGGGCTGGTGACGATCGACGCCGGGCTCAAGGCGTTCGCGACCGATGCCGGTGCGCCCGTGGTGCTGAGCGGCGCGGGCCCAGACGTGCGCTACCGCTTCATGGGCGACGAACACGGTGCGCTGATCGGCGATGACCTCCCCGGGCTCGGCGAAAGGGTTTCGCTGGGCGCGCCGCACTGCGATCCGACGGTCAATCTGTATGATGCATATCATGTGGTCGAAGGGGGCGAATTGGCCGCGATCTGGCCGGTCACAGCGCGCGGCCGATCCACCTAGAATCGCCGTGCGGGCAATCGCCGCGTGATAGAATAAAACTGACAGTTGTTATTTTGGGAATGGCGGATTTCCGCGCCGTTGCCGCATGCCGATCCGAAACGGTCGCGTTTCTGCATTCAAAACAATACGCTACGTATTGACGCGTGATTGCTCGGGAGGCTACGAGCCTGCCAACAACGCCGACAGCTGGCCGGGGTGCGCCCTGGTAACGAATCCTCGGCGGCAACAGGAGAGACCATGACCACTCTGACAACTCGCGCCGCGCTGCTCGGCAGCGTTTCGACCGCCGCCGCGATGTTCCTCCTGCCCGCAACGGCACAGGCCCAGTCGACCACCTGTTCGCAAGCCACCACCACGATCACCTGCATCGATGGCGCCGCCACCGTGCTGACCGCGACCACCACCGCCGGAACCACTGTCGTTCCCGGGCCGGGGCTGGTCACGACCTCGGCGGTCGGACCCTCGACGACGAGCTACGTCGCGACCGGGCCGATCGCGACCACGGGTGCCGGCGCGGTATCCCTGACCTCGACCGGCGGGGCGCTCAGCTTCACCCCGGCCAGCGGCGCGCCGGTCAACATCAGCACCACCGGCGCCGGGGCCACGGGGCTCAACCTCAGCACGCCCGGCCAGGCAGCGACGGTCACAGTCGGCAACGTCAGCACCAACGGAACAGGCGCAACTGCCGTCGCATCGGGCAGCGGTACCGACCTGACGCTGCGTACGGGCAACATCAGCGCCGCCGGCACGAGCAGCATCGGTCTCTCGGCGGTCAACCAGACGGGCAATATCGCGGTAACCACGGGCAATATCTCCGCGACCAGTCGCGGGTTCCAGACGATTGCGCAGCCAGGATTTTCGAATACCGTCGTTACGGGCAACGTCGATGCCGGCAACGGCGGCGTCCTGGCGAACGGCGGCACGGTTTCGATCACCACGGGCAACGTCACGACTTCGACCAACGGCGGGACCACGCCCGCAGGTTTCGGCGTATCGGGCACTGCCTCGACCGGTAACATCGCCGTGCGCACCGGCAATGTCACCACCGCTGCTTTGGCCAACGGCACTGCGGTGACCGCCCGGGCGAACAGCGCGACGGGCTCGGTCGCCATCGATGCGGGCGCGCTCACCACGGTCGGCAGCAACAGCAACGGCGTGTTCGCCACGGCCAACGGTGGCAACATCGGGGTCAACATCGTTTCTGCCACGACTTCGGGCGCGGGCGCGTTCGGCGTATTCGCCCAGACCGTCGGGACCGGGACGGTGACCACCAACGCCGGGGTCATCAGCACCACTGGAGCGGGATCGACGGGACTGGCCCTCCGCACCGGGACCGGAGCGATCGATGCCGGGTACGGTAACATCACCACCGCTGGCGTGGCCGGCGCGGGCACCGCCAACGCGCTCGACATCGCCTCGACCGGGACGATCAACTTGCGCGGTGCAGGGGCGACGCTGACCACCAGCGGCGCGAACGTCACCGCGGCATCGATCACTGGCGCGGGCGTTACCGGCAACCTCGGCAATGTTGTCACCACCGGCGCGGGCGCACGCGGCGCGGTGATCACCTCGACCGCTCCGGTCAACCTGACCACCGGCAATCTCACCACCACCGCCACCGCGCTGACGCTGAGCAACGCCGGGCAACCGGCAACGGTCACCACGGGCAACATCGTCACCAGCGGACCGGCGGCGTTCGGCGTGTTTTCGGGCGCGGGCAGCGACCTGACGCTGACGACGGGGAGCATTACCACCACCGGCGCGAACAGCACCGCGATCGACGCGGGCAACCAGACCGGCAACATCGCGATCACCACGGGCGACGTCACCGCCACCGGGCGCGGACTGCGCACCAATGCGACGACCAACGGCACCAACACGATCGTCACTGGCAATGTCGTCACCGGCGACCGCGGGATTCTCGCCAACGGCGGGACGGTGTCGATCACCGCGGGCAACATCACCACCTCGACCAACGGCGGAACCACCCCGGGCGGGTATGGCGCAATCGCCCAGGCGTTCACCGGCAATGCAACGATCCGTACCGGTACTGTCGTCACCGCTAACGGCGCTGGCATCGGCGCCAACGCGTTCAACGCGGTCGGTTCGGCCGATGTCGGCGGCTGCCCGAGCGTGACGACGACGGGGGCCAATTCGACTGCGGTCATAGCCCAGGCCGGGGGCACCGGATCGGTTACGATCAACTGCGGCGTGCTCAGCACCACGGGTGTCAACAGCAACGGCGTCTATGCCGAATCGACTGGCGGCAACGTGCTGGTCAACATCACCTCGGCCACGACCACGGGTGACGGCGCGTACGGCGTCACCGGGCGCACCACCGGGACCGGCACGGTCACCACCAACGCCGGGGTCATCAGCACGACCGGGCTGGGTTCGACCGGACTGTTCATCCGCACCGACACCGGCGCGGTCAATGCCGGCTACGGTAACATCACCACCGCTGGCCTGGCCAACGGCGGCAACTCGGCAATCGCGCTCGACATCACCACGACCGGGCCGATCGCTCTGCGCGGCGCGGGCGCAACGCTGACGACCGGGGGCGCGGGGGTTACCGCCGCACAGATCAGTGGCGCGGGCGTCACCGGCAACCTCGGCAACGTCGTCACCACGGGCGCGGGATCGCAGGGCGCGGTCATCACCTCGACCGCGCCGGTCAACCTGATAGTCGGCAACGTCACCACCACGGGCAACGCACTCACCGTCAACGCCGGGGCCAACGCGGTTACGCTGACCACTGGCGCGGTGACCGCAAGCGAAGTCGGCGCTACCGGAACGCTCGTCAATTCGACAGGCGCGGTAACGTTCAACGGCGGCAAGCAGACCGCCAACGGCGCCACCGCGCTGCGCATCGCCGGCGGTGCGGGCGCGATCAATGCCACCGTCGCGGGTGCGGCGACCACGGGCGTCGCTTCGGCGGTCGTGGTCAGCGGGACCGGACCGGTATCGTTGACCAACACCGGCTTGATCACCACAACGGGTGCCGGGATCAACGGCATCAACCTGGCCGGCGGCGCGACCACGCTCAACTGCGGCAACGTCTCGACCACCGGCGCGAACAGCCCGGCGGTCGTCGTCGCGGGCGCCCAGACTACCAACGTCTCGTGCGGCACGGTCACCACCACCGGCGCGGCGAGCGACGGGATCGTCGTCAGCAATACACTGGCGGCGACCACCGTCAGCGGCGGCACCACCACGGTCAGCGGCGCGGGTTCGCGCGGGATTGTGGTAACCTCATCGGCTCCGGCGGTAACCGGGCTCGTCGGGGTCAACACCGGTACGGTAACCGCCAACGGCAATGCCGTCGTCGCCACCGCCACCAACGGCGCCAACATCTTTGTCAGCGCGAATGGCAACGTGGCTTCGGCAACGGGCACGGGCATAACCGCCACCACCGCGGGGACGACCACGGTCCAGATTAACGCCGGCACCACCACCGGGGTCCAGGGGGTCAGCCTCCAGGGGACCGCGGGCAATACGCTCGTCGTCGCCGGAACGCTCCGCAACATCGCCGGGACCACGCCGTACACCGTGCTCGCGGGCGGACCGTTCACGCTGACGCTGGTGCGTACCGGGACGATCGTCGGACCGATCACCTTCACCACGGGCGCCGATACCTTCAATAACCAAACGTTGCTCGCTTTGCCGGCGACTCTCGACTTCCTCGCCGGGAACGATGTGCTCAACAATACCGGCACGCTGACCTCGTTCGGCGCGGGCGCCTCGCTGCTGGGTCTCGAGACGCTCAACAACGCCGGGCTGATCGACATGCGCAACGGCGCCACGGGCAATTCCGTGAGCACCTCGGGTAACTATGTCGGCAGTGCGGGCGCCACGCTCGGGGTCGATGTCGGCGCGGGTTCGGCGTCGGACAAGCTGGTGATCGGCGGATCGGCCACCGGATCGACCGCTGTGCTGGTGAACGGGCTCAATGGCCAGTTCGTCAACAACGCGGTGGTCGTGGATGCCGGGGCGGGCAGCAGCGCCGGCGCGTTCACGCTGGCCTCGAACACCGCGGGGCTGGTCCAGTACGACCTGGCCTTCCTGGCGGCGAGCAACGACTATGTCGTCAACGGCACCCCCACCGCTTCGGCGCTGGCTCCGCTGACGCTGGTCGGCGGCGCACGCGAGCTGTTCTACAAGGGCAACGACCTGGTCGGCTCGCACCTTTCGCAGTTCGGCGGGTTCGCGGAAGAAACGGCGCGTCCGGGCGCTGCGCTGTGGCTCAACATGCAGGGATCGCGGCGTCAGGCTGGCGGGATCTACAACACCGCCGCGTTCGGGCAGCCGCGCAGCTACGATCTCACCACCAACCAGGACTTCTTCAACGCCCAGGCCGGCGTCGATTTTGCTGCGGGTTCGGCGGCGGTGTTCGGGTTGACCGCGGGTGCGGGAACCAGCGAGCTCCACGTTCCGGGCGGTGCCGGGCGGTTCAACTACCGCGCATTCAATGCGGGAGCCTATGGCAAGCTCAACGCCGGGGTGATCTTCGCCAGCGCGCTCGTGCGGTATGAGCATTACGACATCACCGCACGCTCGTTCGCGGCGGGCTATACCGCGCCGACCAAGGGCCATGCCTGGGGCGGCAACGCCGAGCTTGGGCTCCACTTCGGATCGCCCAGCTACTTCGTCGAGCCGCTGGTTTCGGTCGATTACGCCAAGGTCACGCTCGATGGCTACAACGTGCTGGGAACCCAGTTCGGGTTCGCCGATCGTGACGGGCTGCGCGGCAAGGCCGGGGCGCGGATCGGTGCGGTGATCAGCGATACGCCGGCCCGGGTCACGCTCTACGGTCGCGGCATGGCGGTCCACGAATTCCGGGCGAACGACAACCTGGCACTGATCAATGGCGGGCTGACACTGAACTACGCCGGCATCCGCCAGCGCACCTATGGCGAAGCCGCGCTCGGTCTCGACATCGCCAGCGTCCGCGGGATCCACGGGTTCATGGAAGGCACCGGCGAATTCTCGGGCGGGGTCAAGGGTTACGGCGCCCGCGCGGGTCTCTCGATCCGCTTCTAAGCCCGCGACGATGCGCCTATGAATAGCCCGCCCGGAAACACCCCCGGGCGGGCTTTTTCGTGCCGGTCTACTGGTCTCGCGCCGAACCAGCGACTAAGCCGCGGCGATGGAGCCTACCCCCTTCGATGCCGCGGCGTTCCTGCGCGATACCTGGCAGCAAAAGCCGTTGCTAATCCGCAATCCCTGGCCCGCCTGGGGCGCGGCGTGGACGAACCCGCTCACGCCCGACGAACTGGCCGGGTTGGCGTGCGAGCGCGGCGTCGAAGCGCGGCTGGTGATGAACCCCGGACCGGGCGAGTGGGCGCTCGAGCATGGTCCGTTCAAGCCCAGGCGCTTCGCCGGTCTCGGCACCGCACCGTGGACGCTGCTGGTCCAGTCCGTCGATCACCACATCCCCCCGGTCGCCGACCTGCTCGCGCCATTCGGGTTCATCCCCAACTGGCGGGTCGACGATGTCATGGTCAGCTATGCTGCGGATGGCGGCGGGGTCGGGCCGCATTTCGATCAGTATGACGTGTTCCTGATCCAGGGGCTGGGGCAGCGCCGCTGGCAGATCGGCGGGCGCTGCGACGCGGAGACGCCGCTGATCGCGCACGACGATTTACGCTTGCTCGCCGCGTTCGAGCCGGCCGAGGAATGGCTGCTCGGCCCTGGCGACATGCTCTACCTGCCGCCGGGCATCGCGCACAACGGTACGGCGGTCGGTGATGACTGCATGACCTATTCGGTGGGCTTTCGCGCGCCATCGCGCTGCGAACTGATCGCCGGGTGGAGCGACCGTGCGCTCGCCGACCTCAGCGATGACGATCGCTACGGCGACGCGGGGCTGGCGCGCCAGGACAATCCGGGCGAGATCGGGGCGGATGCGCTGGACCGGTTGCAGGCGATGGTCGCCGCTGCCTTGGGAAACCGCGCCGCCTTTGCGCGGTGGTTCGGCGAACACAGCACCGCGCCCAAGGATGCCGAAATCGACTGGAGACCGGCGCGGCTCCTGACCGCCGCAACGGTCCGCCGCCGCTTGGGCAAGGGCGCGGTGATCCAGCGCAATCCCGCCAGCCGGTTCGCATTCGTGCGCACCGGCTCGGGCAGGCTGACGCTCTTCGTCGATGGTGGAAGCTACGATTGCAGCGGTGCGGAAGCCGCCTTTGCCGAGCGGCTCTGCGCCAGCCGGGACGACGCTGCGGGCGCCGAAGATGGGACCGCCGATCTGGTGACGCTGCTGATCAACCGCGGCAGCCTGGCGTTCGGCGGGGGCTGAAGGGAAGGGTTGGCGAAATCCTTCGCAGGGAGCGTGCGCAAGGAACCTGCCCGCTAAACCTCAACCTCGCGCCAGGTGGCCGGGGCGATATCCGCCAGCGTCCACGCGCCGATCGCCCAGCGCACCAGACGCAAAGTCGGATGCCCCGCAGCGGCGGTCATCCGGCGGACCTGGCGGTTGCGGCCTTCGCGCAAGGTCACGCTGAGCCAGGCATCGGGGATGCTTTGGCGCACGCGGATCGGCGGGTCGCGCGGCCACAGCGCGGGCGGCGGGATGCGCGCGACCTCGGCCGGACGGGTCACGCCGTCGTTGAGGCGGATACCGCGGCGCAAGGCTTCGAGGCTCTCGTCGGCGGGCTCGCCCTCGATCTGGACGAGGTAGGTCTTGGCCAGCTTGAACCTGGGATCGGCGATCCGCGCCTGCAGCGCGCCGTCGTCGGTCAGCAGCAGCAGCCCCTCGCTATCGCGGTCGAGCCGCCCGGCGGGATAGACCCCGGGCGCGGCGATGAAGTCCGAAAGCGTCGCGCGCACGGTCGGCGATCCGCGATCGGTGAACTGCGAGAGTACGCCCCACGGTTTGTTGAACAGGATCAGCCGGGGCATCGCCGCCGCCTCAACGCTTCGGGGCGGCTTTGCGGTGCGCGACACCGTCGACCGGCGGGTTCTTTAGGTCGGTCTCGGCATCGGCCTGCGACGAGGGATGATGCAGCGCCTCGATCTCGGCAGCTCGGCGATTGAGATAGTATTCGCGCGCGGCGACATAGGGATCGGACTTGTCGTTGATCGTCTTGATCCGTTCGTCGAATTCGATCCGGAAATCGAGCCCGCGGACGATCCCGGTGGGAAGGGCAACCTTCGGATTGGTCAGGACCGAACCGATCGTGGCGCGTGCGAGCACGCCGACATAGGCCGAATCCACGGCGCCGCCGATCAGGTCGCGGACCGTGGTCGGGCCCACCAGCGGCAGGAAGAAAAACGCGCCGGGGCCGACCCCGTAATAGCCCAAAGTGTTGGCGAAATCGTTCGAACGCCGGGGCAGGTTGAACGGACGCACCCTTGCAACATCGATCACGCCGCCCAGCCCGATCGTCGAATTGAGGGCAAACCGGGCGACGGTTTCGGCCGCCTTGCCCGGATGAAGCTGGAGGAGGTAGTTGAGCGCGACGATCGGCTCTTGCAGATTGCGGAAGAAATGGCGGATCCCGGTGCGGACCTGGCGCGGCACGATGCCTTTGTAGACGTGCGCCGCGGGGGCGACGATCGCGCGGTCGGCCGCCTGGCTCACTTCATACGACTTGGCGTTGAGCGCCTGGAGCGGATCGCCCGGGGGCGGTTTGGAACGTCCCGTAACGACAATGGCATCGCCTGTATCCGCGGCGCGAGCATCCTGCGCTGCGACCAGCGGCTTGGGCCCGGTGTAGCCGACGATCGTGGTGCTCGCGGGACCGGCGAAGACCGGCAGAACCAATACCGCGGGGGAAGTTGGCGCGGTTTGCAAAACGGGCGCCGGAGTAGTTTCCGGTGCTGGCGTAGCCACCGGGCTCGGTGCTGGCGTAGCGACGGGGGTCGGCGCTGGCGCAGCAGCCGGCGCGTCGATCGGCGGCAGGGCGACCTGATCGCCGGGCGAGACGCTGCCAAGTGCCAGCGCCAGGATATGAGCCGCGACCATAGATGTGCTCCCGATCGGACGCGCGCGGCGCCCGGCACTTGGGCCGCCCCTACCAAACCCGCAGAGCGCGGCCTAGTCATTTGGCGGGTTGCGCCGGACATTTGCCGCCCCGCACGCCCGCCGCGACGTTCCGCTTGCCCTTGGCCCCCGCTTCCCCCCATCTAGGGGCAGCGATGTTGCGCCAGTATGAACTTGTCGAGCGGGTGAAAGCCTACGACCCCAATGCCGACGAGGCGCTGCTGAACCGCGCCTATGTTTATTCGGTGCAGAAGCACGGCACCCAGAAGCGCGCTTCTGGCGATCCCTATTTCAGCCATCCGATCGAAGTGGCCGGGTTGATGACCGACTTGAAGCTCGACGAGCAGACCATCGTCACCGCGCTGCTCCACGATACGGTCGAGGATACCCTGGCGACGATCGAGGAGGTCGAGAAGCTGTTCGGCCCCGACATCGCCCGTCTGGTCGACGGGGTGACCAAGCTATCCAAGATCGAGACGCTGACCGAGAACGAGCGCGCCGCGGAAAACTTGCGCAAGTTCCTTCTGGCGATGAGCGAAGACCTGCGTGTGCTCCTCGTCAAGCTCGCCGACCGGCTGCACAACATGCGCACGCTCCACTTCATCAAGAGCGAGGACAAGCGCCGCCGCATCGCCAAGGAGACGATGGATATCTATGCGCCCCTGGCCGAGCGCGTGGGGATGTACGAATACATGCGCGAGATGCAGCTCCTCGCGTTCGAGCAACTCGAACCCGAGGCTTACGCCACGATCACCGGGCGGCTCGCGCAGATCCGCAGCCAGGAAGGCGGGCAGGTCGATGCCATCGCGCTGGCGATCAAGCAGGCGCTGGCCGAAGCCGGGTTCAAGGTCGAGGTTTCGGGGCGCGAGAAGCACCCGTTCTCGATCTGGCAGAAGATGGCTGAACGCCACGTCAGTTTCGAACAGATCACCGATATCATGGCGTTCCGCGTGCTGACCGAGACCGCGGATGACTGCTACTGCGCGCTCGGCGTGCTCCACCAGACCTGGCAGATGATCCCCGGGCGGTTCAAGGACTACCTCTCGACACCGAAGTCGAACGGCTACCGCTCGCTCCACACCTCGCTAATTTACGAAAACTCGATGCGGATGGAAGTGCAGATCCGAACCAAGGAAATGCACCGTCTCAACGAATTCGGGCTGGCCGCGCACTGGGCTTACAAGCAAGGCGAAACCCGGCCCGATGGGCAGGTCGGCTGGCTGCGCGACCTGATCGAGATCGTCGACGCCAGCCACGATGCCGAGGAACTGCTCGAGCATACCCGGCTGGCGATCTATCAGGACCGGATCTTTGCGTTCACCCCCAAGGGCGCGCTGCACCAATTGCCCAAGGGCGCGACCTCGATCGATTTCGCCTACGACGTCCACACCGATCTCGGCAGCCTGGCGGTGGGCGCCAAAATCAACGGGCGGCACATGCCGCTGCGTACCCCGCTGAACAACGGCGACGTGGTCGAGATCATCAAGAGCCGCAACGCCTCGCCCCAGCTCTCGTGGCTCGGGTTCGTGGTCACCGGCAAGGCCCGAGCCGCGATCCGCCGCGCGGTGCGGATGAACGAGCGCAAGGAAGTTGCCGCGATCGGGCGCAAGCTGTTCGACGAGATTGCCGAGCGGCTCCCTGGCAAGATCGGCAAGAAAGCCGTGGCCGATGCGGTCAAGCGGCTCGGCTTCACGCGCGAGGACGATCTGATGCACGCCATCGGCTCGGCCAAGCTCGGCGATCACCAGGTGATGGAAGCGCTTGTCCCCGGCAGCGCCGCCGAACTTCCCGATGCGGCAAGCTGGCCGCGCCAGGAACGCGCGATCTCGATCCGCGGGCTGACCCCGGGGATGGGCTTCCAGCTCGCCAATTGCTGCCACCCGGTGCCGGGCGACCGCATCGTCGGGCTGCGCGAGGCGGGCAAGGGGGTCGAAGTCCACGCGATCGATTGCCTCGACCTCGCCAACGGCATCGATGCCGATTGGCTCGACCTGTCATGGGGCGAACGCAGCAACGGCGCGATCGGGCGGGTGCGTGCGGTGCTATACAACCGCCCGGGAACGCTGGCGGAAATGGCCGGGATATTCGCGGGTAGCCGCGCCAACGTCGTCAACCTGCAGATGACCCAGCAGGACGATCCGTTCCACACCTATGAGATCGATCTCGAGGTCAAGGACCTTGCCCACCTCACCCGCATCGTCAGCGCGCTGCGCGCCAGCGATGCGGTCGCGCAGGCGGAGCGGATGTAGGGCGCGCTATCCGGCCGGCGGGACCCGCCGCACCGGGACCGGGATGTTGCACACGTCGGCGCCGCCTGCGGGATGGATGAAGAACGGATCACGGCGGTTGGCGCGGGCATCGGCATAGCGCGCGAATGTCTCGCTTTCGGTCGAGAGGTACTGATACGCCGGCAGCCCCGTCACTTCGTTGCCGAGCCGCACCGACACGATCGGCACCCGCTCGCCCGTCGTCTCGTAGAACCCCAGCGCCCCGGTCCCGCGCGGGAGGCTCGAGAGCAAATCGATTCCCTCGATCACCCGCCCGACCAGCGCGATATTGCGGTCCAGATGCCGCGGCGGGGTGCCGATCACGGTATAAAGTTCGGCGCCCGAGCCGGTATCGGGCGAGAGGTTCCGGCCGACGCCGACCATGCCGTAGCAGTGGACGGGCCACATCGCGCCGCGCAAATCGCTCGCAACCGGCCATCCAGCGGACAGGCTGGTCCAGATCGCGTAAGCATCGCGCGGGACTGCGGAGACGGCGGTCTGCGATGTCTGATCCGTGGCCATGGCGCGCCGCAGATTGGACATGGCATTATTTTCCCAGCGGTTCTTGAGATCGGCGGGAAGCCGGGTGTCGTAGGCACTCTGGGGTACCGTAGCCAACCCAGGCGGCAACGCCTTCGCCCTGGCCTTGTCCTCGCCGTTCGCATCGCCCCACTGGACGACATAATTATCCTGCACCCGGTTGATGCTCGTCCCGTCCCACCAATGCGCCGCGGCGAGGCGGCGAATGTTGGCGACCCAGCCTTGCGAAAACGGCGCGGGAATGAGCTGGATCACCACGCGCCGCGCTTTCCCCTTTGCGTCGGGAGCCAGGTCCATGACCAGCAGATCGCCCGCCGGGATCGCGCGCCACTCGCCCGCCGGCGCCGCGGCGACGATTTCACCCAGGCTGGGCGCGGGCGCAGCAGAGGCAGCCGGCGGGGTCGGGCCTCCCTGTGCAAGCGCACTCCACGTGAGCGAGAGCGCGGCAGCGATGACAGAATTGCGGTTCATTCCCCAACCTGCCACGCGCGTCGTCGATCCGAAAGCCCCCAGCCTTGCGAAAGCCCCCGCCTTGCGAAAGCCCGGTGGTGTCGCTAGGCGCACCCGTTCCAGAGCATGCGGAGCGGTGGCCGAGTGGTCGAAGGCGCTCGCCTGGAAAGTGAGTATACGCCAAAAGCGTATCGTGGGTTCGAATCCCACCCGCTCCGCCACACAGTCTTAAGTATCTGATCTAATAGAGAAAACTTCTCCAGAATGGCGGCAATTCGCGCCTGTTCTGTTTACTTCGGGACTGCCGAGAGCCCCCTGATAACCAACGATTCGACCAACTGGCGGAGCTTTCTCTGGCCCATAGGCCGGTGGTACCGTTCTGTTATCGTCTG